>JBEVKV010000336.1:0-18575 GCA_040509515.1 Pyrinomonadaceae bacterium | reverse complement strand
CGCCAAAGTTTTTCTACTGACTACTTACTGCTTACTGAATTATCGGGTGGCCGCCGCCCCGGCTGTGATCGTAGGTCTGCTGATAGAGCCGGCGGTCGTTGTGATAGAGGATGATGTGCTCGCCCTCGTAGCGCGCGACGTTGGCGACGCGGTTGAAGTCGCGCTCGTGCTCCGCGATGAGGAACGCGCCCGGCTCCATCGAGAGCACCATCCCGGCGGCGAAGACGTAGCCGCCCTTGTCGTAGACGCTCCCCGAGTACTGCGCCGCGCCCACGGCGATGTCGGGCGAGTACGCGCCCGCCGAGTCGCGCTGGCGGTCGGCGCGGCCGATGAAGACCGTGTAGTCCGAGTAGCTCAAACCCTGCCTGTAGCCGCGCCGCTGCGCGACGGCGAACAGGTCTGCGAGCCCGCCGTCGATGGCGCGCAGCGTCGCGGGGTTCGGCCGCGCCACCGAGTAGACGCGCACGCCGCGCGGCGAGAGCGACTCGAACTGGAAGCGGTCGCCCGAGACGCGCTCGGCCTGCGCGATGAGCCGCGGGTCAGCGCCCCGCGTCCGCGCGGTCTGCTGGACGACGGGGGCGCGACGCCTCCACTGCGCACGCGCCTCGCCCGCCAGCGGCGAGAGCGGCGAGACGAGCGCGCCGCCCGCGACGAGCGTAAAGATTGCTGCCCTCAGAATTTTTCCCTTCACCTTTCAAGTCCCCCTTGCGGAAAAAGTACAGGCGCGTCGGTCGGGGGGTTTTATCGCCTCCGCCGGCGCGCCTTGTTGTCTGTGCCCCTACGCCTCGCGTAGCCGGGTCGCCTCTTGTCGCCCGCGTTCGACTCCGTGAACTTCGCCCCTCCGGGCGTCGCCGCGAAACCCGACGCGGGTAGCGTCAGGGCTTTCCCCCCTTTTTGTCGCCATTGCCCCTGTTGTCGTTGCCGCCGCGTGGTGGAGGATTTTCCTTCGGGGGTTTGGGAACGTCCTGCTTCTCCTTCGGCGGCGGAGGGGGCTTCTGCTCCTTCTGCGGTTCGACCGCCATCGCGCCGGTCGCGAGCACGCAGGAAGCAATGAACGTGATTGTGAGCTGCTTGAAAAACTTCATGGTTCTAACCTTTGCCTCCTCATGTACGTCAATCGCGCACGGGAGGGAGAAGGAGAGACGCGCGAGTCTCGCCCGCTCAAGTTTGCAAAGCCAGTGCCACGCACGGCCGCGCCTTTCTTTCAAGCCTTTCGGGAGCCGAAGTTGCGCCGCTCGCACCGTATGGTCGGGGGTCGCACCGTATCGTGTACGTAAAGGGTGCGCCCCGCACGACGCCCAGTTTTCAACGACTTTCGGCGATTTCCTAACGCCTTACGATTACTCTGGCGCTACTCACGTTGCCACTGCCGTCAATCGCGCGCAGCGAGACCGTGTGCTCGCCCGCGCCCGAGAGCGGCAGGTCGAGCGCGTAGGACTCGCGCGGGCCGTCGGCGATGCCGTCTTCGGGGAAGACCGCGCGCCAATCGCCGCTGTCGACGGAAACGTCTGCGCGGCGGAGCCGCCCGCTCGCGTCCTCGACCGTGAAGCGCACGCGCGCGCGGCCGTCCGGCGTGGCCTGCGCCGCCCCTTCGGCGCGCACCACGGGCGGCGTGCTGTCCACCTCGACGGGTTCGCTCACGCGCTCGCCCGCGAGCGCCTGCCCCAGAGAGTTCTCGGGCGCGTCTGAGGCGACGACCTTGAAGACGTAGCGCCCGTCGCCGAGCGTCGCGCCGTCGATGGAGAAGAAGTTGTCGCGTAAATTCTCCTTGAGCAGGTGGAAGGTGTTCTCGCCGACGGAGCGGTAGAAGACCGAGTAGATCAACTGGTCGCCGTTGCGGTCTTCGGCCTGCCACTGGAGCGAGACCGCGCCGCGCTGGAACAGACGGCGCGGCGGTATCTGCGGCTGCGGCCCGATGAGCGCGGGGTCTATCCCGGAAGCCTCTATGTTCGGGTCGACCGGCACCTGCATCGCCGGCTGGAGCGCGATGCCGACGGGCAGCAGTTGAATCTGCAAGACCTCGGGCGCGACGTTGCGCGGCAGGTACGAGACGCTGACGCCCTCGACGCGCGCGTCCGACCCTCCGGCCGAGCGCAGCACCGCGCGCCACTGTATGAAGCGCGCGCGCGGGCTCGCGACGCCCGCGCCGGCCGGGTCGCGGTAGGGCGCGCTCCAGTCGCTCCACGTCATGTCGGGGCGCTCGGTGTTGCCGGTGCGCGTCTGCAGCTCGACCTGCCCGCGCCCGCGCCACCAGACGCGCCCCCACGAGGCGACGAACTTCGCGTCGCGCACGGGCGACTCGTAAGTCCCTTCGGCCTGTGACTCGCCGCCGAGCCGGAACAGCTTGCCCTGATTCGACGAGGCCACGAACACCTCGGAGCCGCGGACGACGAAGGACGAAATCTGGTCTTCGCTCGACTGCAGGAGCAGCGTGTCGCGGCCGTCGTCCGTCACCGAGTAGATGCGCCCCTTGTCGCTCGTGCCGACGAGCACGCCGGGACGCCCCGGCGCGGCCGCGACCGAGAAGGCCGTCACGGTCTGCGAACTCCAAAGCACGTCCGAGCCGCCGTCGGCCATGATGCGGAAGACCGCGGAGCGCGCGCCGTTCAGCTCGTTGCGGCTGCGCGCGGGCGTCTGCTGCACGCCGAGCGCGACGGACTGTGCCGTCGCCCCGTCGTCGGTCGTCACGGTGCCCGTCACCGTCCCGCCGCTCGTCGAGGCGCTGACGCTCTGCGTCGTGACCGTGGACGTGGACGTGGCCGGGCGCGGCCCCGTCGCCGCGTCGCCGAGCGCGAGCGCGTAGATCGAGCCGTCGGCGGCGGGCGCGAGCGCGTGAATCTCGCGCAGCGGCGAGTCGAAGAGCGCGAACGCCTTGCCCTCGGGCGAGACGCGCAGGACGAGCCCGCCCGGGTCTGTGCCCGCGATGAGGTTCCCCGCGCGGTCGGACGCCAACGAGATGACGTGCGTCTCGTTCGTGTCGATGAGCAGCGACGCCTCCGCCTGCGCCCCGGCCGCGCGCACGCGGTAGAGCCGGCCCGTGTCTCCCGTGCCGACCGCGAGCGCGCCGTCCGGCATCAGCGCCAGCGACCAGATGTACTTGTCCGGCGGGTCGAAGTAGACCTCGGCCTTGCCGTCCGAAGTCACGCGGTAGACTTTGCCCTCGGGCGACGTGCCCGCGTAGAGCGCGCCGTCGCGCCCGACGACGAGCGCCGTCACGTCCAGCTCGGCCGCGTCGTAGAGGAGCGCGCCGCGCCCGTCAGGGGCCACGCGGAAGATGCGCCCGTCGTGCCCGGTGCCGAGGTAGACGTTCCCCGAAGCGTCGGCCGCGCTCGACCAGACGTAAGCCTGCTCGGTGTCGAAGACCTGCGTGAAGCGCGGCGCGAGCATGAGCGCGCCCGTGTCCGTGACGGAGACGCCGCGCGACTCGCCGTTGAGCAACACGGCGCGCGTTTCGGTCTCCCAGAGGACGGGGCCGCCCGCCTGTGTTTTCAGGACGCCGAAAAGGACGATGGCCGAGGCGAGGAAAAATAGTCGAAGAGTGCGAAGGGGCATGCGTCTGTTGTTCATGAAGTGCAGAGATTCGCTTTCAATGTGGCGGCGGGGCGACGTTCGTTAGCGCCCGCCTTCTTTGAATCATAACCCGAAAGACCCGCCCGCGAAACCGCGAAACAAGTCGACTCAGGTGCCCACGTAGCGCGCGTAGACCGAGCGCGCCGTCGCGGGGTCGTCCGTCCCGCGGACGATGGCGCGCGCGTCGCGGAAGACGGTCAGCTCGTAGCCGCCCGCGCGCAGACGCACGAGGTACTCGTTCGACTTCACCTCGCCCGCCGCGCGCAGGCGAGCCGCGAGGGCTTCGAGGTCGAGCGACGCCGCGACGCGCGGCGAGACCTGCACCGCGTCGCGCCCGCACAGCACGGCCGCCACGTCGCCCGCCTCCGCCTCAAGGCTCTCGAAACGCCCGAGCGCGCACGCCGGGCAGTCGGCCGCGCGCTCGCCCGCGGAGATGCGCCGCCACTCGTTGCGCCACACGTCGAACTGCATCAGCCCGCCGTGCAGACTGTCGACGTTCCCGGTCAGCAGCTTTAAAGCCTCCGCGACCTGCACCGCCGCGACGATTGAGATGACGGGCATGATGACGCCCGCCGTGTCGCACGTCGGGGCTGAGCCGGCGGCCGGGACTTCCGGGAAGACGCAGCGCAGGCAGGGCGTGACGCGCGGCCTGACGGTCAGAGTCACGCCGTAACTTCCGACCGCCGCGCCGTAGACCCACGCGACGCCGCGCTTGACGCACGCGTCGTTGACGAGAAAGCGCGTGGCGAAATTGTCCGTGCCGTCGAGCACCACGTCGCAGCCTTCGATCAGCCGCTCGACGTTCGACTGGTTAACGTCGGCGACCTCGGCCTCGCACTCGACCTCGGAGTTTATCTCGGCGACGCGGCGCGCGGCGGCCACGGCCTTCGGCGTGCGCTCGCGCGCGTCGCGCTCGGTGAACATCGTCTGGCGTTGCAGGTTCGACTCTTCGACGAAGTCGCGGTCGACGACGCGCAGACTGCCCACGCCGGCGCGCGCGAGCATCTCGACGTGCGCCGACCCGAGCGCGCCGCAGCCGACGACCAGCGCGCGCGACGCGCCGAGACGCCGCTGCCCCGTCTCGCCGATGCCTTCAAAAAGAATCTGCCTGCTGTAACGTTCCATCTTTCGAGACTAGAGACTAGAGGCTAGAGGCTGGTGAAGAGTTGTCTTCAAACTAGCCTCCACCCTCTAACAACTTTCTTTCTGCCGCCGCGAGCATCACGCCGGGCGG
Organism: Pyrinomonadaceae bacterium; assembly: GCA_040509515.1. Taxonomy (GTDB): domain Bacteria; phylum Acidobacteriota; class Blastocatellia; order Pyrinomonadales; family Pyrinomonadaceae; genus QHXN01. Next base: position 13,771 of record JBEVKV010000336.1, on the reverse strand, counting down.
CGGCTCGTGCCCCGTCCAGAGCCGGAACTGCTCCTCGGCCTGCGCGACGAGCATCCCGAGTCCGCCGATTGTCAGGCAACCGGCCTCTCGCGCCTCGCGCAGAAATCGCGTCTCGGCGGGGTTGTAGACGAGGTCGTAGGCGACGCGCACGCCGCGCAGTTGAGCGGCCGACGCGGGCGTCGCCGTCTCGCGCGAGCCGCGCGTGCCGAGCGGCGTGGCGTTGACGACTACGTCGAAGCCGCCGAAGCTCGCGCCTTCGAGCGCGCGCCAGTCGGCCCCGAACTCTCCCGCGACTTTGCGCGCGCGTTCGATGTCACGCGCGAAGACCGTCGCACGCGCGCCGGCCTCGCCGAGCGCCCACAGTAGAGCGCGCGCCGCGCCGCCCGCGCCGATGACCGCCACGCCCGCCCCGCGTAGGCTCACAAGCCCCGCCAGCGGGACGACCGACGCGCCGGCGTCCGTGTTGTAGCCTTCGAGCCCGCGCTCCTCCGAGACGACCACCGTGTTGACCGCGCCGACGCGCGAGGCGTTCTCCGAGACGCGGTCGAGGTGCGTTATGACGGCCTGCTTGTGCGGCGCGGTGACGCTCAGCCCGCGCAGGTTCCAAGCTATCTCGCGCGTGCGCGGGTCGGCCATGCGCCGCACGAAGTCGGACAGGTCTTTGACCTCGAAGGGCACGTAGACGGCGTCGAGCCCCGTAGCGGCGAAGGCCGCGTTGTGCGTGTGCGGCGAGAGCGAGTGGCCGACGGGCGAGCCGACCAGCCCCGCGACGAGCGTGCGCGTGTTCAGGCCGTCCACCCGGTAGACCTCGCGCAGCTCGCGCGCGGAAATCTGTCCGGGCGCGGTCGCCTGCGCCGCGTCGAGCGACGCGTAGGTCAGGAACGAGCCGAAGGCGGGAGCGAGCACGCGCGTCAGCACCCCTGCCTCGCCCATCGAGACGGCGATGACCTCGCGCCCCTCACGCCGCCCGCGCTCGCACAGGCGCAGGACTTCCACGCAGTCCGTAATCGAGTTCGCCTTCGTCGCGACCTTCAAAATTTCGGCGAGCGTGCGCGCCATCCGTGAGAAGAGTTCTTCGAGGTCGGCGGGCGTCGCTTCAAAGTCGTGTTGAGAGCAGATGACGCGGAACCGCTTGAAGAGTTCGCCGAGCGACCCGGCGAGCGGCGACTCAAGGAGGTCGAGTTCGAGGTCTACGAAGTCGCGCTCTCGTCGGTCAACTCCTTCGATGTCGCGCAGCGCCTCGGGCAAATCGCGCCAGAAGGCGGCGCGCTCCTCAAGGCTCACGTCGCGGCCGCCGCCCTGCTCGCGCGGCCTGTAGGTGATGATGAAGGGCAGCGGCGTCTCGCCGAGCAGCGGGCCGAGCAGAGAGCGCGCCGCCGCGAGCTGGTCTTCCGCGAGACAGTCGAGTCGCAGCTCGACCACGTCCGCCAGCTCCGCCGCGCGTGCGACCGAAGGGCGCAACTCGTCCGCGCGCCGCACGCAGACGGGGACGCAGACGCGTGCCTTGTTCGTCTCACTCATCAAGAGAACACCTTGTTAGAGACTATACACCGCGCCGGTAGCGCGGGGCATGGGTGGCGGCGACGCCTTCAGCGGTCGCGTCGTTCGCGTTCGGCGGGGACGGCGAGGTGGCGCGTGGTGCCTTCGGTGACGCTCGGCGGCGGGATCATCTCGCCCGTGTCGGCCTGCGAGAGCGAGCCGGCCGAACGCGGCGGCGCGGGCGCGAAGAAGGGTTGCGGCGGGGTCTCGGCGTGCGCCATCGGGTGCCTCCCTTCCGCCGCGAGGCGGAGGTAGGTTGCGACGCCGTCGGCGAGCATCGCGGCCGCCGGCAGGAACATCCAGAACCACCAGATGTGTCCGGCCGGGGCCCACGTCTTGACGGCGAAGGCGATGAAGATGAAGGCGACGCCCATGAAGAGGTTTTTGACCGCGCGCTCGATGCTCGCCGGCCCGTCGCGTCGCTCGCGCCTGCTCCGGCGACGCCCGTGGAGCGAGTCCTCCGCCGCCGACAGGCGCGCGGCGAGTTGCCCCGTCAGAACCTGCGGCACGAGGCTGATGTCCGTGCCGCACGAGCGGCAGAACTTCGCGCCCTCAAGGTTTTGCGTCGCGCACTTCGGGCAGAACATTCGTCAAACCTCCTCGGGAGTGATAAGTGATGAGTGATAAGTGATAAGAAGAAAACAAGGCCCTTCTACTCTTTCTTAACACGTATCACTCATCACTTATCACTTCGCCTCCTTTGTACGCCTCTTTGCGCCGCGCGGTTCGCTGGCGCAGGGCTTCGTAGAGGACGATGCCGGCGGCGACCGAGACGTTGAGCGATTCGATCTGCCCGCGCAGCGGGATGCTGACGAGCACGTCGCAGCGCTCGCGCACGAGGCGGCGCAGACCCTCGCCCTCGCCGCCGAGAAGCAGCGCGCACGGCTGAGTCCAGTCCCAGTCCGCGTAAGAAGTCTCGGCCCCGGCGGCCGTGCCGATTGTCCAGATGCCGCGCCCCTTTAACTCTTCCAGCAGCCGGACGACGTTGGCGGCGCGCGCCACGGGCACGTATTCGAGCGCGCCCGCGGCGGCCTTCGCCACCGTCTCCGTCAGACCCGACGCGCGGCGCTCGGGGACGAAGACGCCGTGCGCGCCCGCGCACTCGACCGTGCGGATGACAGCGCCGAGGTTGCGCGGGTCTTCCACGCCGTCGAGCACGACCGCGAGCGGCGGCTCCTGCGTGCCCACGCGCGCCGCGAGCGCGTCGAGCAGGTCGTCCGAGTGCGTGTAGTGCGCGGCGGCGATGGTGGCGACGACGCCCTGATGATTGGCCCCGGCCGCGAGGCGTTGCAGCTCCGTGCGCGGCACGCGCCGGACGGGGATGTCGGCGTAACGCGCTATTTCAAGAATCTCGCGCAGGCGCGTCTCGTGCGCGCCCTCCGCGACCGTAAGGCGCTCGACGGGTCGCGCGCCCGCGCGTAGGGCTTCGAGCACGGGCTGCACGCCGAAGACGTGCGCGCCGTCGTCCGCCGCCGTCCTCTGTTGATTCGTGTCGGGCCGCTGTTGGTTTGACTCGGGCCGCGCGCGGCCGGCGTCCGCGCGTTGCGGCTCACGCGACTCGGCCCCGCGCGGAGTCTGCGCCGGCCTGCGTTCGCCGCCCCCGCCGAAGGCGCGGGCCACGCGCTCGCCGGGCGACTCGGCCGGGCGCGCGCCCTCACGCCGGTCGCGCCCGCCGCCCTCACGCCTGACTTGCTCACGCCCGCTCTGGACGCGCGCGTCCTGTTCGCGGCCGCGCTCGCCAAAGGCGCGGCCGCGAGCGTGCTCGCCTCCGCCGCCCTCGCGCCGCCCCGGGCCGCGTCTGTTCCCGCCCTGGTTCTTCATAAACTCTCCGCACGCGCGCGCAGCACAAGCATCTGGCGCAGACGCGCATAGCGTGTGAACTGTCCCTCGTTGCTGACCGTCGTCACGGCCTCGGTGTTGAAGCGCCCGGGGCGCTCGCGCCGGAGCCCGAGCGACGCGGTGCGCTCCGCCGAAGGCCACACCCCCGCGAGCAGCGGACGCAGGCACGCGTACTCTTCGTCGCAGACCGCGGACGGCGCGCTCGCGCGCAGCGCCGCGAACAGCGTCTCGAAGTTCCCCGCCGCCAGAAGACGCTTGTCGCCGCCGAGGCAGGAGTAGTCGAACCCGTTCGACAGGACGCGGAAGCCCGCCCCAGTCCCCACCGAAGTCCCGGCCGACGCCGAATGTCCGTCGCCGACGGCCGTGTAGATGTCGAGCACCGACTCGTCGGACGTAAGCTCGCGCGTCTCGACCGTCTCGCTGCGCCCCGAGAGGCTCTTGCGCTCCGCGACCTCGACGCGCCGCGATACAATGCGCCCCTTCGAGAGCAGCACGACCTCCGACCACGGCACGCGCACCGACTCCGCCTCCGGGCCGGGACGACAGACGAGGGCCTCCTCTTCAAACTCCAACGCGCGCACGCGCCACGGCCTCCGCGCCAGCACGTCGTCGGGGAAGACCTCCGTGTTGAGCCCGAGCGCGCGGAGGCGTTCGACGACCAGCCACGCCTCGTCCGCCGACGCCGCGCGCGCGACCGGCATGGCCCGCCCCGCGAGGACTATCTCTTTCAACCCTCCGCAGTCGAGGCGCAGGAGCGACGCGGCCTCCTCGGCCGCCTCCGAAGTGAGCGCCCCGGGCGCGCGCGCCAGCGTGACGACGTTGAAGCCGTGCTCCCACTCCTCAAGCTTCTTCAGCGCGGGTCGGCGGAGCGAAGCGCCGTGCGCCGTCTCCGGCAGCTTCGCGCCGCAGTAGAGACAGCTCAGACGCGTCGGCGGGTTGGCGCGCAGGCACTCTTCGCAGGCGACCATCTGCTCGTGCGCGAAGGGGCGCGCCGCCTCGGCCCCGCGCGCGCCGAGCCCGCCCGGCTCGTCCGCCCCCTCCCACTCGTCATCGACGTGCGCCAAGCTCCCCTCCCCGACTCTTCTTCTTATTCAAGTTCGAGACGACGCGGCTCGAACCGATTGCCCCGCGAACGTTCTTGAGTATAATCCCTCTCGTCCGTTTCCCCTTCAACATTTTAGCCGACGCTTCCGTGACCGATATGACCTTCGTCAGACGAATCGCGTCCGCGTGCATGCCCGCCGCCTTCGCGCTGCTGCTCGGCGCGTGCGCCTCCGCCTCGCGCACGGCGAGCCCGGAGCGGCCGCGCGCCGACGCGCCGCCGCCCTTCGCCGTGCTCGCCGCGAGCGAGGAGCGCCGCGCCGCCGCGCTCGCCAACTGGAAGACGGTCGTCGGCGAGCAGATGGCCGCCACCGCGCCCGCGCCCGAGCTGCGCCCCGTGACCGCGACGCTCGCGGGACTCCCGACGGGGCTGAGCGACTACCCGCGCCTACCCTTCGTCAACATCGAAGATGAGAAGAATCAGTCCGAGGAGGAGACGCGCGAGGCGTTGCGCCGCTTCCTCGCGACCGCCGCGCCGCTGCTCGGCTTTGACCTCAAACACCTTTCGCTCGTCGAGGTGTCGGACGCGCCGGGCGGCGGGACGGCCGCGCGCCGCGCCGTCTACCGGCAGACGCCTTTCGCGTACCCTCTGCGCAACGGCTTCGGCGTGGTCGAAGTGACCTTCACGCCCGACCTGCGCGTCGTCGGGCTTTCGAGCACGGCCGTCCCCGACGCCGCCGCGCTCGCACGTACGCTCGCCGCGGTGCCGAAAACTTTGACGGCCGAACAGGCCGTGGCCGCGCTCGCCAACCGCCCCGTCACCTACACCGACCGCGCCGGCGCGCAGCAGACGCGCACACTCCCACAGCCCGACGTGTCGGCCGCGCGCCAACTCGTCGTCTTCCCCGTCCGGCGCAACGCCGCCGCCGACGCCGCGCTCGAACTACACGTCGCCTGGGAGGTCTCGGCCGGCGCGACGGACGCGCCCCTGCTCGTCTACGTGGACGCGGCCACCGGCGACGTGCTCGGCGCGGAAGAAAGTAGACCGGAGACAGTGGTCAGTAGTCAGTAGGCTCCGCTTGATGAGCATTGACCGTCGTAATGACGACGCGGGCAATAAAGGGTTTTCTACTGACTACTGTCTACCGTCTCCTGTCTACTCTTTCCCCGCCTGTTGGCGCGCCGCCAAAGTTCGTGGTTAAATAACTTTCCTCCGCGCAGCCGGATGTTTTTGGACGGAGTTACAGGAATTAGCGCGGGGCTTCTCAAACGAAGCGGTTGTTTGAAATCTCGGGAATTAAGAAAATCGAACGGGGTATCTTTCGCATGCATTATGATCCCACTAACAACATCTCCTGGCAGTTAGGCTACAGAGGCAGGGTGGCGGTTTTCATCGACGGCAACAACCTTTTTCACGCGGCTCGGTTCCACAACATCGACATCGACTACAACAAGCTCCTGCGCGTCCTTCTGGGCGACGGGAGGCTTTTGCGCGCCTTCTTCTACACGGGCGTCGATGTCGGCGCGGAACGCCAGCAGGGCTTTCTGCTCTGGATGCGCCGCAACGGCTTCCGCGTCATCCACAAGGAGCTGAAGACCTTCTACGACGGGACGCGCAAGGCGAACCTCGACGTGGAGATCGCCGTCGACATGCTCTCGCTGGCCGGGCGCTACGACACAGCCGTGCTCGTCTCGGGCGACGAAGACTTCGTCTACGCCGTCAACGCCGTCGCCTACAAGGGCTGCCGCGTCGAGGTGGCCGGCTTCCGCTCGAACACCGCGCCCAAGCTCATCGACGTGGCCGACTACTTCATCGACCTCGGCGACATCGCCGACAAGGTGCGCAAGGAGCCCACGCACTCGCACCGCTACTACGACAACAACCACGCGCACGAGCCGCAGCAGCACGCCGCGAACTCTTACGCCAACCACGCGCAGCCCGCCCAGGCCAACACCGACGAGATGATGTCGCACGCCCGCGACTTCCTCAACGGCGCGGAGGAGCAGCAGGCCGGCGACGCGCGCCGCACCGAAGAGTTCGACGAATCCGTCCCGCAGCTCGTCGCCGAGCCCGGCGGCACCGACGCCGACCGGCTCGCACGCAACCCGGACTTCATCCGCGTCACGGACGACCAGTGAAAGGTATGAAGCTGTTCACCGTCGAAGACGCCAACGCGCTTTTGCCGACCGTGCGGGGCATCGTCCGCAGGGTGCAGCGCGCCTACGCGCGCGTCTCGGCGTCGCAGGCGCAGGCGCGTCTGGCCGCCGAGGGCGCGTCGCTCGGCGGCGGCGGGATGGAGGGCGGCTCGGCCTACGTCCTGTCGCTGACCGAGCTGGCCGAGGCTTCGGGCGAGCTTGAGGCGCTCGGCGTCCAGATCAAGGACTACGAGCGCGGGCTCATCGACTTCCCGACGCTGCGCGACGGGCGCGTCGTGCTGCTCTGCTGGCAGATGGGCGAGGGCGACGAGCTTGAGTGGTGGCACGACCTTGAGGCCGGCTTCGCGGGACGCCAGCCGCTCTAGCGCGCCCGGCCACTTTCGAGAGACGAATCCGAATTGGCGACGACAGTGGAAGAGGAGAGCGAGCGGACGCGCGACTCGGGCGGTGACGGGCCGGCGGGCGACCGGCCGGAAACGTCGGGGCCGGCGCGCGGCCTCCTGCGCGAGTACTTCGAGTCGGGGGCGGTCGTGCTCGTCATGGCCGTCTTCTTCATGACCTTCGTCGCGCAGGCGGCCGAAGTCCCCTCGGCCTCGATGGAGAACACGGTCTACGTCGGCGACCGCTTCCTCATCAACAAGTTCGTCTTCGGGCCGGGCCCCGTCCTCCCGTTCCTCCCGCAGCGCGAGATACGGCGCGGCGACATCGTCGTCTTTAAGTACCCGGCCGAGTCCGTCCCCTCCGAGAAGATCGTCCAGTACAAGACGCTCTTCATCAAGCGCGTCGTCGGCCTGCCGGGCGAGACCATCGAGGTGAGGGGCGCGGACGTGCTCGTCAACGGCCAGCCGCTGCCCGAGTACCGCGTCAAAGTCCTCGACCGCATGCTCGGGAACGACAAGGCCCCGCTCACGCGGCTCGAATACCCGCCGCGCCGCGACGAGCCCTACACCGTCTACTACTCGCCCGCGCCCAACGAGAGCGGCTTCGTCAACGCCATCCGGCGACCGTTCCGCGTCCCCGAAGGCCACTATTTCATGATGGGCGACAACCGCGACAACAGCAAAGACAGCCGCTTCTGGGGCACCGTCCCGCGCGAGCTGGTCGTCGGCCGCGCGATGTTCGTCATCTGGTCTTACGACGAGAGCGCGCCGCGCTCCGAAGGCTTCGTCGGCTTCGTCGGCGACTTCTTCAGGAACACACGCTGGGGGCGCATCGGCACCATGCTCCGCTAGTCGCGCCCCGCGCTGCGCCCGACGCCCGCCCCACGCGGGCGACGCCGCCACCCTAAATGTTGTACCCGCCACGCCCTCAAATACAGTGGCTTGTACATTTTCTGGTTGACGACTTAAAGTAACTTCTGATAGCATCCGGCGCGACTCCGCAGTGGGCATGGATTTACAGGCGCGTGCCCGTCGCCCCTCGAACCGAAACTTTTCAGAACATAGGGAGGCTCTCCGTCAGAAATGCAGTGCGCCGTGTGCAGCGAAGTAATCCCGGAGGCGCTCGACGGATGTCCTCAATGCCGGACGACGACGGCGGCGGCGGCCGCTCCCCCCGTAGCAGAAGTTGCAGATGAGCCCGACGCGCCCACGCACGCGCCGAAGGCCGACGCTCCCGCTATGACCGATAACTCGAACGTCACGACCCGCACCGCCCAGAGCCCGAACGGCTCGACCCTCATCGAATTCCCCGGCGTCAACCGCCCTGCCTGGCGCAGGGAGTTGAGCGAGCGTTTCCGCGAAATCCAGCAGCGGCGCGCACGCGACGCCGACTCCGACGGCGAAGAGACTCCGCGCCGCGCGCCCTCCGCGCAGACCTTCTCCGCCCCCGAAGAGACGCCCGCGGCCAGAAGGGCCGCCGAGTCCGCGAGCAAGCAGCTTGGCCTCGTCCCGCAGCCCGACGAGCCGGAGCCCAACCCGATTGTCGCCGCCGCGCTGGCACGCCTCGCGCGCGCGCGTGCGACCGCGCAGGCTCAGCCCGTCGCGCGTCACGGCTCGGGCCGGGCGCAGGCGGCGGCGGCCGCTCGCGTCGTCGAGGAGCAGGTCGAGCAGTTGGAGGAGGCCGTCGCGCCGCCGCCGCCGCCGCCGCCGCTCGTCGTCGTCCAGCCGAAGCAGGTACCGAAGCCCGAGCCGGCACCGGAAGCCGCCGCGCCGGAGCCGGCCGCCGCGCGCGTCGAGGTCAAAGAGCCCGAGGCTCCCGCGCGCAAGACTTCCGCCCGCGCCGCCGCGACCGAGGAGGCCGCGGCCCCCGTCGCCGAGCCCGTCAGGAAGTCTGACGAGCGCGTCAGGAAATCCGCCGAGCCAGTCAGGAAGTCCGAAGTCGCGCGCGCGAAGGCTGAGGTCGCGCCGCCCGCGTCTCAGGCTCCTTCGCAGACCGCCGCCGCCGAGGTCGAGCAACGGGACGACTCGCGCCAGCCGAGACACATCGACGGCGTGCTCGACGAGTTCTGGCTCGAACGTCAGGGCATCGAACTGCTGCCGAAGGTCGCCGAGAAGGAGTTGACCTACGACGACCGCGCGCCGCGCTTGAAGCGTCTGACGGCGGCGTTCGTCGATCTGTTCGCGGTCGCGCTCCTCGCCGTGCCCTTCGCGGCGGCCATCGAGCTGACCGTCAGCAACTGGGGCGACCAACGCGTGTGGGGCTCGATGGCGCTCATCGCGGGGCTGGTGATGTTCCTTTATCACACCTGCTCGGTCGCGCTGGCGGGCCGCACTCTCGGGATGAGACTCTTCGGCCTTCAGGCCGTGGACGCGCACAAGGCGAGCGTCCCGACGACGGGGCAGTGTATGCGCCGCGCGTTCGTCTACATGCTCTCGCTGGCGACCGCGGGCCTCGGCATCCTCTACTCGCTCTTCGACGCCGAAGGGCGCACCGCGCACGACATCCTCTCGGGCACGGTCGTCGTTAGGAAGTAGCTTTCAACTCAACTCTCGTGGGGAGGCGCGTCCGAACGGGCGCGCCTCCCTTTTTGTCTCCGCGCCGGAGTCTGTTAGCCTTTGCGCAAAGCGGGAGCGAATGAACGAACAGCTAATCGGAGAGGTGTTGGAGGAGTTGCGGCCGGCGCTGGCGGGACGCCCGTGGGGCAAGGTCTTCCAGCTCGACGCCGCGACGCTCGCGGTGGACTTCCGCACGGGCGACGGGCGCTACCTTCTGCTCTCGGCCGAGCCCTCGCGCCCGCGCCTGCACATGATTGCGCGCACCGTCCGCGAGCTTGAGAAGGCGGCCCTCACGCCCACGCCCTTCGCGCTCGTCCTCAGAAAACACCTCGGCGGCGGCACGCTGCGCACGCTCGCGCGGGACGAGGGCGAGCGCGTCGTCCGCTTCGACTTCTCCGTCCCGGACGCGGCCGGCGCGGAGCACCCGGCGACGCTCGTCGCGCAACTGACGGGGCGCACTTCAAACCTCTTCCTGCTCGACGGACGCGGGCGCGTCATCGCCTCGCTCCGCCCCGCGCGCGGCGAGGGGCAGGCCGAGGGCGAGCTTTACAGCCCGCCTCTCAGGCGTGAAGCGACGCCGGCGACGCCGGAGCCGCGCGAGTTGAAGCCCTCGCGCAAGACGGCCGACATCCCGCGCGAGGGCTTCTCTTCCCTGTCCGAAGCCCTCGACCGTCATTATCAAAAGCTCGACGCGGAGCGCGACTTCGACACGCGTGCGGGGGCGGCGCTGGCGCGTCTGCGTCAGCAGATTTCGAGCCAGCGGAAGCTGCGCGACAACCTCGCGCGCGACCTCGCGGCGCACGGCGACGCCGAAGAGCACAGGCGCGCGGGCGACCTCCTGCTCGCGAACATCGGCACGGCCGTCCGCGACGGCGGCAGGGTGCGGCTCACGGACTTCTACGCCGAGGACACGCCGACCGTCGAACTCGAAGTTGACGAGAACAGGAGTTTGCAGGACGAGGCGGCACGCCGTTTCGCGCGCTACACGAAGGCCAAGCGCGCGGCGCGCGAGATTTCCGAGCGGCTCGAAAAGATCGAGCCCGAGTTGGCCGCGCTCGAAGAGAGGCGCGCCGAGCTTGAGCGAATCGTCGCCGCGCGCGACCCGGCCGCGCTCGAAGAGTTTGCCGGCGGCAGGAAGGAAGCGGGAGCGAAGGCCGGCGCGACGCGCACGAAGACGGCGGAGCGCACGAAGGCGTCGAAGAAGGATTCGGCCGACAGGGGGCGCGCTCTGCGCCGCTACCGCTCGTCGGACGGCTACGAGATAGTTGTCGGGCGCGGCGCGCGTGAGAACGACGAGGTGACTTTCCGCGTCGCGCGCTCCTACGACATGTGGATGCACGCCGCGGACTATCCCGGCTCGCACGTCGTCGTCCGCGCGCGCGGGCGCGACGAGCCCGTCCCGCACCGCACGCTCGTCGAGGCCGCGCGCCTCGCCGCGCACTTCAGTCAGGCGCGCAAGGACGCGAAGGTCGCGGTCAACTACACGCAGCGCAAGTTCGTCTCCAAGCCGCGCGGCGCCGCGCCCGGCCTCGTCTACCTCTCCAGCTTCCGCACGCTCCTCGTCGAGCCCGCCGAAGAGCTTGAGCGCATCTGACGCCCCGCTAAATCCGCACGCCTCGGCCGCCCCGTATCTTCACTCCGACTTTGCAAATGGCGCACACTTTCGCGACGCCCGGCGGTTAGCTTCGGGCAAAGTTTTGTCGGGGAGTTCAAGGGGAATTTTATGAGCAGCAATCTCATCGAGACTTTCGAGCAGACGGCGGCGGACGTTTTGGACGGGCTGGCGGACGTGGTGGCGGGGCCGGCCTCGACCCTGCGCGACGGGACGGAGCACGCGGGCGTCGTGCTGCCGCGCGACCTCTACGCGCACGCGCAGGCGCAGACCGAATGGTGGTACTACACCGGGCACGCGCAAACCGATTCGGGGCGGCGCTTCGGCTTCGAGCTGGTCTTCTTCAAGCGGCGCACTGACCTCGACCGCTTCGGCGTCATCCCGCTCCGGCTCATCGGCAACCCGCTCTACCTCGCGCACTTCGCCGTCACGGACGAGTCGCGCGGGCTCTTCCGCTACGACCACCGCAAGAGCGCCAACGGGCTGCTCGACCCGACGGGGCGCGCGGACTCGCGCCGCCTCTACCTGCGGCTCGGCGACTGGACGGTGCGCGAGGGGCACGGCCTGCACCTGCTGCACGCCACGCTCGGCGACGACCTCGTCTTCGAGGCCGCGCTGCGCCCCTCCAAGCCGCCCGCGCTCAACGGGCACGAAGGCGCGGGCGTCAGCTTCAAAGACCACGGCGAGGCTTCGCGCTACTTCTCCTACACGCGCATGTCGGCCGAGGGCGACATCACATGGCGCGGCGTGACCGAGCGCTTCCGCGGCGACGCTTGGATGGACAGGGAGTTCGGGACGTGGGCGACGACCGACGGGCAGAGGGGATGGGACTGGTTCAGCCTCCAGCTTGAAGACGAGACCGAACTGATGGTCTACCACATACGCGACCGCCACGACCGGCCTTCGACTTTCTCCAGCGGCACCTTCGTGGACGCCGACGGCAACCGCACACACCTCGCGCGCGAAGACTTCGAGGTCGAGCCCAACGGCTACTGGCGCAGCCCGCACACGAATGCTACCTACCCGAGCGGCTGGCGTCTGCGCGTGCCGCGCGTCGGCGTGGACGTGAACGTCACGCCCGTCCTCAAAGACCAGGAGCTGGACACGCGCGGCACGACGATGATCGTCTACTGGGAGGGCGCGTGCGCGGTCGAAGGGACGCGCGGCGGCAATCCCGTCAACGGTCGAGCCTACGTCGAGTTGGTCGGCTACGACCGCTCGCACGAGTCGCCCTCGCTCGTCACCTTCCTCTTCGGCCCCGCGCTCGACCGCCGCTGGCGCAGCGTCTTCGGCTGATTCCCATTTTGCTTTTTCCACCTCGCGCCATTTAGCATTGGGCGCATGAGCGCAACTAAGAGAGACGGGCAGCGCAGTTCCGAAGAACTGTTTGCGCGCGCGGTCGAACTGATGCCGGGGGGCGTCAACTCGCCCGTGCGCGCGTTTCGCGGCGTCGGCGGCACGCCGCGCTTCATCGCGGAGGCGCGGGGCGCGACGATGACCGACGTGGACGGCCGGACTTACATCGACTACGTCGGCTCGTGGGGGCCGATGATTCTCGGGCACGCCGCGCCGGAGGTCATCGACGCGCTGCGCGAGGCTCTGGGCCGCGGGACGAGCTACGGCGCGCCGACCGAGCTTGAAATCGAGATGGCCGAGGAGATCATCGACGCCGTCCCCTCGATAGAGATGGTGCGGATGGTCAATTCGGGGACGGAGGCGACGATGTCGGCGCTCCGCCTCGCGCGCGGCGCGACCGGCCGGAACAAGATCGTCAAGTTCGAGGGCTGCTATCACGGCCACGGCGACAGCCTGCTCGTCAAGGCCGGCTCCGGTGTGGCGACTCTGGGCCTGCCCGACAGCCCCGGCGTCACCGCCTCGGTCGCCGCCAACACCATCACCGCGCCTTTCAACGACGTGGACGCGTTAGAACATGTCTTCGCGGAGCACGGCGACGACGTGGCCGCGGTCATCGTCGAGCCGGTCGTCGGCAACATGGGCTGCGTCGCGCCGCGCGAAGGTTATCTGCAAGCGTTGCGCGACGTGACGCGACGACACGGCGCGCTGCTCATCCTCGACGAAGTAATGACCGGCTTCCGCCTCGCGCGCGGCGGCGCGCAGGAGCTTTACGGCGTCACGCCCGACATCACGACGCTCGGCAAGATCATCGGCGGCGGCCTCCCGGTCGGCGCATACGGCGGCCGGCGCGACCTCATGGAGCAGATCGCGCCGGCCGGCCCCGTCTATCAGGCGGGCACGCTCTCAGGCAACCCTCTCGCGATGACGGCCGGCCTCGCCGTGCTCCGCCGCCTGCGCGACGCCTCGGTCTACGAGCGTCTGGAGGAGGCGGGGCGGCGTCTCTGCGAAGCTCTCTCGGGGGCGGCGCGCGACGCCGGCGTCGAGACCGTCACCAACCGCGTCGGCTCGATGTTCACGACCTTCTTCACGGGCTCCGCGGTCACGGACTGGCCCACGGCCGCCGCGTCCGACCGCGCGCGCTACGGACGCTTCTTCCACGCGATGCTCGAAGAGGGCGTCTACCTCGCGCCCTCGCAGTTCGAGGCCGCCTTCATCGGCCTCGCGCACACGGACGAACTTCTCGACCGCACCGCCGAGGCCGCGCGCAAGGCTTTCCGCACGGTCGGGGGCT
>JBEVKV010000335.1:0-7719 GCA_040509515.1 Pyrinomonadaceae bacterium | reverse complement strand
TGACGACGAAGTGCTTGACGCGCGTGCGACGAAGGTCGCGACGGCCCCGGTCGCGCCGTCACCCGCGACGGATGAAAGCGCGGCCGTCGTCCGTCACGAGCCGGAGACGGAGACGCGGCCGGCGGGCGTCGAGCGCGACGCGACGGACGAACGGACGACGCGTCGCGCGACGACAGGGACGAGCTTGACAGGGTCGCCCAAAGAAGTCGCGACGCTTGAGCCCGCCGACGACGGCGAGGTTGAAGCGAACGAAGAGGCGAGGCCGTGGGCGAGTCTCGAAGGCTGCGAGACGAAGTTGGGCGGCGTCCTCTTTCTACTTAACCTGCTGCGCGGCCTGCGGCTCCCCGAATGTTTCGACGAGGAGTATCAACTCTCCGAGCACATCACGGGCTGGGGGCTGGCGGAGCTTCTGGCGCGCGCGCTGCTCGGGCGCGCGTGCGCCGAGTTTGAAGAAGACCCTGTGTGGGGCGCGCTCGCGCAACTCGACGGGCGCGAAGCCGGCGAGCCGCCCGCGCAGGGGCTTCGCGTCGGCGACGCCTACCGCGCGCCGTCGCACTGGTCGAAGCTCTTCGCGCCGCGCGCCGGCGAAGATGACGCGCGTCTTTCAACGGCCCTCGAACCCGACCCCGAATTTGACGGGGAGACGTTCGAGGGGCTGCGCGCTTACGGCGGCGCGGCGCTCCCGGCCGACCTGCGCCGCTGGATGGGTTGGACGTTCCCTTTCCTGTCTTACGCGCTGCGCCGCTCGCTCGCCGAGGCGGGCGAAGCACAGGCGGACGCGTCGGCCGTGCGCGAGCTTCTGGTCAGGCGCGGCCGGCTCTACTGCACGGCCACGCACGTCGATCTGTTGTTGGAGGCGTCGTCGGTCTCGTTCGCCGCGCGGCGCTCGGGGCTCGACGCCTCGTTGGGCTGGGTGCGCGACCTGATGCGCGTGGTCGCCTTCCATTTCGAGTAGAGGAGCTTCAAGACAGCGATGACGCCGCCGCACACCAACAACGCCTTCGAGAATTTGCCGGCCGACGCGGGGTCGCACTTCCGGCTCTTCTACTACGCGGCCGTGCTGCGGCTGACGACGCACCTGCGCCGGCTGGCGAAGGCCGAAGGGTCTTCCTACGAGACGCTGCTCGGCTCATATAAGTTTCTCAAGGGCTACGAGGACGAGCTGCGCGCGTTCCTGCCGTCGGGGCTCGACGAGGCGGATTCGCGCGCGTGGTGGCGCGAGCAGACGCGCGCGTGGGAGCGCGCGGCGCGCGCGCGACTTCCTCTGCGCGAGCTTGAGCTGCGGCTCGGGCTCACGCACGGCGAGCAGACCGCGCTCGTGCTCGCGGGGCTCGTCGAAGAGGACATCCGCTTCGGCTCGCTCTTCGCGGTCTTGCAGGAGCCGCTGCCCTCGCGCCGGCCGTGTCTCGGGCTGCTCGGCGCGCTCGCCTTCGAGGGCGAAGAGGGTGAAGGGAGCACGGACTGGTGGGAGTCCGCGCGGCGGCTCATCGAGCTGGGGCTCGTCGTCGCGGAGAACCAGACGGCGCCGCGCAGCGAGTGGGTCGTGCGCGTGCCGGCGCAGGTGTGGGACGCGCTGCGCGGCCGGCGCGTCGGCAGGGTCGGCGAGCACTGCCGGCTCCACTCGCGGCGCGAGTTCGCTCCGCTCAAGCGTTTGGCGTTAGACGCCGGGCTGCTGCGTCGCCTGTCGGGGCTGCCGCCGGTCGTCGCGCGCGGGCAGCTTTCGGCGGTCGTGCTGCGCGGGATGGCCGACAGCGGAAGGCGGACGGTGATGGGGTCGCTTGCGCGCTCGATGCGGCGCGACCTGCTCTTCTACGACCGCACCGCGCCGCAGGCGGAAGACTTCTGGCACCTCGTCGGGCCGCTGGCGACCTTGACGGGCGCGCTGCCCGTCGTCGCCGTAGACCCCGCGCCGGGCGAGACGATTGAGCTGCCCGCGCTCAAAGGCTACAGCGGCGCGGTCGGCGTCGTGATGCGGCGCGAGGGCGGCGTGGGCGGGCCGCTGCTTGAGCGCGCCGTCACGCTCACGCTCCCCGCGCCCGAGCCCGCGCACCGGCGCGACGTGTGGGAGCACGCGCTCGAAGGCCGCGCGGGCGCAGACCTGCCCGCCATCGTCGAGCGGTTCCTGCTCCCGCTCGGCAACCTCGCGCGCGCGGCGGGCGTGGCCGCCGGCTACGCGGCTTTGGAGCGGCGCGAGACTGTGACGGCCGAAGACGTGCAGCTCGCCTGCCGCTCGCTCAACCGGCAGAAGCTCGACACGCTCGCGCAGCGCCTCGAAGTCGGCGGCGGGTGGGGAGACCTCGTCGTCAACGAAGCGACCGCCGGAGAGTTGAGCGAGCTTGAGCTGCGCTGCCGCAACCGCGAGCGGCTGCTGGCGAACCTCGGCGCGGGCTTTCGCAACTCGATGAACTGCGGCGTGCGCGCGCTCTTCAACGGCCCTTCGGGGACGGGCAAGACGCTCGCCGCCAAAGTCCTCGCCGCCGTCCTGCAGTTGGACGTGTACCGCGTCGACCTCGCCTCGGTCGTCAACAAGTACATCGGCGAGACCGAGAAAAACCTGAGCCAACTGCTCGCGCGCGCCGAGGAGCTGGACGTGATTCTGCTCGTGGACGAGGGCGACTCGCTGATGACGGGGCGCACCGACGTGAAGTCGGCCAACGACCGCTACGCCAACCTTGAGACCAACTACCTGCTCCAGCGGCTTGAGACTTATCAGGGCGTCGTCGTCGTGACGACCAACGCGGGCAACCGCATCGATCAGGCGTTCAAACGCCGCTTCGACGTGATCGTGGACTTCCAGCCGCCCGACCCGCGCGAGCGTCTTTCCATCTGGCGTCACCACCTGCCCGAAGGGCACGGCGTCTCGGACGCGTGGCTCGAAACCGTGTCGGGGCACTGCGCGCTGACGGGCGGGCAGATACGCAACGCCGCGCTGCACGCCTCGCTGCTCTCGGTCGAGGCGAATCGCAGCGGGCGCGTCGTCGATTCCGACGTGGAGTCGGCCGTGCGGCGCGAGTACCGGAAGGCGGGCGCGTCGTGCCCGCTCCCACTGGCGCGACACCGCAACGGCCACCGCGCCGCGCTCGAACAGTTGATGGGTGAGATTTACTGACGGGAAGTTGTGCGAGCCGCCTACAACAGCAGACGCCGGCGCGGCCGGAGGAAGGGCGACGACACGGTCGGCGCGACGGACTCGCTCGGCCTCGGCACCTCTTCGGAGGCGCGCCGCCAGCCGCGCTTCACACACGGACAGAGCGCGGCCCCGCGCGTCTCCCTGCTCGGCGGCGAGCGCGGCGCGCCCGAGACTGCGGCTGCGGCGGCGACGACCGTCACGCCCGACGCAAACGCACGCACCGGCGCACAGACCGGCGGCGGCGCGAACGCGCGGACGTATGGCGGGGCGGCGACGCAGACGCCGGAACGTACGGACACGTCGAAGGTCGGCACGCCCGAAGCCGCCGGCGCTCAGGCCGGCACGACTCCTCAAAGCCCGACCCCGGCGGCCGTGCGCGAGCCCGAGAGCGCGCCGCCCGCCTCCGCAAAGACGACCGCGCCCGAGACTCACGCGCGCGCGTCGGCCACGTCGCCCGGCGCTGAGACGGCGACGGACAATGCCTCGTCTGAAACGGCGGGCGCGACAAAGGCCGGCGCTCCGGCGGAGTCAAAGGCCGGCGCTTCGACAGAGTCGGAGTCGGCGAGCGGCGTGGGGGCTGAGTCGGCGGGCCGCGAGGGCGCAGAGTCAAAGAGCGGTGGCGTTGAGCAGAGCGCGTCCGGGGCCGGGGGCGGGACGGGACAGGACTTCAAGGCCGCCTCGACGCCGGGCGCGCGGCGTGCGCAGGAGTCCATGAGCCTGGTGGTGCAGTCTGCCTCGACCGAGCCCGGGCTCGACGCCAAGCGCCCGGCGGGGGGCGGCCCCGTCATGCTCGCGCCGAGCAGCCCCGAGCAACTCTCGGCCGAGAGCGCGCGCACCGTCTCGAACGCGACGCCCGCGCCCGCGACGCCCGCGCCCCCCGCACCCGCGCCCGCGCCGCCGCAACCCGCGCCCGCCGAGTCGCGCGAACAGGCCGCGCAACAGGCGCTCCCCGCCGAGACCGCGCGCGCGCTGACCAAACCCGAAGAGTCGCCCGCGACCGAAGCGTCCGCCGAAGAGACCGCGACGCCAGCCGCCGAAGCCGCGACACAGACAACACCCGAAGCGCCGACGGCCGCCGAAGCCGCACCGCAAACCGCCGCCGCCGAAGCCACGCCGGAGACCGCGGCCGGGGCGACGCCACAGGCCGCCGTCGAGACAGCGCCCGCCGCCACGGCCGCGGGTGAAGCGGCGACCGCAGAAGCCGGCGCGGAAGCGACAACAACCAACGCGGACGAAGCAAAGCCCGGCGCGGAGGCCACGGCGGGCGGCGCTCAGGGCGCGACGCCGGAGGGCGCGTCCGTCGCCGAAGCGGTCAACCCCGCCGAGGGCGCGGCGGCGGCGACGACTCAGGAAGTCGGAGCCGCGGCCGTAGAAGGCGAAGCCGCGACGGCCGAAGCCGAAGCGACCACAGCCGAGGGCGAAGCGACGACGACCGAAGGCGAAGCGGCGACGGCCGAGGGCGAGGCCGGCGCGGAGGGGGCGTCGGTCGAGACGGCCGGGGCGGAAGAAGAAGCGGCGCAAGGTGAGGCCGCGCCCGCGCCCACCGGCCCGGTCGTCGGCGCTGAGGGCGGGGCCGCGCTCGCCGCGCCGCCCGAGCCCGAACAGTTGCGCGAGGAACTCCCGGCCGAAGGCTTGAGCGACGAGGAGCTGCTCGCCGAAATCGAGCGCGGCTGGACGCCAGAGACCGCGCGCGCCGAAGTGCAATCGATGCTCGACGGCCTGCGCGCCGACGCCGAGTCGGAGAAGTCGGCAGTGCTCGCCGACGCGGAGGCGCAGAAGGCCGAACTGGCCGCCACGGCCGAGTCGCAGGCCGCCTCGGCGCGCGCCTCCGTCGAGTCCGAAGTCGCGAACATCTCGTCGCACTTCTCTTCGGCGCGCGCAGAGCTTTCCGGCTACGTCGAGCAGCAGAAGGCGACGCTTCAGGGGCAGGTCGCCGACGAGGTCGCGCGCGCCGAAGAGGAGACGGCCGCGCGCGTCGCCTCGACCGACGAGCAGTTGACCGAGCGGCAGACGGGTCTGACGGCTTACGCCGAAGAACAGGGACGACAGCCCGGCCTCATCGCCGAAGAGGAGGCGACGCGCTCGGCCTCCGAGCTTGAGGCGGCGGCGGCCGAGGCCGAGCGCGCGGGTCAATCAGCCGCCTCGCAGTACCCCGGACAGGACGAGCCGCGCCCCGACCAGCGCGCCGCCGCGCGCGAAGTCGGCAGCGAGAGCGCCGCCGAAATTCGCGACAAGATTCCCGGCATCGGCGACGCGCTGCGCGAGAAGGCCGCAGAGTTCTCAGGCCGTTACGCGGACTTCGCGATTGGCGTCAACCAGCAGATTGACGAGGCGCGTCCGCAGCTCGCCGACGCGCTCAACAACTCTGCCGCGTCCGCCGTCCAGACCTTGCGGGATTCCGAGGCTTCGGCCACGCAGGCGCTCGACGACCGGCTGCAAGTTGACACGCAGGCGCTCGACGCCGCCGAGTCCGCGGCCGTCGAGCGTGTCCGCGCGAGCGGCGAGCAGGTGGTCGCGCAGATCGAGTCGAACGCGCGCCTGTCGGTCGGCGAGGTGGACGCGGGCGCGTCCGCGCTTGTCACGCAGATAGACAACCGCGTCGAAGAGACGGCGGCCGTCGTCTCGTCCGAGCCCGAGCCCTACGTGCCGGGCATGTCGGACGTTATCGAATCGGCGCGCGCGGGCGTCTCGGAGACGGCCGGGGCGGGGCGCGCGCAGTTGGCCGCGGGCGCGGGCGAGGCGCGCTCGATGCTCGGGGAGGCGGCCGCTTCGTTCGCCTCGCAGGCGGGCGCGATCACGGCCGGGGTTCAGTCGAGCGCGGCCTCGACGCTCGCCTCGGCGCGCGGCGCGGTCGAACAGACCTTG
The DNA here is from genome assembly GCA_040509515.1 of Pyrinomonadaceae bacterium. Classification (GTDB taxonomy): domain Bacteria; phylum Acidobacteriota; class Blastocatellia; order Pyrinomonadales; family Pyrinomonadaceae; genus QHXN01. Next base: position 1,724 of record JBEVKV010000335.1, on the reverse strand, counting down.
CAGGCGCGCGCCGCGTCGGCCGAGCAGACGCTCTCGGGGCTCGCCACGCAGCAGCAGGGGTTAGTCGATGAGGCTCTGGCGCAGATAGACGAGGGCATCGCCAACTCCGAGGGCGAGATGCGCTCGACGACCGAGGAGTGCCGCACGCAGTTGCGCGGCGCGGCCGACGAGAGCATCGCCGAGGCCAAAAAGCCGCTCACCGACGACGCGCACTCGCGCGCGCACGACGCGGCGCGGCAGATGGAAGGCTCGTGGTGGGAGGGGCTGCTCTCGGCGCTGGCCGACATCGTCGTCGGCTTCCTCATCATCCTCGTCCTCGCCGTCATCGTCGCGGCCATCTTCGGCCTCTCGCTCGGCGCGGCGCTGCTCATCGTCGGCGCGATCTTCCTCGTCGCCGCGGTCGTCATGGCCTACTCCAACCGCTCGGCGCAGTTGGCGGGGACGGGCGCGGGCGCGGGCGAGATTTTCCTGCTCGCGCTACAGGACGCGACCGGCATCACGGGCATCCGCGAGGGCTGGACGGGGCACGACATCGTGACGGGCGAGCGTCTGACCGAGGCCGAGCGCTGGCGGCGCGGGACGATAGGCTGGGTCACCGCCATCGGCATCGTGCTCGGCGCGCGCGGCGCGCGCGGCGCTCTGCGCGGCGGCGCGCGACCCACCGGCATCTTCGGCGAAGGCCCGTTCAACATAGGCGCCAACTTCCGCGCCGTCTTCGGCGAACTCGCGCAGATGGGGGCCGGGTTCGTCCGCGCCCTGCGCGGCGGATTAGAATCGCTCCTCAGAATTTTCAGAAGGCCGCGCGGCGGCGAGCCGCCGCCCCCCGCCACCGCCGGCGGCGCGCTCTCAAGGGTCGTCGCGGCGCTCGGAGAGTACGCGTCCGAGACCATCACGAGGGCCTTCGGCGACATCGCGAGCTTCAACGCTCTGGTGGCGAGGATTCAGGCCATCAGGCGGCCGACGGCCGAGATGGTCGCCAACATACGCGCCTACTTCAACCGCATGGGCTACGCGGACGCGCCCGAGAACGCCGTGATGCTCGACCGCCTCGACGCCATCGCGCGCGGCGAGCGAGCGCCCGAGCCGGTGGACATCGACTTCCTACAGCACGAGCTGTTGGAGCAGGCGCTCGTGGAACGCGGAATCTCGAAGGGCTACGAGGACGTGCCCGGCGAGCGCGGGCGCGTGTGGGATCCGGCGCACGACATCACGCGCACGGCGCTCGGCGTGGATCAGGTCTACCACCCCGACGCGCTGCGCGCCGCGCAGGAGTCCGGGGAATGACCGGGGAGACAAAGGGGCGTGACGAAGGGATGAACGCGGGGATGAACGAAGGCCGGAACATGGAAGAGCTTTTGACGCTGGTCGGGCGCGCCGTCCTGCCGTCGGCCGTCGACGCGTTGGCGCGCGAGGCGCTCGCGACGCCCGGCGCGGAGCGCGCGCTCGTGCGGACGTTGGCCGAGGGGCGACACGCCCGCGAGTGTTACCGCGTCCTCTCGCGCGCAGACATCTCGGCCGTGGCCCCCGAGTTGGAGGCGCTGCTCGACGCGCCCGACGAGAGCGTCCGCCACTACGCCATGCTGACGCTCTCGGACGCGGGCGCGCACGCGCCGGGCGCACGTCTTGAGGCCGCGCTCAGGCGTTGGCTCGAAAGCATCGCCTCCCCGCCCGAGGACGAGAAGCAGGCCGTCGAGACCGTCGACGCCGCCGAGCGGCTGGCGCGC
>JBEVKV010000334.1:0-13784 GCA_040509515.1 Pyrinomonadaceae bacterium | reverse complement strand
GGGTCGAACCAGAGAAGGTCTTCGGCGCTGACGTTTGCGGCCGCGTGCCGCGCCGCGCCGCGGAAGGCGGCGTCGCGCAGCCCCAGACGGTCGGCCGCGAGCCCGCCGAAGACCGACTGCGCGACCGTCTCGGCGTCGGCGTCTTCGGGCACGGTCGGGTGCGCGTCACGCCAGCGGCGCGCGCGCTCGACGGCCCTCCGGCGCGCGTCGCGGCGCAGCGCGGCGTCGCGCGAGGTCGAGGCTATCCAGTGCAGGCAGAAGGTGTAGTCGAACCCGTAGGCGGCGAAGTTCTCGGGGTCGCAGGCCGTGCGGTAGATGAAATCCAGCCCGCGCCGGACGGCCGTCCCGCGCCGCGCCTTCAGCGTCTCTGACATCGGCGTCTCCTCCAACGGGCGAGGCTCCCGTCTGTCGTCGGGCACACAACTATAGCGCACAACCCGGCGATAATTTGGTTGATTATTTTTCCGGTTTGAGGCTTAATGTCGCCGTCTCATGTCGGCCTCAGGCGGTTTCGCTGTCTGCCCCTGTACTGGACAGCAGAACCGGTAAAGCTAGGATGTGGTCTTAGCTTCCCGACCTTCAGCCCGCACAGTTTCAAAGGACACAAGGAGTTCCCCCGATGCCGTCCCCCCGCAGGCGCGTCCTTTGCGCGGAGCCACACGAAGACACGTGTCGGCTCATCACCATCATGCTCGAACGCCAAGGCCATCAGGTCGTCCCGGCGACGACGATGTCCGAGTGCGTCGAGCTGGCCGGAGAGCATAGCTTCGACCTCTACATGCTCGACGACGACTACATCGACGGCACCGCGCTCCAGCTCTGCAAGCGGCTGCGCGAGATGACGCCGCAGACGCCCATCCTCTTCTTCTCGGCGCGCGCCTTCGAGCGCGACCGCGAGCTGGCGCTGGAGGCCGGAGCCTCGGCCTACCTCAACAAGCCGGACGACCTCTTCGACATCGTCCAGACGGTCAACTCCATCCTCTCCGCCAAGTCCGCACGCCGCTGACGCGCCCCGGGGGCCATAGAAGCCTTGACTGCGCCCGCCCCGACGTTTAAATTGAGGCTTCCCCTGAAGTTCCCCTCGCTCTCGCTCCCTTTCACTGACTATCTCGTCGGGGTGTGTCCGAATGCCAGAAGGAAAGAGGCGCATTCTGTGCGCCGAGTCGAACAGGGATGTCGGCGACCTGATCGCCCTCATGCTGACGCGCAAGGGGTACGAGGTGGAGTCGGTGCAGACGGCCGCCGAGTGTCTCAAGGTGGCCGCCACCGACCGCTTCGACCTCTACATCCTCAACGACACATACATCGACGCCGACAGCCTCGAACTCTGCCGACAACTGCGCGAGATAGACCCGGTGACGCCCGTCCTCCTCTTCTCGCTCGAAAGCTCCGGCCCGCAGCGCCGGCAGGCCGTTCAGGCCGACGTCAAAATCTACAAGAGCAAGACCTCCGACTTCGTCTCGCTCGTCCAGACCATCGACCGCCTGCTCCAGTCGTAAGGGAGTAGACAGAAGTCAGTAGAAAACCAGAGGCGGCGCGTCCCGGTTGATAACTGAGACGCGCCGCCGTTTTTTTACCGAATACTGCCTGCTGTCTACTGTCTACTTCCTACCGCCTTCTCCTCCATCAGCCCGACGAAGCGTCGGAAGTGGTGCTCGGCGTCGTGCGGGCCGGGCGCGGCCTCGGGGTGGTACTGGACGGAGATGACGGGGAGGCTCTTGTGGCGCATCCCCTCGACACAGCCGTCGTTGAGGTTGACGTGCGTGACCTCGACCTCCGCGGGCAGGCTCTCCCTGCTCACCGCGAAGCCGTGGTTGTGCGAGGTTATCTCGACCCGCCCCGTCAGCAAGTCCTTCACGGGCTGGTTGCCGCCGCGGTGGCCGAAGCGCAGCTTGTAGGTCTCGCCGCCGAAGGCGCGCCCGAGCAGTTGGTGCCCGAAGCAGATGCCGAAGGTCGGCACGCCCTCCTTCACCAAACTGCCGATTTCGGACACGACCGCCGCCATCGAGGCCGGGTCGCCCGGCCCGTTCGAGAGGTAGACGCCGTCGGGGCGCATCGCCAGCACCTCGGCCGCCGGCGTCGAGGCCGGCACGACCGTCACGCGGCAGCCGAGCGCGGCCAGCTCGTTCAAAGAGTTCCGCTTCACCCCGAAGTCGTAGCAGACGACGCGGAAGCGCTCCGCGCCTACGGCCGGAATCTCGTACGCGCGCGGCGTCGTCACCGCGCTCGCCAGCTCGCGGTTCTCCATCGGGGCCGACGCGCGCGCCTTCTCAAGCAGACTCTTCTCGTCGAGGTCGATTGAAGAGACGCACGCGCGCATCGCGCCCTTGTCGCGTATGTGCCGGACGAGCGCGCGCGTGTCGATGTGCTCGACGGCGGGCACGTTCCAGCGCCGCAGGTAGTCGTCCAGAGACTCTTCCGAGCGCCAGTTCGACGCCAGCCGGCTCGCCTCGCGCACGACGAAGCCCTCGACCCACGGGCGCGCGGACTCCTCGTCCGCGCGGTTGACGCCGTAGTTGCCGATGAGCGGGTAGGTCATGCAGACGATCTGCCCCGCGTACGAGGGGTCGGTCAAAACCTCCTGATAGCCGGACATCGACGTGTTGAAGACCATCTCGCCGCACGCCTCCGCCGGCGCGCCCCACGCACGGCCGCGGAAGGCGCGGCCGTCTTCGAGCACGAGCAGCGCCGGTTTCGTTTCCCTTAAAGTCATAGCCTCTCGCGTCACCCCGATTCCTCAACCGCCGCGAATTTGAGATGGACTCTCCCCGCCGCGTACGCGCACGCGCAGGCCGGCAGCAGCGTCACCGCCTCCCAGAGCAGGAAGTACCAGACGCTCTCCGACAGCACCGAGGCGAGGAGCGTGGTCGGCGCGCACAGCCACACGCCCCAGCGCCAGGTCTTCTCGGGCCACAACAGCCCGAACAACGCGCCGAGCACCGCGTGAGCGACGGCGAACACCGCCGCCGTCCACGTCAGGCCGGCGCCGGCGTCGTCGGAGAACTTCACCAGATAGTGGCCCAGCAGGTGCCTCGAAAGGAAGTCCGCCAACCCGTAGACGAACGCCACGCCGATGGTGCCCGCCGCCAACGCGAGCGGATAAGCGTAACCCGGTACGTCTTCGCTGCGTGCGGCCACGGCTCGAAAATCTCCGGCGGCGCGCGCGCCGCCCTAAGACTGCGTGCGCAGGAACTGCTGCGCCTCGTTGAGCCAGCGCTTGTCGGCTCGGTACTTGTAGGCGGGCGCGGTGCGCACGGCCTCGACGCAGCGCTGCATCCACTCGCGCGCGCCGCCGCGGTCGCCGAGCCCCGCGGCCGCGCGCCCCATCAGGTAAAGCCCCTCGGGGTCGGAGGGGCGGCGCGCGAGGAAGCGTTCGAGCGCGTCGCGCGCGTCGCCGAACTGTCCGGCCGCGAGGTAGGTCGCGCCGACCTCGCGCCAGACCTCGTGCTGCCCGTGCGAGTCGTCGCGCGCGACGGCCTCGCCGAAGTGCGCGATGGCCTCGGGCAGACGCGCCTCGGCGCGCGCGATGCGCCCGAGCTGGTAGTGCGCGTCGGTCTCCTCCGGGTCTATCTCGACGGCGCGCAGGAAGCGCGCGCGCGCCACCGCGAACTCCTTGCGCTGCTGGTGCAGCAGCCCGAGGTTGTAGTGCGCCGACGCGTCGGCCGGGTTGAGCGTCGCCGCTTCGAGGTTCTGCCTGAACGACTCGCGCGCCCGCTGCGCGCTCTGCGCCTCGGCGAAGTGCGAACGCAGCACGAAGAAGACCAGCAGCATGACGAAGGGCGACGCGAGCAGCGCGCTGAGGACGTAGACCGGGAGCGCCGCCAGAAACATCAGCGCCACGCACGGCCCCACGACCAGCAGAGACTTCCACCACGGCAGGCGGAAGACCTGACGCACGGCCACCACCGCCCACGGCGCGAAGATGATGAGCGGCTGAATCAGCATCACCAGCGCCGTGCGCCAGAGCAGCGAGCCGAGCCCGGCCCAGAAGATTCCCGCCTCATCCTCGTTTATCCCCCCGGGCGAGATGCGCATCATCGTCTCGTTGAGCGAGAGCAGAGAGTCGCGCGCCGACTCGCTCAGTCCCGTCGCCCGGTCGAAGTACGCCAGAGGGAGGGCCAGCAGCGTGGCCGCGGACAGCGCGTAGAGCGCGGTCGAGGCCGCCGCGCCGTATTCCTGCCGCAGCGCGAGCCCGTAGCCGCCGCGCTGCTCGAAGATGAGCGCGAGGAAGACCGCGAGCGGCACGTAGACGAGCCCGACCAGAATCACGGGCGACGCCGACGAGGTGAGGAGCACGCCGACGAACGCCAACGCGCCGTGGTCTGCGCCCACCCCCGCCAGCTCGCGCCACTTGCCGAGGAGCGTGTGCGCCACCTGCAAGAGCACCGCCAGCAGCGCCGCCTGCCCCACCGGCACGCGGTCGCGCGCCTCGGCCATGCCGCGCGCCGGCGCGTAGAACATCATCAGCAGAGGTCGCAGCCAGCTCATGACTTCGGCTCACTCGGGGTCGTCGAGCCGCTCCATGCGGTTCGTCGGGATGCCGGGGTAGTCCGTCTCGTGGCGGATGACGCTGGCGTCGGCGAGCGGCCAGTAGCGGAAGAGCGCCTTGCCGTAGATGTACTTCTCCGGGACGAGCCCCCACGAGCGCGAGTCCGAGGAGTTGTCGCGGTTGTCGCCCATGACGAAGTAGTAGTGCGGCTTGACGTAGACGGGCGGGTCGTCCGAGGCGGCGACGTTGAGCGCGTGCTCAAGGTAAGGCTCCTGAAGCTCCTTGCCGTTGACGAAGATGCGCCCGCCCCTCACCTGCACGGTCTCGCCGGGCAGTCCGATGACGCGCTTGATGTAGCTCTTGCCGGGGTCGTTGGGGAACCAGAAGACGACGATGTCGCCGCGCTCGATGGCGGGCAGGCCGTAGTAGATGAGCTTGTTGACGAAGATGCGCTCGCCGTCGTGCAGCCGCGGCAGCATCGACGTGCCCTCGACCTTGACGGGCTGCGCGACGAAGACGAGCACGAGCGCCATGATCATCAGCGCGAAGACGAGGTCGCGGAACAGGAGGCGCGCCTCGCCCCAGAAGTGCGTCCGCGACTCGTCGCGCAGCCGCCGCACCTCTATGCTGCGGTCGTCGTCCGGGTGTACGTCGCCGAACGCGGGCGCGCGCCCGCTTTTGCGTCCGAAGAAGGGCATAGGCCGGTTCGTCCGTGGCGCGCTGCTTCGGCCGCGCGCCCAGAAAGTCCGAGGTTAGCCGCCGCCCTCGGGCGTTGTCAAACTTCCAAATGCTTGACAGCCCGCGCGCGGCGTCTCTATTATCCAGACGTAAAGTGTTGTCATCCTTAGACAAATCCTCTCCGGCGAGATTAGCGGGCGTGGAGGCGGAGGCTTAAAGCGACGTGATCAAACTCGACATTGTGAACCGCGTGGCCGAGCGGACGGGCGTGCCGAAGATGAAGGCCGAGCAGGCCGTGGACGCCCTCTTCCATTCGATGAAGGAGGCGCTGGCGCGCGGCGAGCGCATCGAGCTGCGCGGCTTCGGCGTCTTCGTCGTCAAGCCGCGCAAGCGCGGCGTCGGCCGCAACCCGCGCACCGGCGAAGAGGTCGCCATCCCTTCGGGCAAGACCATCCGCTTCAAGCCCGGCAAGGAGCTACAGGCGCACGGCTTCGACGCCGAGCACGAAGACCACGACATCCCTGACATCCACGAGACCGAGTCGCCCAACGCCGCCGCCGACAACAACCCCGACGCCGCCGGCACCGACGCCGACGCGCACGGCCACACGCCCGACGGCTTCTAGGAAGAGTTCGCGGAGGTCGGGGGCCGGAGCCCGCTGGAAGACGACTCGCTCTCCAACGCGCTCCGGCCTCCGGCCTCTTCGCTTGCCTGTATGTCTGACACACTCCGGGAGATTCAGACCTTCGCGGCGCGCGGCGCGGGGCTGCCGCTGGGGCGGCGGCGGGCGGCGCGGCCGACCGCGCGCGAGTGGTCGAGGCACGCCGCGCTGCTCCTCCTGACGGGGCTGACGGCGACGTGGGCGGGCTTGAGTTTCATGATTACGGCGGGCGGCACCGAGCCCGCGCTCGCCGCGCCCGTCGCCCCGCTCGACTACCTGCTCTACGTCCCGAAATACTACCTGCTCATGCTGGCCGCGACCGGCTCGTACGCGCTCGCGCACCCGCAGGTCATCTACGAAGGGGTGGTGTTCGCCGTCTCGCTCCTCTCGATACTGCTCGCGCACGAGGCCGGCCACTACGTCGCCTGCCGCCTCTACGGCGTGGACGCGACGCTCCCCTTCTTCATCCCCGTCCCGCCGCCCTTCATCGCCGGCACGCTCGGGGCCTTCATCAAGATTCGCTCGCCGATACCGTCGCGCCGCGCGCTCTTCGACATCGGGGTCGCCGGCCCGCTCGCGGGCTTCCTCGTCGTCATCCCCGTCGCCTGCGCCGCGCTGCTGACCTCGACGCCCGCGCCGCCGCTGCCCGCGGAGGGCGTCATCATCTTCAACGACCCGGCGCTGATGCGCCTGCTCGCCGGGCCGCTCGGCGTGCGCGACCTCGCCGGGATAGCGCCCAACCCTTTCTACATGGCGGCGTGGATAGGGCTGCTCGTGACGAGCCTGAATTTGCTGCCCGTCGGTCAACTCGACGGCGGGCACGCCGTCTACGCCGTCTTCGGCCGCCGCGTCCACAAGCACGCCGGCCGCCTCGCCTTCCTCTCGATGGTCGCGCTCGTGCCGCTCGGCTGGCTCTGGCACGGGATGCCGAGCGGCCTCCTCTACGTCCTCCTGCTCTTCGTCATCCTCCGCATGCCGCACCCGCAGCCGCTCGACGAGCGCGACCCGCTCGGCCGCGCGCGCCTCTGCGTGGCGCTCTTCACGCTCCTCGTCTTCGCGCTCTCCTTCGTCCCCTTCCCGCTCACCATCAAGTAAGAGTGCCGCGCGGCGTCTAAAGTTTTATCTTGACGCCGCCGTTAAAGACGCGGCCTTCGGTGTGTGTGTAGATTTCGGCGAAGGTGGGGTTCTGGTGCGGCGGGAAGACGACCGCGCCGAAGCGGCTCTGGCGCGTGTCGGTGACGTTCTCGGCGTTGACGAAGAGGCTGTACTTGCCGAAGGTCTTTTCGCCGAAGACGCCCATGACCCAGAAGGGTCGCGTGCCGGAGCCGTCGGTGAGGAGCTGGCTGCTCGTGTAGTACGCCTCGACGCCCGCCTTGAAATTCTTCTCCCTCTCGAACAGCAGCGCCGAGTTGATGCGGCTCTTCGGCGTGAGCGGCAGCGTCGGGTCTCCGGCGAGGTACTCCGCCTTCGCGCTGGTGAAGGTGTAGCCGGCGAAGAGCTTGACGAAGTCGTAAGACGCGCGGACGTTGGTCTCGAAGCCGGCGCTCGTCACGGGGCGCGCGGCGTTCGAGAAGCGGAAGAGGCCGTCCGCGCCGCGCGAGAGCACGAGCGGGTCTTCGATCTGCGTGTAGAAGAACATCTGGTTGAGCGAGTAGGAGAACTTCTCGCCCGCCCCGCCGCGGTAGTTGAGGTCGAAGGTGCCGCCGCGGCTGCGCTCGGCCTTCAGGGTGTTGCCGATGGGGAGGACGCCGCGGAAGAGCAGCGTCTCCGCCTCTTCGGTGAAGATGCTCGGCGTCTTGTAGCCGAAGCCGAAGCTCAGTCGGCTGTTCAGGCGTTCCGTGAACCTGTAGAGCGCCGAGACGCGCGGCAGCGGGAAGAGGCCGTAATGTTTGACGTGGTCGAGCCGGAAGCCGGCTTCGAGCGAGAGCTTCTCCGTCACGTCGAAGCTGTCCTGCGCGTAGCCGCCGAAAGTCCTGCGCGTCTCGTCGCGCGGGAGCGCGGGGCCGCCGCTTTGCCGCCTCTCCTTAAAGCTGTCGTAGACGGCGTTGAAGCCGAAGACGAGCGCGTGTTTGCCCGCCGGCCGGAAATAAGAAACGTCCGTGTAGGAGTTGAACTGCCGGCCGGCGAAGACGTAGTCGGGGATTTCCGTCTCGCGGCTGAAGAAGGCGAGGCTCTGCCGCGCGACTATCTTGCGGCCGGCCGAGAGGTCGCGCTCAAGCTGCAAGGTCGTGACGTTGCGGCGCGACTCGTTCTCCTCGAAATATTGGTGGAGGGCGTCGGCGCGGCCGCGTATCACGAACACGTCGCCGCCCCGACGATCTTGGTAAGAGGTCGCGTGCCCGATTGTCAGGCGCGTCTCTTTGTCGAGGTCGAAGAAGAGGCGCGGGCTGAGCGTGAAAGAGTTTGTCCTCGGCAACTCGGTGAAGTCGTCGCCGTCAACGTCGTACTCCCTCTGGAAGTTGATTGAGCCGAGGAGCGTGTAGCCGAAGCGCCCCAGCTTGCGCGAGTTGAAGACGGAGAGGTCTGTGCCCCCGGCCGAAGTCTGGTTGAAGATGAAGTTGGTGGCGGGCTCGTCCTCGGGCTCCTTGCTGACGAAGTTGACGACGCCCGCAATCGCGCCGCCGCCGTAGAAGGTGGCCGCGGGGCCTTTGATTATTTCGACCTGCTTCAAGTCGAGCGGCAGGATGTCGAGCAGGCTGAGGCTCCCCGAGAAGCCGCCGAAGGCCGGGAAGCCGTCCTTGAGAATCTGCGTGTAGCGGCCGCCCAAACCCTGTATGCGGACGGTCTGCGTGTTCGAGGTCGCCGAAGTCTGCTGCACCTTGATGCCGGTGCTCTCGGCCAAGACCATCGAGACGTTCGACGGGCGCATGTTGCTCTTCTCGTCCACCTCCTCCTCGTCGATGGCCTCGACGCGCGTCGGCGTGTCGTCTATCTCGCGCCCCGTCCGCGTCGTCGCCACGACGGTCACCTCGCCCAACTCGTTCGTGACCTTGATGAAGACGACCGCCTCGCCCTCCGCCGTCACCGGAAAGACTACTTTCAACTCTTTGGCTTCGTAGCCGACCGAAAAGATTTCGACGGTCTGCTCACCGTCGGGCACGCTCGTTAACTGAGCCACGCCGTTGGCGTCGGTGACGACCGAAATCTCCGTGTCTTTGACCGAGACTTTCGCGCCGGCGACCGCCTGCCCGGTTTCCTGGTCTTTGACCGTGACTTTGAAGGGGGTTTGAGCGAATGAAACTTGCGCCGTCAGTAGAACGGCACACAACAAAATTACCCGCCGCATGATGACAGTTACCTCTCCGATTGAGTTTGTGAGTTCACGACACCGGCACGACGCCCGTTACACACTTCGACGGCGCGTCGAAAATAGGGTGAGAATTAGCAGGCCGGGGTCGTTAAATTCGGAGTGTCGGCAGGAGTCCGAGCGGCGTAGACGCGTTAGACGGTAGACGGCGCGACGAAATACAGGCGACGACTTCGGCCGGAGAAGAGGCCGAAGGGGCTGAACCCGGAATCCGGTCCGTCGCCTGTAAAGTTAATTTGAGACTCGGGCGTTCCGGGGTCGTCGCCGTCAGCGAGGAGACGACCGGGCAGCCTTCACAGCACGGCGCGTCGCCCGCCTCGACCATGCCGGCCGCCGTTGAAGCGACGGGGCGGCCGTATTTCTCCGCGCTCTCCCGCTCGCAAATCAGGACGCAGGACGCAAACGCCCAGAAGAGACAGAGCGGCATCAACGCGGCGACCACTCGCCCGAGCCTGTTGGGCTGTCTCGGCATCACGGAAAGTATAACCAACGGCAGACTACCTTGACCAATCAGGCGAAAGTTTCCGAATCCAGAATTTACTCTCACGCGGTCGCCGCGGAGGGCAGGAGCCCCTTGATCTCGCGGACAATGCGCTGCGCGTCTTCCACGTCTTTCAAGGCGATCATGAAGAACTTGTAGCCCTGTTGGAAGCAGATGACGCCGTTGGCGAAGAGCCAGACGCCGTCGAGGATGGGGTTGCCGCCGAGGAGCCAACTGACGGGCGCGCCGACGATGGGGCCGGGCTGGAGTATCTGCGCCCAGATGGCGACGCCCGCCGCGCAACTGAAGGCCCCGAGCAGCGGCGCGCCGACGTAGCGCACCATCTTGCGCTCGAACTCGACGCGCTCGCGCTCGGCCTCGTCCAGCTCGCCGGACGAGACGAGCCGCTCGCGCTCGCGCACGTACTCGTCGAACTTCTGGCCGACCTTGCGCACGGCCCAGACCGGCAGCGCCGAGTGCGTGAGCCAGTGCGGGTGAGCGCCGAGGAAGAAGCCGTCGAGGCCGGGGAAGGCCGCGCCGCCGCGCACGCCCGCCGCGAGCGAGAGCGTGACGACGATGGCCTGCTTCGGGTTCCGACGCGCCCAGTCGTAAGCCCTGTAAAGCCCCGCGGACGAGGCCGCGCTCAGCCGCGTCGCGCGCAGGCCCAGCCCCGCGAAGCGCGCGGACGCGCCCGCCGCGCGCGCCGCGCCCTTGTAATACTTCTTCGCGCCGCCGAGAAAGTCTTCGGCGCGCTCGCCGTACTTGTGCCCGGCCTCGCGGACGCGGCCGCCGACCTCGCGCGCCAGACGCGCCGCCTCTTCGGCCGCGCGCCCGGCCTGTTCGCGCGCCTCGCGGCTGCGCTCGCGCGCGGCGTCGGCGTGCTCGCCGAGGTCGAGGTCTTCGCCGACGCGCTCGGCCTCGGAGCGGGCGCGCTCCGCGCCGGTCTTGACGGCGTCGGCGCCGCGCTTGGCCGCCTCGCCCGCGACGCGCGCGCCCTCTTCGACGCGCTCGCGTATGTTGTACTTCTCGTCAAGGTCGCGCGCCTTGCGCCGCGCCGCCTCGCGCCACTCTTCGAGCTTGTCACGGTAATCAGACATAATTTCTCCTCGCCTATGATACGCCGAGCGCCGGCGTGCGGTTCGCGTCCGCCGCGGGGGCGCAGGCCGAGCGGTCGCGCCCCGAGCGCTTGGCCTCGTAGAGCGCGGCGTCGGCCGCCGCGCGCAGCTCGTCGCCGGTGCGCGCGCACGCGGGCAGCTCGGCGACGCCGAGGCTGGCGCTGATGCGCGCCCCCGGCGCGTCGAGCGCGGCGATGGCCGAGCGCAACCGCTCGGCCCCTTCGAGCCCGCGCCCGAGGCTGGTCTCGGGCAGGATGACGGCGAACTCGTCGCCGCCGATGCGCGCGCCGGTGTCGATGCCGCGCGTGCCCGACTGGATGACGTTGGCCACGCCGCGCAAAGCCTCGTCGCCCGCCTCGTGCCCGAGGGTGTCGTTCACGTCCTTAAAGTTGTCGATGTCTAAGAGCAGGAGGCAGAAGGGTCGGCCGTAGCGCTCGGTGCGCGCCACCTCGCGCTCAAGCTGGCGCTCGAAGCGGCGCCGGTTGGCCAGCCCCGTCAGGTGGTCTGTGAAAGCCGCCTCCTGACACGAGTCGAGGTACTGCTTCAGCTCAAGGAGCGTCCGCGCGCGCGCGCGCAGCAAATCGAGGTCGGTCGGGTCGGTCAGGTAGCCGAGCGCGCCGAGTTCGGAGCCGAGCCGCACGTCGCGCCCCTCGACGCGCGCGGCCGACTGGATGATGACGGGGATGAACTTGGTCTGCGGGTTGGCGCGCACGCGGCGGATCATCTCGTAGCCGTCCATGCGCGGCATCATCACGTCGGTGACGATGAGGTCTGGCTGGTGGAGTTCGACCGCCGAGAGCCCCTCGGCGCCGTCGTCGGCGGTGAAGACCTGGTAGCCCTCGTTCTCCAGCGCGAAGGCGAGGAGAAGTCGTTTGTCCGGCTCGTCGTCGACGACGAGGACGCTCAGCTTGGTCGTCATAATTTTGCGAAAAACAGTGCTTGCACCCCTCCGGTCTTCGTGCTATTGTGCCCGCTAATTCAAGGGACGGTTACCCTGAGTTGCTTTTGTGACGGTTAACTTTTCCTCATCGAATAACGGATTAAATTTTTAGCTTTACCTCGCAGTTTTTGCGGCACCCGCGTCCGCTTTACTCCCACTCCGGTCAAGATGCTTTAGTCGGGGCGACACCGCCGCCCCTCGTCCGGGCTACGGCCTCGCGGGCCGCGCACTCGCTCTTGAGAATCCCGACCCCTTAAAGAGGTTTCCCCCGTCATGTCACACCGACGCGCCAGCGACCTTTCCGCGGCCGAGCGGGCCGAAATTCTGCGCCGTTCCGAAATCGGCGACGCGCTCCCCGAAGAGACGCTCGCCCTGCTCGCCGCCGGCTCCGAGGCCGTGGACTTCCGCCGCCGCCGCTTCGTCTACCGCCGCGGCGACGTGGCCGACGCGCTCTACTGCATCGCGCGGGGTCGCGTCAAAGTCTGCTCCATCGACGACACGACGGGGCGCGAGGCCGTCATCGACATCGTCGGCCCGGGCGCGCTCTTCGGCGAATCGTCGCTCTACTCGGCGGGGGTGCGCGAGAAGTGCGCCATCGCTTACGAGCAGGCGCGCCTGCTGAAGGTGCCCGCGGGGGTTTACAGGGAGGGGATGGCTGCGAGCCGCGAGCTTTATGATTACACCTTCCGCATGGTTGGTCAACGGCTCTCGCGCGCCGAGCGCCGCGTCGCCGACTTCGCGCTCGACGCCATCCCGGCGCGTCTCGACAAGCTCCTCGTAGACCTCTCCGAGCGCTACGGCCGCCCCGAGGCGGAGGGCGTGCTCATCGATTTACAGCTCCCGCACCGCGAAATCGCCTCCATCGTCGGCTCGACGCGCGAGAGCGTCACCGTCCGCTTGAACGCGCTGCGCCGCGCCGGTATCATCGACTTCGTCGACAGAAAAATTTTAATCAAGACTCCGGCTGCGGCCGTCCTCTGACCCGGCGTAAATCGTCGACCGTCGACCGAGGCCGCCTCGACCGGGCCAACGTTCAAGGTTTACGATTTACGGCTTTATGAAGTGTCCAATCTGCCACCGCCCCACAACCTTCGAGGGTAATCCCAACCGCCCCTTCTGCTCCGAACGCTGCAAGCTCCTCGACTTCGGCGCGTGGGCCAGCGAGGAGTACGCCGTCCCGGCCGAAGAGGCTCCGCCCTCTTTCGAGGACGGCGAGCACACGCCCTCCGCCGGCCCCGACGGCGACGCCCGAACCCCACAGAGTTCCTGAACGGCCGGACGGACTTCGAGCCTCGCCGAATCCTGCGCGTGCCGGGCGCGCGGGCGTTCGTGTAGAATGCCTGCGTCTTCACGCGGAGGAGTCGCGCAGGAGTCGCATAGGAGTCGCAGCCACATGCGTCTGAAGTTCCCCGAAAGTTTTAGCGCCCGCCGCATCGCGGCCGCGTTCGCCGTCTTCGCGCTCGCCGCGTTAGCGGCGTCGTGCGAGTTGGACGGCGCGTCGAAGAAGCGCGCCGAGGCGAGCCGCGGCGCGGCGAACGCCAATGCGCGGATGCCGCGGACGAACCTGCCGATGCCGCCGGTCTCCGCCTCGCACGGCGAATCGCGTCCGGTCGCGTCCGGCGGCGCGCCGCGCGGCGCGTGGACGCAGCTCGACGGCCGGCGCGTGAGCCTCGAAGACCTGCGCGGTCAGGTCGTCGTGCTCGACTTCTGGGCGACCTACTGCCCGCCGTGCCGCGAGGAGATTCCGCACCTCGTCCGGCTCCAGAAGCAGTTCGGCGCGCAGGGCTTCAAGGTCATCGGGCTCAACGTCGGCGGCCCCGACGACCGCCCGCTGGTGCCCGAGTTCGTCAAGCTCTACGGCATCCAGTACGAGTTGGCCGAGCCCGACCCCGACACCACGCGCCTCTTCCTCGCCGACGACAGTTCCATCCCGCAGACCTTCGTCCTCGACCGGCGGGGCCGCCTCGTCCGCCACTTCGTCGGCTACGACGCGGAGGTCGCCTCCGAACTCGAACGCGCCGTCGGCGACGCCCTCGCCGAGAAGGCGGACTGAAGAAGAGGAGACAGTAGAGAGAGCGTGTTTGAAAAGCCCCTCCGGGACTTTTCAAACACG
>JBEVKV010000333.1:0-4552 GCA_040509515.1 Pyrinomonadaceae bacterium | reverse complement strand
CTTTTCAGACTGCGCGCGGGGCGTGCGGAGCCTAGCCGACCTTCTTGATGCTCTTGACCAGACTCACGTACCCGGCCTGATGCTTCTGCAAGCCCTCGGGCGAGCCCATGGTCAGGACGATGAGCGTCTTCTTGGCCTCAAGGATGTCGGCGCTGAAGAGGATTTCTTTGCCGCCGACCTTGCCCGAGCCGCTGACGGCGGCGTGATCCATGCCGTTGTGCTTGTCGGCCTTCGGCTCGCCGTCGAACTTCAGGTCTTGAATCTGCTTCGCCAGCTCCTCGCCGAGCGCCTTGGACGCCGCGTCGAAGTCCTCCTCCTCCGGCACCCAGAAGACGAGCGAGACGCCGCCCTCGGCCGGCGAGACCGTCACCTGCTCGCCGTCGGGTTCGGCTTCCCAACCGGCCGGCACCTCGAAGGTGACGCCCGCGCCCTCGTGCGTGAAGGTCTTGGCGTTCTGGGGTGAGTAGGCGGCGGCCGTGCCGCGTGTGGCGGCGGCTTCGGCGGTGCGCGCGGCCGGGACGGCGGCGGCCAGCGCGCCGGCGACGGCCGCGCCGAGTAAGAGGTTCGTGAGCTTCAAATGTAAGTCCTCCGGGGAACGTGAATGTAGAATTTCGTTGAAGGCCGACGCATCTTAAACCGGCGCGTGGGAGAAGTCCAAAAGGGAAGGGGCGCGGGATTCATGCCCGCGCCCCTTCGGCGTTTCGACGCGACCCGGCCGGCTCAGTTCGCGGCGCGTTGGCGCTCGGGCTTGGGCTCGGGCTTGCCGAGCACGGTGCGCGCGACGGCGAGCGTGGCGAAGGCGCGCGGCGACTCGCCCTCGAAGGTGCGCGCGAGGTCGGCGGCGCGTTGCAGGTCTTCGTTCGCGAGCTTGGTGAAGATGTCCGTGAGGTCGAACGACTGCGCGCTGGACGACGACCTCATCGTCATGTTCTTCGACTGGAAGCGCGTGTCGATGCGGCCGTCCTCGCCCGTGTAGTCCTTCGCGGCGTTCGACGCCTTGACGACTTCGAGCATCACCTCCCACGCGCGCGGGCGGTCTATCTCGACGAGCTGCGTGGCGACGGCGACGAACGCGCCGACGCGCTCCTTCGACGCGGCGTCGATGCGCTCCTTCGCCTCGACGAGCGCCTCGTCCAGAAGCTCGACGGTGCGGCCGGGCTCGTCCTTCGCCAGCATCCGCGCGGCCTCGGTCAGCGCCCACACCTTCTGGAAGCTCGTCAGCGTGCCGGCGCGCGCGATGCGCACCAGCTCGGCCACGTCCTTCTCGTTGGCGGCGGCGCGCGCCGCCTCCACGTCAATGTAGGCGCGCAGCTTCTGGCGCGTGTCCGCGTCCTCGATCTTCGCGAGGAACTCTTCGAGGCGCGGGTCCTTCTTCTGCATGGCGTCGAAGACCGCGTCCACGTAGACGGCGTCGCGCTCGTCGGCGGTCTTAGCCTTGTCGAGCCGCTGAAGCGTCTCGCCGACGCGGTCGCGGTTCGGGTCTTCGGGGACGAGCCCGCGCGTGAGCGCGTTGTTCGGGCCGGGCTGCTTGACCCATTCGGGCGCGTCGGGCGCGAGCGAGGCCATCTTCCCGCGCAGCGCCGCCACGCGGTCGGGCGCGTACTGGTCGAAGAGCGGCATCAGACGGCCGATGACCATGTACCAGCCGGCGCGGCCCGAGGAGGTGAAGTCCTGCTCGGCCGTCGGCGTCGGGCGCAGCAGGATGCCCGAGGCGGCGTTGAAGTAGGCCGCGCGGATACGCGGCGCGACGGTCGCGCCCGGCGCGATAATCGCGTTCGGCCCCCCGCGCCCCCAAGAGTTCGCGTTCGACCCGCCGCTGGCCGAGAAGACCATGAAGAGCGTCGGCGTGAAGAGGTAGGACGAGAGCAGCGAGGCCGTGTTGGCGTCGGACGCGGGGCTCATGGCCGCGCGCGCGACCATCGCGGCGTAGCGCTCGTCGGCGGCCGCCGCGTTCTTCACGCGCAGCCGCGCGAGGAATTCGAGGCCGACCGGCGTGACCGAGCCGAGCGCGGGGTCTGCGAACTGTACGGCGCGGTCAACGTCGCCGTCGTCGAGGAGCTGGACGGCGAGTCGGAGGCGCTTGGCGACCGCGGGCGGAGTCTCCATCGGGTCGGGTCGCTGCGGCTTACCTGAGGCGTCCTGCGCCGCGTCGGGCGGTCGCTCGTTCGAGGTCGCGGCCGACTCCGACTCGCGCTTGCGCGCCTCTTCGAGCTTGTTGAGAAGCTCTTCGCCGAGCGCGCGGTCGCGCTTCGCGGCGAGGCGAAGGACTTCGGTGCGCAGGCTCGGCGGGAGCGCGATGGAGAAAGCGCCGCGCTCGCGCTGTTGCCGCCGGCGGTCTTCGGCGACGCGCCGGTCGGCCTCCGCGTCGGCCGACTCGGCCTCGTCCCACGCGCGGCGGAAGAGCGTGGCGGCGCGCTCGCGGTCGGTGTCCCAGAGGGCGTCGGCCGCGCGCGCCTGTACGCGCGCGCGCAGACCCGGCTCGCGGAAGGCGCGCGCGTCGTCGGCGAGCGTCGTCACGAGCGAGACGGCGGTCGTGCGCCGAATCTCGGCCATCGGGTCGGGCTCGGCGGCCGTCTTCTTCGCGGGCGCTTTTGTCGTCTTCGCAGACTTCGCGGGTTGCGCGGGCTGCGCCTCCTGCGCGCCGGCCGGAAGCGGCGACACGACCGAGCAGAGCGCGAGGGCTAACAGGGAAACTCTCTTCGACATCACTTTCCTCCGGGGGCGAACCTGTCGCGGCCTATCCATGTGAATTCATTTTCCGGCGGCCGATAGTTCCATTAGTTGGCGGCCGAGGCCGTGCGCTCCGACTTCTTGACGAGGACGGCGCGGGCGATGGCGAGCGTCGCCACCGAGCGCGGCCCTTCGGACTTGAGCGTGCGCGCGAGCGCGGCGGCGCGGTCGAAGTCTTCGCGCGCCAGCTCGGCGAAGACGCCCGAGAGGTCGAACGACTCGACGTTGTTGTTCTGCGTCATCGCGCCGCCGCCCTTGAACTCGACGCGGACGGTGATCTCGCCGTCCTCGCCGCTGAAGTCGGGGAGCGCGTTGGCCGACTTTACCACCTCGCCCATCAGCTCCCACGCGCGCGCGCGGTCGAGCGCGGCGAGCTGCGTGGCGACGGCGATGAGAGCGCGCACGCGTTCGGGCGTGCCGTCGTCGATGCGGCGCGCCTCGGCGGCGGCCTCGTCGAGCGCCTCGCCCGCGCGGCCGGGCTGCTCCTTCGCGAGCAGCCGCGCGGCCTCGGTCAGCCCCCACGCGCGCTGCACGCGCGTCAACTCGTCGCCGTGCGAGAGCCGGAGCGCGTCGTCGGCGCGCTTGCCGCGCACGGCCTCCTGCACCTGCTGGAAGGCCATGAAGCCGATGAGTTGCTTGCGCGTGTCCGCGTCCTCGATCTTGTCGGCGAACTCGCGCGCGCGCGCCGGGTCTTTCTCCAGAGAGGCCATCGCCGCGCGGAAGTAAATCAGGTCGCGCTCGCCCGAACTCTTAGCGTTGTCGAGGCGGTTGAGTGCTTCCTGCACCTCGTCGCGGTTCGGGTCTTCGGGCACGACGCCGCGCGTGAGCAGCTTGTCGTCCGGGCTGCGGTTCCGCTCGGGCGTGTCCTGCGCGAGCAGCGCCTGACGCGCGCGCAAGGCCGCGGCCCTGTCGGGCGCGTGGCGGTCGAAGAGCGGGAGCATGCGCGTAACGACGACGTAGCCGCCGACGCGCCCCGACGACGAGCGATCCTCCTCGGGCGGCGGGAGCGGGCGCAGAAGTATCTGCGCCGCCGCGTTGAGGAAGGCTTCGCGCACCCGCGGGTCGAGCCCCGCCGGCGGCGCGGTGTTGCCGCGCCACTGCCGCGTGTGGGCCTGGCCTTTGGGGTTGACGGTGACGTAGAGGAACGGCGTGAAGGGGTAGGAGGCGAGCAGCGAGACGCTGTTGGCGTCGGCCGCCGGGTCGCTCGCCGCGCGCGTGACGAGCGCCATGAAGCGCTTGTCGGCCGCGGGCGCGTCCTTCTCGCGCAGCGTGTTCAGGATGTTCATCCCGAAAGTGTTGACGGGGTAGAGCGCCGGGTCTGCGAACTGCATCGCGCGCTCCGTGTCGCCGTCGTCGAGAATCTGCTGCGCGAGGCCGAGCCGCTGCGCCATCGCGGGCGGCGGGTTGTCGGGGTTGAAGGGCTGGCCGGGCGTCTGCGCGGGGCCTTGCGTGGCGGCGGGCGCGGAGGTCGTGGCCGACTCCTCGGACTTGCGTGACTCGTCCATCTTCGCGAGAAACTCTTCGCCCAACTCGCGGTCGCGCTTGGAGGCGAGCGTGACGACCTCGCGGCGCATGTTGAGCAGGCCGCGCGCGCCGGCCGCGCCCTGCGCGATGGCGCGCCGCCGGCGCTCGGCGTCGGAGAGGTGCTGGTTGTCGCGGTCGTGCGCCTCGGCCGCGTCCCACGCGCGGCGGAAGAGGGATGCTGCAGCGCTACATCGTCGAAGGGGTCGAGCGCACTGGCATCGGCGGCTGATCTCCGGGCGCTACGGCTCGTTCCGCTCGGCGAGCCACGCCTTGGCGATCCGTTTGGGGGCCTGGCACA
>JBEVKV010000332.1:0-11488 GCA_040509515.1 Pyrinomonadaceae bacterium | reverse complement strand
GAAAAAGAAGAGGGGCGCTCGTCAGCCGAGCGCCCCTCCTGCTGTTTAGTCGTGCGGGTCGGTTAGAAGCGCGTGCGGTACTCGTCCGAGCTGATGAACGCCTTGACCATCTCGGCGCGGACGAAGTCGCCGCCCGCCTCGTTGAGCTTCGTGAGCCAGAAGTTGTAGCCGGCGAAGTCCGCGTCGGGCAGGTCGTTCGGGTTACGCTTGAGGTAGCCGAAGTACTGCATCAGCACGAACGCGCGGTTCTTCTCGGCGCTGTCGAGCGACGCGCTCTCGGTCACGGCGCGCAGCGCCGCCGCGCGCCCCGCGGCGTTGCCCGAGCCGAAGGCCGCGATGGCCGCGTTGCGCTCGCCCGCGGTCGGCGCGGCGCCGCCGTTCGCGTAGAGCTTGTCGACGAACTGCTCCGCGGTCATCGACCCGGGGAAGGCCGCCTGGAAGTCGCCGCGCCCGACGAAGGCGAGCGCGTAGGCGTTCTTGTTGGCGTCGATGACGCCCTCCCATCCCGGCTCGCCGACGATAAAGCCGTTCGCAATCGAGCGCGCCTCGGGCATGAAGCTCTCGCGGCGGACGGGGACGGGCACGCCCGGCGAGATGTTGCCGAACGCGGCCTTGTGGGTCTTAATGACGTGGAAGCCCGTCGTCTGGAACTCGATGGAGAGGAAGAAGGCGGCCGACGTGTTGATGCGGTGCACCTCGCGGCAGACGGCGTCCGCGCCGCACTGGTTGATGTCGTTCTGCCAGAAGACGAAGCCCGGCTGGTCGGGGAAGCGCGAGAGGAAATCGACGTAGTGCTGCTGGACGAAGAAGTCCGAGTCGTCGATGGTGATCGGCGTGTTGGTGCCGGGGCGCAGGCGCAGCGGCTTGACCTTCGTGTTGCCGTACATCAGCTCCGAGGGCAGGCGGTTGCCGTCCTCCGAGACGATGCGCAGCGTCGGAGCCTGTTGGCTCTGGGCGAGCGCGGCGCAGGCCGTGAAGGCCACGGCCAGAACTGCGGCGATAAACTTACGCATCTGCTTGCTCCAAATCTGGGAAAGCTGCGGTGAGTTCGTGACACGCGAAGCCCGGCGGGCTCGGCGTCTTCAGAAACTCTCGGCGGGAGCGGGGCTGCTCCCGTCACGACCAGAGGAAGTTTAGACAGCCCCCACGGGCTTTGTCAACTTCAAGAAAACTGATGATTTACCGGCCGCCGTGGACTTCCGGCGGCCGATGTTTTTGACGCCCGAAACGCGGGAAAAGTTGACCGCAATCCCGGGATTTCAGATTTGAAATTTCAAACCTGAAATTCTCAAACCCCGCGCACGCCTACTCGACCACGAGCGGGTGCCGAATAACCTCCGAGCCGAGGTCGTCGAACCACGCGAGGTGTTCGGAGACCATGTCGAATTCGATGCGGTAGAGGCCGGGCTCGGCCGGCGCGCGCATGGCGATTTCGAGGGTGGCCGACTCGCCGGGCGCGATGTCGCGGGGCAGGTACGCGCCCGCGTGATACCACGAGAGCGGCTCCTCGCCCTCCGCGCCGAAGACGTGCGCGACGAGGTGGACGGAAGCCTCCTGCGTCCCCGTGTCGTCGCCGCGCAGCCAGCGCGCGAGCCCCGTGTTGTCGGCGCGGACGCGGAAGGCCAGAACCTCTTCGGGGCGGCAGCGCGACGGGCCTTCCTCGACCGCGAGCGACGCGCCGAGGTAGGCGATCCAGCGGCTGTCCGGGTACGCCTCGCGCTTGCGGCAGGCGAAGATGGCGCGGTCGGACTGCGTCGCGGGGAAGACCTCGACCTCGTCGAAGCCGACGTTGCGCAGCAGCGCCACGAGCGCCTCGACGCCGGGCAGGAACCAGTTGTAGATGGCCTCCTTCGCCTCGCCCGGGTTCTCGACGTAGGCGAGCGGGTGGAGCAGAGGTTGCAGCCCGCCGACCTCGTACGTGAAGGAGCCGGGCGAGCGCTCGGGCGGATAGATGGCCGTCTCAAGGACGAGCAGCCCGCGCGTGACGGAGAAGAGTTTTTCGAGCGCCAGCACCAGATGCTTGCAGTGGTAGACGAGCCCGAGCGCGAGCGTCACGTCGAACTGTCCCAACTCGCGCGGGTCGAGGTCGTAGACGGACATGCGCCGGTACTCGATGTCGAGCCCGAGCACGTCGCGCACGAAGGCGGCCTGACGGACGAGGTTGCGCTGCGAGTCGAGCCCGAGCACGCGCGCCGCCCCGCGCCGCTTCAGCTCGACCGCGTAGAAGCCCGCGTTGCAGCCCACGTCCAAGACGCTCAGGCCGTCGAACTCTTCGGGCAGCGTCGCCCTGACCTTCTCCCACGTCGGGCGCGGGTGCTCGACCGGCTCGCCGATGGCGCTCCGCGTCTTGGTCTGCAAGCCTTCGCCCAACTCGATGCAGTGGAACCACGGCCCGAGCCGCTCCACGCGCGCCTCTATCTCTTCCCGCGTCATCGTCTTCATCTTTTAAGCGACCCGAAACTGAACCTTGAGCGGCGCGGAGCCGCGCTCCTCGAACCAGCAGACGTGCTGCGCGACCATGTCGAGCTTGAGCGTGTAGAGCCCCGGCGCGTGCGGCGCTTTCAACTCGAACCTGAGCGAAGCGGACTCGCCCGGCGCGAGCGCGCGCTGGAGCGGCGGCGTGCCGTGGCGCTCCGAGACGAGCGCGCCCGCCTCGTCGTAGACGCGCACGCCGAGCATACAGGAGCCCGCGCGCTCGGCCGCGCCGACGAGCCAGAGCGTGTCGCCGGTGTTCTCGACTTCGAGCGTGGCCGTCAACTTCGCGCCCGGCCCGGCTTCGCCCGGCCAGCCGCCGGGGAAGCTCAGGCGCGCGGCCGGCGTGCTCGGCGCGCGCGTGTCGGGGACGGACGAGGCGCGCTCGTACGGCTCGCGCGTGACCTTCTTGCAGAGCAGGTAGTTGACGCCCGGCGGCTCGACCCTCAAGCGCCCGCCTTCGAGCGAGTCGCGCGCGAAGAGGCCGTTTACCGAGACGTAGTCGCCGACGACGGCGAAGCCGAACTCGTCGAGCAGCGCGCGCAGGTACTCGCGGCTGAAGGGCGACTCCAGCGTGCCGAAGTCGCGCATGACTTCGAGCAACTCCTCCTCGTTCTCCGAGCCCTCGTCGGGGCGGTCGCCTTCGAGGATGAAGAGCGAGCCGCAGTACTTCGTCATCGCCGCCAGTCCGCGCAGCACGGCGCGCTCGTCCTCGAAGTGGTGGAGCGAGTCGTAGCAGACGACGGCGTCGAACTCTTCGTCGAGCGGCGCCGCTTCGGCGTCGTGGACGAGGAAGCGGCAGCGCAGCGGCGTCTCGTCGTCCGCGCCGTAGGGGACGCGTGCGACGCGCTCGCGCGCGACTTCGACGAGGTCGGGGCTGATGTCCAGTCCCGTCACGTCGTAGCCGAGGCGCGCGAAGTATTCGCTCAGCCAGCCGGAGCCGCAGCCCACGTCGAGGACGCGCCGGCCGGGCGCGAGCGCGAGCGCCTGCACGACGTTGGCGAAGTCGCAGAAGTGGCGGAAGGTGTCGGCGTCGATGCCTTCGCCCGCGTAGCGCGCGGGCTTGTTGGCGAGGTTGTAGAAGGGCTTCGTGCGGAGGTGGTGCAGGCGCTCGGGCGTTATCCTGCGCGGGTACTCGACCGCCGCGCGCTTGTAGTCGACGCCTTCCAGCTTGCGCCCGCGCCCGTTCGCCGAGCCGTTCTCGGAAGCGTTCGCGCGCGCGTCGCCGGGCGAGAAGTCGAGCGATGATGCTTCGGGGAACAACGTGTCCGGCTGTTTCCAAGTGTGCCTCGTCGCCTCGGCGCGCGCGGGGGCGAAGAGGCTTTCGGGCGCGAGCGCGGCGAACTCCGAGGCGACCGAGCGCACGAGCGCGTCGTCGTCCGCGGGCTCGACGCCGAGCAGCGCCAACTCCTTCGAGACTCTCGCGAGCAGCCGGCGGCGCGGGCGCGCGGCGACGACCTCGGCGATGAAGTCGAGATAGCCTTCGGCGCTCCGGCGTATGTCGTGCTCGGAGAGGACGTGCCGGCGCGCGTTCGCGCCGAGCCGCGCGCGCAAAGAGGCGTCGCCGATGAGGCGTTCGAGGTACGCGCGCAGGAGCGCGTCGGCGTGCTCGCCGGGCTCGACCTTGACGACGCAGTCCTCGGGCAGTTCGCCGAACCAGCCGACCGAAGTGACGACCGCGCAGACGCCCGCCGCCATGATGCGGCACAGGCTCCCCGAAGTCTCGCCGACGGTGCGCTCGCGCAGGTTGAGCGCGATGTCGGTCTCCGCCATGCGCCGCTCGAACTCTTCGAGCGGGACGTGCCCCGTGATCTCGACGCGGTCTTCCAGCCCGCACTCGCGCACGAGCGCGCGCACGTCGAAGTAGCTGTTCGGGTCGCCGACGAGCGTGTAGCGGAAGTCGTGCGCGTGGCGCAGCGCGGCGAGTGCGCGCAGGGCGCGCTCGATGCCTTTGTCGGGGGTGATGAGTCCGAACGAGGCTATGCTGACGGGGCGGACGGGGCTCGCCGGCTTGGTCGATAACAGGGACGACGGGGCGTCTCCGTCGTCATCGCGCGCGGGGCTTGCGGCGGCCTCGGGCGTGATGTGGTGGTTGACGCGGCGGACGGGGACGCCGGGCGCGAGCGCCTCGAAGCGCGCGCGGCTCCAGTCGGAGTGGACGATGATGCCTTCGGCGGCGCGGGCGAGGCGGCAGTTGAGCGGGAAGTCGAGGGGGCGCGCGAACAGCGCGGGCGTCGCGCCGCGCGCGAGCGCCTCCTCGGCCTCGCGCCGCGCTTCGTGGCCGTGGCAGGCCGCCACCTCGTCGAGATAGACGCGCATGTCGCCGCGCTCGCGCGCGAGCCCGAGGAAGAAGTCTTGCAGCGCGAAGTCGTGGAAGACGACGACGCCCGCGTGCGCGCGCAGCGCGTCGAAGACGCCCGCGTGGTAGCGGTGGTCGTTCCCCATCTGGTAGACGGCCGCGTCGAACTCGTCGAGGGACGTGAGCGCGCCGGGGTCGCGCCGGTAGTCGCGCACCTCGAAGCGCTCGGCCAGCGCGCGGTTCGCCGGCCGGAAGCCCTCGACGAACAGAGTCACCTCGGCGCCCGCCGCCGCGAGGTGCGGCAGAAGCTCCTCGCTGTAATCCGCTATCCCCGAACGTTGTGGGCCGAGGGGGCTGAAGTAGGCGAGCTTCATAAAACAGTAGACGGTAAACAGTAGTCAGTAGTCAGTAGAAAACCCGTCGTCAGTAACGCGGCAGCGCGGAGCGCCGCCGGCTACTGACTACTGACTACTTCTTCAGCGAACCACCGTGACCTTCGTGCGCGCGGTGGGCGAGCCCTTGTCGCTGAACCACGCGACCTGCTCCTGCACGAGGTCTACTTCGAGGAGGTATTCGCCCGGCTCCTTCGGCGCGGTGACGACGAGCGGGATTTCCGTCTCCTCGCCGGGCTTGAGGTCTTTGGAGATGCCGTAGCGGCCGTCCATGTCGGTGACGAGCGAGCCGTCGGGCTTGAGCCAGCGGTTGCCGGCCGCGATGTAGTAGAAGTTGTCGGGGCGGTCGTTGACCTCGGCGCCGCGCGACCACCAGAAAACGTCGCTCGCGTTTTTGATGCGCACCTGGATGGTCTCCTTCTGGCCGGCGCGGAGCCGGGTCGGGGCCTCGGGCAGCGTGAGTTGGGCCTTGAAGGCGGCGTCGGGGAGCGGCCCCGGCGTCTTGCTCGGCTCGGGCGTGGCCGTGGTGT
The DNA here is from genome assembly GCA_040509515.1 of Pyrinomonadaceae bacterium. Classification (GTDB taxonomy): domain Bacteria; phylum Acidobacteriota; class Blastocatellia; order Pyrinomonadales; family Pyrinomonadaceae; genus QHXN01. The sequence continues at coordinate 5,795 of JBEVKV010000332.1, read as the reverse complement.
TGGCCGACGGGCGCGCGCCGCCGCAAGCCGCGACCGTGAGCGCGCACGCCAGCGCGGCGGCGAAAAGTTTTCCGTTCATCCTCAATCGTTCCTCTCCGTTATCAAATTTGAAATTTGAAATTTGAAATTTCAAATTCTTCCCACCCTGTTCATCCCGTCCACCCGTGTGAACTCTTCATTCTTAAGGCTCGACGCGCACGTCGATGCGGAGCACGGCCGAGCCCTTCTCGCGGAAGAAGGTGACGCCCTCGTGAATCATGTCGATTTCGAGGACGTAGTCGCCGGGCGCGGCGGGCGCCGTGACGGTGAGCGCCAACTCGGCCTCGCCGCCGGGCGGCAGGTCTTCGGCGAGCGCGGTGCGCCCGTCGAGGTCGTTGACGACGCGCCCGTCCGCGGGGTCGAGCCAGCGGTCGCCGAGGTTCACCTGATGCGTCACCTCGCCGTCGCCGCGCGCGGGCCACGCGAAGCCGCCCGCGTTGCGCACTCGGAACCGTAACACGACGCGTTCGCCCGCGCGCATCCGCCCGGGCGCGTCGCGCGCGACTATCTCCGCGCGGTACTCGTAGTCGGGATAGGGCGCGGACTGCCAGAAGTTCTCCATGACGGCGCGCCCCTCGTCCCCCTCGGGTCTGCGGACTTCGACCAGCATCATACCTAGCGAGCGGCGCGGCGAAAAGAAGGAAAGCCGCACGGGCGTGACGCGGCCGGCCGAGAGCCTGTGGCTCTCAAGGTTCCGCCTCGCCTCCGCGAGGTCTTCCGGCAGGCAGAGCGAGTAGAGCGGCGCGGGCGCGGCCATCAGCGCGCGGACGAAGCGCTCGCGCGCCGGGCGCGTCGTGAAGTACTCGTGGTGGTTGACGCCGAGGACGGGCACGCCGGGGCTGTAGAGCGACTCCAGCGCGTTGGCCTTCGGGCCGGTGTCTATCCACGCGCCGACGCCGTCGAGGAGCGCGCGCGTCTCCTCGTTCGCGAAGTCGCGCAGACGACGGTCGCGGAAGATGTAGCGCGTCTCGTACCTGTACGAGTCCCAGTCCGAAAAAGCGGTCGGCCGCATGCTCCACTCGTAGCGCGCCGCGTAGGCGCACGCGACCGCCGCCTGCGTGCAGAGCGCGGCGACGAAGAGTGCGCCCGCCCCCTTCTTCCACGACGCCGATTGGTAGAGCGGCGCGGCGACGGCGACGACCACGACGCCCGCGAGCAGTTCGAGGTAGAGCCCGTAGCGGCTGTAGCCCATCCCGCCCGCGCTCCACGCGAGACAGCCGACGAGGAGGACGAGGCAGAGCGCGCGGACGCGCGTGTCGCGCCGCGCGAGCGCGAGCCCGCAGAGCGCGACGACGAAGCCGAGCGCGATGCGCCCCGAGTAGACCGCGAGTTCGGAGTGGCGCGCCGGCTCGAAGAACGAGAGCACGGGCCACGCGAGCGTCTCCCACAACCCGCGCGGCCCCCAGCGGTCGTCCCAGCCTCCCGCGGTCGGCCAGAGCGGCGACCTGAAGAACCCGTTGGCGAGCGGGAAGACGGGGTTGCCGGTCAGACGCCACAGGTAGACCGCGAACGGCACGAGCGGCGCGGCGAACGCGGCCGCCGAGAGCGCGACGGTCGCGGGCAGCCCTCTCAAGTTCAACCTTCCCGGCCCCGCCAGAGCGTTGTACGCGCATAGCAGCACGACCGGCAGGATGGCCGCCGCGTTCGTCAGCTTGAGCGCCGCCGCGAGCCCGAGCAGGAGCGCCGCGTGGACGTAGACGGCGCGGCGGGTCGCTGCGGTCTCGGCCTCTCCGGCGCGCAGGCCCAGCCACGTCGCTTCCAGCAGCAAAGGGAGCGCGAGCAGGTCAACCATGTAGTTGTTGACCTCGAACAGCAGGTGCTCGGCCAGCACGACGAGCAGCACGCAGGCGGCGCGCGGCCACGGCTTCGAGACGGCCGGGCGCAGGAGTTTGTCGACGACCCGCGCCGCCCAGACGAGCGCGAACAGATTGACGACGGTGCCGAGCCGGTAGCCGAGCGCGAGGCGGAAGAGTCCGGTCAGGGTGTCGGGCGCGGGGTTGTACGGCGCGGGCGTCGGGAAGAAGTCGCCGGCCGCGAAGAGCGTCCCGCGCAGACTGCGCTCGGCGTGGAGCAGGCGGTAGTTGAGCACGTCGTAGGACGCGTCGGGGAAGGGGAGCCGCAGCAGGAAGAAGAAGACGAGCGGCGGAAGCACCACGAGCCAGAACTCGCGCCCGGCGCGCTCCGTGGGAAACGGCTTTGTCCTGACGTAGAAGAAGAACGCGGCGGCGGCCGGAGGCACCGAGAGCGCCCACGCGAGAGCGTTGGAGACCGCGTAAGAGTCCAGCGCCCAGAGATACTGCCGCGCGAAGACGAGCAGGAAGAGGAGGACGAGCGCGTCGCCGAACTCCGCGCGCCCGCGTAGTCGCGCGAGCGTGCCGCGCGCCGCGTGGGGCCTCAAAGCCGCTGATTCGGCCGTCGCGCTCGTCATCCCCGCGCCCGTCATCCGGCCTGCGTGCGGCCCGCGCCGTCGGCGTCTTGCCCTTCGCCGTCTACGAGACGTGCGCCGCGCCCGGCGCGCATCTCGTCGGCGAGCACGCGCATGTGGTACTCGAACTCCTGCGAGCGGCGCGCGATGGAGTGGAGGATGAGCCCGGCCGTCAGCGCCAGCAGCCCGCAGACGAAGAGCCCGACCGAGACGACGGCCGCCGTCAGCCGCGGCACCTCGCCCGCGTTCAGCAGGTCGAAGAGCGCGATGGCGCCGGGCGCGCACGCCGAGAGCATCAGCAGCAGCCCGACGCCGCCGAAGAAGGTCAGCGGCTTGTAGTCGCGGAAGAGCGCCAGCGTCGTGTTGAGGATGAGGAAGCCGTCGCGCATGAACTGAATCTTGGAGTGGCTGCCCTCCGGGCGGTGCGTGAGGTCGACGGGGACTTCGCGGAGCCGGTAGCCGCGCTCGACGGCCTTGATGGTCAGCTCGGTCTCGATCTCGAAGCCGCCGCCGAAGAGCGGCAGCCCCTTGACGAACTCGCGGTTGAACGCGCGGTAGCCCGAGAGGATGTCCGTGAGCCGCACGCGGAAGATGAAGTTGAGCGTCGAGCGGACGAGCCGGTTCGCCAGACGGTTGCGCCGCTTGAACTGGCTGCGCGACTCGGAGTGGAGGCGCGAGCCGATGGTCATGTCGGCCTCGCCGGCCAGCACCGGCGCGAGCAAGGTGTGGACGGCCTCGGGCGGGTAGGTCTCGTCGCCGTCGACCATCACGTAGAAGTCGGCGTCCACCTGCCGGAACATCGACTGGACGACGTAGCCCTTCCCCTGCCGTCGCTCCGTGAAGACGAAAGCGCCCGCGCGGCGCGCCTCGTCGGCCGTGCGGTCGGTCGAGTTGTTGTCGAAGACGTAGACGCGCGCGAGCGGAAGCTGCTCGCGGAAGCGCTCGACGACGCGCGCCACGGTCGGCTCCTCGTTGTAGCAGGGGATGAGGACGGCGACCCCGCGACCCGGCGTCGGCCCGGGTTCGGGGAGAGTCACGACCTCCCTGGCGTGTGTTCTTGACATCGTGTTGCGAGAAAGTGATAAGAGAGCGTCACGCTGGCGGCGTTGCCCGTCCGCGTTTCACTCATCACTTGGAGAAGCGGCAAACTAACACTTCGCGTCGGCAAATGCCAAGCGCGGCGGCCGTGTGGCGCGTGCCCGCGGCGCGCGAGGCGGCGGTCTTCCTCGGCTTCTGCCTGCTGACGGCCGTGATGGCGTGGCCGTGGGCGGCCAACATGAAACACGCGGTGGCCGACACCGGCGACCCGTACATGATCGCGTGGACGCTCTGGTGGGACTACCACCAGACCTTCAACGACCCGCTGAACCTCTTCCACGCGAACGTCTTCTACCCGTACCGCTACACGCTCGCCTTCAGCGAGAACGACTACGGCATTTCGCTCCTCCTCTTCCCGCTCTTCGCCGCGGGCGTGCGCCCGCTGACCGTCCACAGCGTGGCCACTTTCCTCGGCTTCGCCCTCTGCGGTTACGGCGCGTTCCGGTTGGCGCGGACGCTGACCGGCTCGCGCGGCGCGGCGTGGGTCGCGGGCTTCGTCTACGCCTTCATCCCGCTGCGCTTCGAGGCGCTCGGGCATCTCCACTACCTCTTCGCGGGGTGGATGCCGCTGCTGCTTGAGGCGCTGGTGCTCTTCGCGCGCGGGCGAAGCTGGCGGCGCGCGGCGTGGCTCGGCGCGGCGTTCGTGATGAACGCGCTGACGTGCGTGACGTGGATGGTGCTCACGCTCGCGCCGCTCGCGCTGACGGTCGTCTTACTCGTCGCGCGCGAGCGCGCGCTGCTGCGCGCGCGCGACTTCTGGCTGCGCGGCGGCGTCGCGCTCGCCGCGGCCGCGCTGCTGCTGCTCCCGTTCCTGCTGCCTTACTACCGCGTCTCGCAGATGTACGGGCTGAAGTGGCAGGCGTGGGAGTTCGCCGCCAACTCGCCGACGCCGTGGCACTGGCTGGCGGCGTCGCCGCGCCTGAAGCTCTGGGCGGGCATGGGCGACGCGACGCCCGGCGGCCACAAACTCTTTCCGGGTCTGTTGCCGCCGCTGCTGGCGCTGGCGGCGCTGCTTCCGTGGCCGCGCGGCGTGGCGGGTCGGGCCGGCGGCCTCTTGACCGGCGCGACGCGCGGCGCGGCGTCGGGCGTCGCGCTGGTCTGGACGGTCTGGGGGTTCCTCGCGTCGCTCGGCGCGAACTTCTTCCTCAATCGCCTGATGTACGATTACCTGCTGCCGTACAGGAGCATCCGCGTGCCGGCGCGCGCGGCGATGGTCTGTTGCGTCGGGCTCGCCGTGCTGGCCGGGATCGGCGCGGCTCGCTTGGCGCGGCTCGCGTCGGGCCGGAGAGCGCGCGCGTACGTGCCGGCGCTGGTTGCGCTCGTCCTCGCGCTGGCCTTCGACCTGCGCGCCTTCCCGCTCCACATACAGAGCGGCGCGCTCGCGCCGGACGCGGTGACGCTCAGGCTGAAGGAGACGCCGATGAAGGGCGGGCTGGTCGAGCTGCCTTCGGACGAGTGTTGCTCGCGCCACCGCTACATGCTGCGCGCGGCCGACCACGGCAAGCCGCTCGTCAACGCGACGGCCAGCTTCAACTCGCCGCTGGCGGACGAAGTCCACCGGCTCTCGAACGCCTCGCCCGTCACGGACGAGCTGCTCGAACTGCTTGAGCGCACGCCGGCCTCGTACCTCGTCGTTCACAACGCGGACGTGCCGCCGTGGCGCCGCCCGGAGCTTAACTCGTTCCTCGCGCGCGCCGTCTCTTCGGGTCGGCTGCGCTTCGTCAGACGCTTCGACGACCGCGACGACCTCTACGCGGTAGTTAAGACCGAGCCCGACGCGCGCGCCGAAGCGGCGCCGCCGGCCGAGCTGGTGCTGCGCGACTGGGCCTCGCTCGTCGGCGAAGACCCCGCCAACCTCCTCGTCGGCTACGCCGACTGGGGGCAGGCGCTCTACCGTCTGCGACTCGTGGAGCGCGGGCGGATGCCGCGCTACGAGGAGTTCATGCGCGACGCGGCGGAGGTCGGGCGCGGCCTCTTCTTCGACGGCGAAGGCGGGCGGCGCGACTTCGACGAGCGCCTGCGCCGGCTGGCGCGCGCGTCGGCGGAGGGGGCACAGTTCCGCGCCCTCTACGGCACGCTCGACGACGCGCGATTCGTGGCGCGGCTCTACGAGCAGGCCGGGCTCGAAGCCGACCCGGGCGAGCGCGCCGCCCTCGCTTCGGCGCTCGCCTCCGGCGCGGAGACGCGAGCCGGCGCGCTCGTCCGCGTGGCCGAAGACCCGCGGCTGGCCGAG
>JBEVKV010000331.1:0-11985 GCA_040509515.1 Pyrinomonadaceae bacterium | reverse complement strand
TTCCTTACAAATCGTTTCTAATAGTGCACGAACCCCGATTCCGGCCAATATAGGCTGTCGTCCGACTAGGGCCCGGTAGGTCTCCGTGTAAATCCCCCTAACACCTTCCGGGAGGAATGCCCATTCATCTATTTGCCTTCGGTGAATGTACCGAGGTGGATACAACTCATCGACGGATTTAACTGCTTTGGTCTTTCGGCTTGGATTGAGTAATGTCCCAAAAGCAGGAGTTTTTGTCAGCTTACGAAAAGTAGTGGTGCGACAGCCTTTACACACTACGATTTGGTAATGAGTAAAGCCTACAGCGCTCAAAAATCCCACCTTCTGATCTACGGAGGCGAGCACTTCGTGAAACGTAACCCTGACGCATGAATTACACGCAAGGCCATGCTCCTCTCCTTTTGTGGTGTTGTATTGAACATCTAAAACAGTCATCAGGTTGATTCGGCCTGTTTTATCAACTTATTGTGCTCGCACTTGGCGACACCCTTCTCAAAGCCCTCGGGATACCACATCCCCGTGCCGAAGCAGTCCGGGCACTTCGAGGCGTCTACCTTGGCGGCTCCCGACCAGCTACTGGCTACTGACTTCTCTTCCTCTTCGAGTTGCCGCTTCTCCTTCTTCCACAGCCGGCGCCGGAGGTGCTCGGTCAAAAATGCCGGCACGCTCGAGACGGTCGTCCGGCCCGCAGCGATTTTCAGCTCGGTGACAAGCAGCTCTCCGAGCTGCTCCCAACGTTCGGCTTCGGCTGCGGACGTTTCCCTGCCCGTCACTTCCCTCACGGCCTTCCTCAGACTCGCGAGCAACCTAGCGAATGCTTCATCATCATCTTTCTCAGTATTTGTCTTAATTAAAGTCTTGTGTCTGCCGGATGTATCAGCAGAATCAACACTTAGACCCCTACTAGGGGGGGTAGTTTCTGAGAGGGGTAGGGGGTCTAGTTTCTGTACCCCGGTAGGGGGGCTAGGAGGGGTAGGAGCCCTAGTACCCGTACTAGGAGGGGTACTAGGAGAGGCGCCGGTCTCCTCCGGCAGGAAAACCGTGTATTGATTGCCGCCCTGGATTCCGCCGATAGTTTCGACGGAAATGAGCCCGACGATCTCCAATCGACGGATGTTCTGGTCCAAAGTCACCTTCGAGCCGATGGCGGCCTTATCCATCAAATCTGACTTCGCGATCCTGACGGTCCTCGAAGGGGCGATCGCGCCGCGGGTGAGGGAATAGAGGCAGTCGTAGAGTTGTTTGGCCTTACCCGTGAACATGCCGGCGGGCACCGCCTCGCGCGCAATGGAGTTCGCCACCTTCTGAAAGTCGCGGCGGGGAGCTACGTCGCCCGGGGAAGGGGACTCGACAGAGGGCTTAACACCGACTCTAGGAGGGGTACTAGTACGGGTACTAGGAGAGGTGCTAGACACGGTCCCCTGTGCAGACTCTGGAGTCTCCGAATACGCTGCCGCCGGCTGGCCGAGCATCGGCTGGGCGGTGGCGTAACGGCCGAGGATCTCGTCCAGCTTAGGGCTGGGCTCGGGCGGACGGACCGCGCTACTTAGTGATTCTCTGAGACTTTCTCGCCGACTCTTCTTGCTCATCGCCCAGCAGCTCCCGTACCTCTTTCACAAGTTGATGGAACGCCATCGTCGCCGGCGATGCCGTATTCACCTCGATGACGGCCTTGCGGTCGGCCGTCGCCTCGCCTACCGCCACATGGCGGGGGATCATCGACTGGAAGACGAAATCCTCGGTGAAGATGTCTAAGACCTGCGCCCGGACCTCCCGGTCGAACACCTGCCGGGCGGAGTGTATGGTGGAGAGCGCCATCACATGCTGACCGGGCGCGTGGGCCTGACGGACCTCGTGGACGGTGGCGAGGAGTTGGGTAAGTCCGACCAAGGCGAAACGGCTCGTCTCGACGGGAATGATGACCAGATCGGCCGCCACCAGCCCGTTGAGCGTCGGCGTGTTGAGCGCCGGCGGGGTGTCCACGATGCAGTAGTCGTAATGCTTTTGGGCCGGCTGGAGCTTGTTCTTGAGCCTCAATTCGCGGAAGACGCCCAGTGCGTCGAGTAGCGTGCCGGCGTCCGTGTCGAGCGCGGCGGGCAGCAGGTCAAGGCGGGGCCGGACCTGTTCGATGTAATGGGAATAGTCGGCGGCAGGGTCCAAGAGGAGGCGGTGAACCGTGCGCCGCGTGCTGACGAGCTCGCGCAGGTCGCAGCCCATCGAGTCGCTGAGGTTGCCTTGGAAATCCAGGTCGACGGCGAGTACCCGGGCACCCTTGGCGGCCAGCGCCACGGCTAGATTCAGCGCCGTCGTGGTCTTTCCGCACCCGCCTTTATGGTTAGCGACGGTGATGGTCTTCACGCGGCCTCCTTCCTCACCTTCGGCGGCCTACCGGTCTTCCTCGGAGGGGTAAAGCCCATCAGGTCCGCCTCCGGGATTCTCCAGAGTGCGCCTCGGGGTGTCTGCTCCTCATAAGCGTTCGGGAGCAGCCCCTTCCGGCACCACTGCCGCACGGCCGCGTCCTTTAAGCCGAAGCGGATTGCAACTTCCTTTGTCGTCAAATCAGCCATAGCCGGGGGCGGTATCACAGGCCAACAGGCAGAGTGAAGAAAAATAGTTACGCGTGCATCCTTTTTTTTGAAACAGTGTGGCCTCACTCACGCATGCCTCTTCATCGACCTGCCATAGTCCGGCACCGTCAAGAACCCTGCCGCGTTCCGGTTGAGAGGCAATGTGGCAGCCAAGAGGAGCGCCGCATTTGCATCAGTGAGCCTTAAGTCGTTTATTTGTTGACAAGCCGCAACCGGTGCTATAGATTTCCGCGCGCTCCTCGGACGTTCCTTTTACTCACGCGAGCTACCGATCGAGTCTTACCCATCGCTAGTTTCACGCGAACAGACAAGAAAGTTTATTCGATGCAACTCCTCCTGACTCATGCGTCGCCGCATCCCCCGGGCGGCCTGCTTGCGCGCCGCGGGGCTGGTCGCGCTGGGGGTGCCGTCCCCTCCTACCCGCACTAATAGAGAAGCCCCGCGGGCACCCGCAAGTGCCTGCGGGGCTTCATTCATAACTCGGTTCCCTGTCGCGTCTCTGCGTGAAGGTTGCGGTGCGCGAACCGTCCGCATCTGAGCCCGACGCGCGACAGTCCCTCCATCCCCGTACGAGAGGTCGCCACATGCAGCGCCACGCCCTCCTGATTATGCGACACATTCCGACTAAAGGACTGCTCGCCTTAGCCGCACTCGCCTCGCTCGCCGGGCTGGCCGTCGCCGCCGGGGCATGGGGGACGCCGGCCGCCCTGGAGATGCCGAGCGTCTCCCCGAGTGCTGCCGAGTCACGCCTCTCCGGCGCGCAAGGCGGTACGGACGCCGGCCTGCCGGTGGTGCGCGTCACGATCCGCCCGACCGGCTTCGACCCGGCGGAGGTGACGCTCCCGCGCGGCCGCTTCATGCTCGCCGTGGATAACCGCACGGGGCTGAATCAACTCACCTTCCGGTTCGACCGCGAGGGGGGAGGCAGGCTCCACGAGGTGAGGATGACGAGGGAACAGCTCGCTTGGAGGAAGGTCGTCGACCCGCCGCCGGGCAGCTACGTGCTCACCGAGATCAACCACCCCGGATGGGTCTGCCGCATCACCGTCGCCGACTAACGACGGGTAAACCCCCTGCGACCGCCACTCGCCTATAGCCGCCCGCGCCACGGATGAACCCATGAGCAAGAGCCCCTTCACCGCCGCCGGCCTCCCTCTAAGCTGCCTCCGCGCAACGGCGCTGCTCCTCGCCCTCCTGACCACCGCCGCATACGCGCAGACCGCGAGCGCGACCGACGGCACGACGCCCGCCGGCCTCAAGGCCGGGGCGCCCGCGGGCAACTACTCGCTCTCCGGCTTCGATAGCGTCAACCTCTACAGCGGGAACCTCAACTTCCAGCTGCCGCTCCTGGGCGTGGGCGGGCGCGGCGGCGCAGGGATGACGATGACGCTGAGCATCGACAGCGTTAAGTGGAAGGTGGATAAGGACACCTCGGACGGCCTCACCGTCCACAGCCTCAACCCGAACTGGTGGGAGGGGCTCAAGCCGGGCTACGGCCCCGGCGTGCTCCAGGGCAGAAGAGACTGTAAGGTCATGGTGATGAGCAACCAGTGCGGCCAGTCTCTCACGCGCCTGACCTTCACCACTTCGGGCGGCACGGAGTACGAGCTGCGCGACCAGCTCTACGGCGGCCAGCCCAAAGGCTCGGGCGCCGCGCGCGGGAAGGTCTTCGTCAGCGCCGACGGCACGGCCGCCACCTTCCTGTCGGACGCGAACATCTCCGACCCGGTCATGGCGCCGAGCCTCGTCTATCCTTCGGGCCTTCTGATGCTGGCCGACGGCACGCGCTACCGCATCGACCTCGGCGTGGTGACGTGGATGCGCGACCGGAACGGGAACCGGATGGCCTTCGCCTACGACCCCTACTACCGCGTGACCAATGTCACGGACTCGCTGAACCGGCAGGTGACGGTCACGTACGCGAACCTGACGACGGTGATGTACGACCAGATTACCTACAAGGGGTTCGGCGGGGAGCAGCGCACGATCAAGGTGTGGCACAGCAATCTGGGGCAGGCGCTGCGGGCGGGCTACTCCCTACAGACGTACGGCCAGCTCTTCCCCGAACTGTCTAACGGCGCGGGCGCGTATGACCCCGACGACGTAGTCTCCGCGGTGGAGATGCCAGACGGAAGAACTTACCTGTTCTTCTATAACCCGTACGGCGAGCTGGCGCGGGTCGCGCTGCCGACGGGCGGGGCCGTGGAGTATGACTACACCGCCGGTTCGGGCGTCGTCGAGCACCTCGACGACTTTCACGTCTACCGCCGCGTCGCCGAGCGGAGGGTGCTGGCTGACGGGACGAACGTGGAGAGCAGACAGGTCTACGGCGCCACGTATAACGCGCCGGGCGAGGCCAAGCCCTGGCAGACGGCCGTGACGGTCGAGCACCGCGGCCCGACGGCGCTGCTGGCCAAAGACAGACACTACTTTTACGGGAGCCCGACCGCGTCACTCTTCGAGTACGCGGCGGGGCCGAAGTACCCTTCGTGGAAGGAGGGGCGGGAGTACCAGACCGAGGCGCTCGACACGGACGGGACGACGGTCCTGCGCCGGACGGCCAGCGAGTGGCGGCAGCGTGCGGCGGTCGGCTGGTGGGCGGGCTCGGCCGACGAGGCCCCGGCCAACGACCCGCGCGTGGTCGAGACGGTCGCGACGGTCGAGCCCGGCGGGGCTAACCTCGTGTCGAAGACCACCTCCCTCGACCCGGCCGATTCCACCGGGCAGACCGTCGGCTTCGACCGGTACAACAACCGGACGGACGTGTGGGAGTACGGCTACGGTGCGACGCCGGGGACGGTAGGGGCGCTCGTGCGGCGCACGCACACCGACTACCTGACGACGAACACCACCGGCGGGACGACATACGACTACGCGTGCGACCCTTCGACGACGTGCGCCAACGCCAACATCACGGCCGGCGTCGTCCACATCCGGCGGCTGCCGGCGCAGTCGCTCGTCTACGACGCCGCCGGGGCGGTGCAGGCGCGAACCGCCTACGAGTACGACAACTACGCCGCGGACGCCCTCCACGCCCCACTGATTGCCCGCACAGGCATCAGCGGGCTCGACGCGGCCTTCACTGCGGGTTACCTGACGCGTGGAAACGTCACTCTCACGACCGGCTACGGCAACGCGGCGAGCAGCACGGGGGCGGTAAGCTCCGCGGTCCAGTACGACGTGGCCGGCAACGCCGTCAAGACGATAGACGCGCGGGGCTACGCGACGACCTTTGACTTCTCGGACCACTTCGGTGCGCCCGACGGGGAGGCGAGGTTAAACACGGCCCCGGCAGAGCTTTCAACGCCGGGGCAGACGAGTTACGCCTTCATGACGAAGGTGACCAACGCGCTCGGGCACACCTCCTACGGCCAGTATGATTACTACCTGGGTAAGCCCGTAGACGGCGAGGACACGAACGGCGTCGTGACCAGCGGCTACTATAACGACCCGCTCGACCGCGCGAAGCGGGTTGTGCGCGCCGTGGGCACCGCGGCGCAGAGCCAGACGACCTTCGTCTACGACCTGGCGGCTCGCGCCGTGACGACGACGGGAGACCTCAACAACTACGACGACAACCTGCTCAAGAGTCAGACCCTCTACGACGGGCTCGGGCGCACCGTCGAGACGCGGCAGTACGAGTCCGCGGTCAACTACACCACCGTCGGTCAGGTCTTCGACGCGCTGGGCCGCGTGAGCCAGTCGTCGAACCCCTACAGGCCGTGGCAGGGCGAGAGCCCCGTCTGGACGACGACCGACTACGACGCGCTGGGGCGCGCCTGGAAGGTGACGACGCCCGACGGGGCGAAAGCCATCACGCACTTCGACGGCGCGCGCGTGCTGGTCACGGACGCGACGGGCAGACAGCGCATGAGCAAGACGGACGCGCTCGGGCGGCTCACAGACGTGTGGGAGGTCAGGCAGGCCGACGGGGCGACCGAGGGCGTCACTTTCCCGCCCTTCGCGGACGTGCCGAACGTCTCGGCCGGCTACCGGACGAGCTACACCTACGACGCGCTCGGCCGGCTGCGGAAGGTCGAGCAGGGGGCGCAGAGCCGCTTCTTCATGTACGACTCGCTCGGCCGCCTGCTCCGGGCGAAGAACCCGGAGCAGGCCGGCGTTGGCGGCCTCGCCCAGACCGATCCCGTGACGAACCACTCGCAGTGGTCGCTCGGCTACACGTACGACGCGAACAGCAACCTGCTGACGAAGACCGACGCGCGAAATGTGAGCGTCACGTACGCCTACGACGCGCTGAACCGGAACACGACCGCCGACTACTCGGACACGGCCGTCAGCCCGGACGTGACGAGGGTCTACGACACCGCCTCGAACGGGAAGGGGAGGCTCCGCTTCACCTACGCCGGCGGCAACTACTCGCAGGGCTCGACGGTCGAGCACACGGCCTTCGAACAGTACGACGCGCTGGGCCGCCCCGTTGTCGTGCGCCAGTACTTCAAGACCGCCGGCGTGTGGGGCTCGGCCTACGAGTCGCAGCTCGCGTATAACCTGGCGGGCGGCGTCACCACGCAGACCTACCCCTCGGGGCGCACGGTCAGCTACCAGTACGACGCGGCCGGGCGTCTGAATGACTTCCGCGGCGACCTCGGCGACGGCGTGCAGCGCGTCTACTCGACCGGAATACAGTACACCCCGGCCGGCGCGCTCAGGCAGGAGCAGTTCGGCACCGACACGCCGGTCTACAACAAGCACGTCTACAACGTCCGTCAGCAGCTCTCGGAGATAAGGGTCGGGACGACGGCCGGCGACGCGGGCTGGAACCGGGGGGCCATCATCAACCACTACTCCGACCTGTCGTGGGCGGGGTCGGGGACGGACAACAACGCGACGCTCAAGAAGCAGGACGTCTACGTTCCCAACGACGACGCGATCACGGGGCACTCGCTGACGACGCAGTTCTACACCTACGACGCGCTGAGCCGGCTGCAAAGTGTGCGCGAGGCGAGGGGCGGGGCCGACCAGTGGCGGCAGGACTACGTCTTAGACCGTTACGGGAACCGCACGATCAACTCCTCTTCGTGGGGCGGGGCGCCGGAGCCGCAGTACGGGGTGGACGCGGCGACCAACAGGCTGACGGCGCCGGCCGGCTACTCGATGACGTATGACGACGCCGGGTATCTCACCGGTGACAACTACAACGGAGGGGCGGGCGGCGGGACGCGCTCTTACGACGCCGAGGGGAGGATGACGCAGGCGCAGTTCGTCTACGGGCAGACACAGACGGCCGCGTACACCTACAACGCCGAAGGGCAGCGCACGCGCCGCCAGATGGGGGCGGGCGGAGGGGCGTGGCAGGTCTACGGCGCGGGCGGCGAGCTGGTGGCCGAGTACGCGGCCGGCGCGGCGCCCTCGCAGCCGCTCAAAGAGTACGGCTACCGGGGCGGCGAGTTGCTGGTGACGGCAGCGCGTCAGCGCGTCAACTTCGCGCAGGCGTCTAACGGCGGCGTCACGACGGCGCAGGGCTACACGGCCGACGGCGTCTTCCCGGGCCTACACTTCCAGCCCGCTTATGCGAACGACGGCCGGCGCTACGCCTCGCCGCAGGGCGACCGGTACTGGCGAGACGCGGACGGGCTCCCCTCGTTGATACAGGTAGACTTCGGCGTGCAGAGGACTATCGACGAGGTCGATCTCTACACGCTGGCCGACCATCCGGCCTACCAGACGCAGGCCGACCCGGCGCCTTCGCAGCCGTTCACGCAGTACGGGGTGACATCGTTCGAGGTGCAGTACTGGACGGGGTCGGCGTGGGCCGCGGCGCAGGGCGGGAGTGTGTCCGGCAATAGCCTGGTGTGGAGGAAGGTGAGCTTCCCGGCGGTGACGACGAGCAAGATCAGGGTCGTGGTCAACGGCGCGGCCGACGCGGTGGCGCGCGTGGTGGAGGTCGAGGCGTGGGGCGAGGCCGGCGGGGCGTCAGACGTGCGTTGGCTGGTCGCGGATCAGTTGGGAACGCCACGGATGGTGCTGGACAGGACGGGCTCACTCTCCGGGATGACGCGGCACGACTACCTGCCCTACGGGGAAGAACTTTATGCCGGGGTGGGCGGCAGGGCTCCGACGCAAGGCTACGCGTGGGATTCCACGAGGCAGCAGTTCACCGGTTACGAGCGGGACTTGGAGACGGGGCTCGACTACGCGCAGGCCAGGCACTTCTCCTCCTCGCAGGGCAGGTTCACCTCGCCCGACCCACTGGGCGCGAGCATGCGGTCGGCAGACCCGCAATCCTTCAACCGCTACTCCTACACCGGCAACGACCCCGTCAACAGGACGGACTCGACCGGGCTGGACTGGACAACGGACGCTTCCAAATGGGGCGGCGGCTCGACCCACTACCAGAACAACATCGCGGCGATGCAAAGCCAACTGCCGCAGACGCGTGGAGCGAGTGACTTTGATTGGTCACCCGTGGACGTAATACCGACGGAACCGCCCGCGGAGGAGGAGACGGAAGAGGCGGCGGTGGAGGAGGTCACCGTCACCGTTATAGACTCAGTCGAGGAAATCGCTGCGCCGCTGACGCCTTCACAACCATGTCCCCCAACGGGGGCACATCTGGCAGAGGACCCGACCGTTCAGGCCGCCGCCTTGCAAGCTATGCGCGACTCAAGGTCGGGAAGACCTGGCGCGCGTGAACAAGGCGGGTGGATTTACGTCCGCAAAGGAAAAGTAATAATTATACGAGTGCCCGCCTCCCGTGGGACGGAAGATTCCTTAGACATAAGCAATCCCCCACAGTTACGTGGCGCGTTACTGGTTGGTGCATTCCACACACACCCACTTGTCTATGACAAGGTGACGGATTCGTATATTAGCGGTGGTCCCAATCCATCAACAGGGGGACGCAATCCAGACACACGTATCATGTTTCTTGGGATTCCCGGGTTAGTTGTGGCAGAGGTCGGTGGAAGATTAAGGATAACCCCATATGGCCCAACTCGGAGAGGGAGTAACCCTGATGATGCTATCCCGCCTTCTTTAATCCGCGGCTTTCCTGGTAATTCAGCCGACACACGAAGGTGTCCTCCTTAAAAGCTAGGCGACTGGCCTTTGACCATCAGTATTAGTCAACTGTGGAGAGAGTGCATGTAAGATAAAACTGTAGAGGGAGGAAAATGAAACAAATACTTGTGCTATTACTGGCCACTTTATCCATCTTACTCGCCGGCTGCAGCAAGGGTGATCAAAGGGCTGCTCATGAAAGCGCGGCAACTAATCGTGGGGCTGTAACAACAGAGAGCCCGCAACCGCCTGTAAATAACGTGAAGGATATGGCGGCCGTCAAGGTTACAAAGGAGATGGCCGTCGCAACGGCGAAAGCTGATTACATCAGGAGAAAAGGCTCATTAAAAGGCGCGGACTTTGACGTGTCAGATGATCCTGATGGATGGCGGATAAGTTTCTTCCCACGAGTCAGAAACGGCACGATAGCCGGCGGCGGGAGTGATTACCTAATCGATAAAGAAACAGGCAAAATTCTCAGCTTGAAACTGCACCAATAGCAGCGCCCCGCAGGGGGCGTCAACGGCGAGAGGTATGGTGCGGCGGGTTCGGCCCCGGGCGCGTAATCACTTCTTGTTGCCGACTGTTTCAATGTCCGCCAGAATCTTCTCCCTCGCTTCTTTCGGCATGTATCTCCCGCCGTAGACGACGGCCGCAATCCGTTTCGCGTTGCCGATGTCTGCGAGAGGGTTGGCGTCGAGCAGGAGCAGGTCAGCCAGTTTCCCTTTCTCGACCGTGCCGAGTTTGCCCGACAGGTTGAGATATTCCGCCGGGTTGCGCGTCTTTAAACCCGGGGTGGCGGTGATGAGAACAAAATGTTTACTACTGTTGACAGGCGTCTTAGTATTTGTCTGTGTTGTCTACGGAGGCAAGATAGGAGCGAGTATCCGCGGGAGTAAGACAGATATGAGTGAGAAGCGAAAGGACGCGCAAGGAGATCGACCCGAGCAGGCGCCAGGGCAGAAGGAGGCCACCGAAGCAGGAAGAGATGGCGCATCCTTCTACACGCCTTTCAGCCCACTCCAAGCGAATGTCCCCGGGGGGAGATACAGGGGGGCGGCGGGATCAGAAAACCAGCACCCGGAAGAAGAGCTCGATGACTATGAGAGGTATGCGAGTAAGGCGGCCGCAGTATGGCAAGCTCTACGAAAAAATGATATTGGGTCGGTGCAGCGCCTGCTCGATGAAGGCGTTGATGTGAATGAAAGCGATAGTGAAGACTCAACCCTCTTGCATCATGCCGTGGGTGAAGGGCAGTCTGAAATCGTCCGTCTACTATTGGAGCGCGGCGCCGATGTGAACGCCCGGGATCTTTACGGCCACACGCCGCTTATGGTTGCTGCCGAACGCGGACGTAGTGAGGTGGCCCGGCTCTTATTAGCCGGCGGCGCGGATCCGAATATGGGGGTTCAACCAGACGATGGCAGGGGGCCCTTGTCCGCCATCACGCCGATGAAGCTTGCTAAGGACGGTGCCCACACTGACATCGTCGAATTATTAAAACAGGCGGGGGCACGGCAGTAGCGTTCTGCCGCCCCGCATTGAGCGGGCACCGGGCACGACCATTTGTAAGTGCAAGCACGTCTCTGTGTCTACCAACGTCCTATAACCGATTGGATGAAGCGGCTGACTCCTTGTAAAGATTCCATCAACACCGCACGCCCTCCTTCCGCATCCGGGCGTCCTCAGTAGCCTTTTACGAACCCTTCAGGTTTGTTGATGACGCGCGCGACCGCCTCAGGCGTGTTGTAGGTGGAACGCATCGACCGGGGGAGGCGCTCAGCATGGCCGCCTTCGTCCGCCGCGGCGAGGCCGATCCATTAGAGAGAAACAACAGTGAGCACGAAACGACAGAAGCTCATCGCCGAAGCCCTCTGCGTCAACTACTTCCGCTGCCGCAACGCCCGGGGCCACGCCGGCACCGCCACGATGCGCGGACGAGAAGAGCGGCCGGCAGAGCGCCTCGAATAAGAAGCGCCGCGGCAGGCGACGCCGTAAGGGCCTATGCCTCGACTGTCCGACCCCGGTTTACCGCGACAAGAAGCGCTGCAAGGATCACCTCATCCTCAACGCGCAGGGCTCCCAGCACCAGCGGCGGAAGCTTCAAGGCCCGTGAGTGCGAATAGTCGTGTTGCGCATCGTGTTGCGCCCCCGCCAGACCCCGCCCGCGCGCCCATAATCGCCGCGTGGCTCATAACGTTATGAGTGAAGTTCGCGAGCCCGACCCGACCGTCGCCATAGAGCAGTGGCCGGAGAGGGAAGACTTCCTTGCCGGGAAGCGTATCCCCCGTCGGACTCAGGCCCGGCTCTCATTTCGTCCCTTGTTCGCATACGCTCGGCGGGCCGAAGCGAGGTGGGCGGTGATAGAGAAAGTAAT
>JBEVKV010000330.1:0-3075 GCA_040509515.1 Pyrinomonadaceae bacterium | reverse complement strand
TGCTTCAGGATGCTGTTGAGCGTCCCCGGAGGCACATCAACGCTCGGCTTGCCTGAGACGGTGACCGCCCCGGCTTTCGTGGGATGCTTAAACTGGCGGTGGCTGCCTTTCGTTCTCGCCAGATACCAGCCGTCTTCCTCCAAGGCTTTGATGACCTCCTTGACTTTCATGTAAGGATAATAAGATGTTTCGCCCGCGAGAGGAAAACGCATAACGCCGCGCATCACCCGCCGCGCCTGATGACTCTAATGGACTCCCCGCGATGGGCACGCACTACCACTAAAGTGCGCCCTGCCGCCGACTCGCCTATGATGATGAGCCTCTATTGTGCCGAGTGGTATGTCAGGTGGATTGATTGATGGAATGCCAAACAACCTTAATTAGCAGAATGTCTGCGGGGGGCCGGCGCTCCGCGAAGCAGCCCTTCAGTACTTAAATCTTCATTCGGCCTCCAACTCGGGCTCGCCGTCTTCGAGCAACATTTCGATCACTTCCTGATAATCTCACCTACTCACGGCTATTCTACACAGGCCACCCATAGTGGCGAAGCATCTAACGCCCGGCCTCGTCCGCCCGTCCGCAAGATTGTGTTTGATGAGAGGCGGCGTGTCGCGGATTGACTCGCTAGTGTCAGGCGGGTTGTGTCTCTTCGCGGAGGCGCGGCTCGCTCGCGTGTTCGGGGTGTTTGGCGCGTATGTTTTGGTAGAAGGCGCGTATCTCGTCCATGTCGGCGCGGACGTTACCCGTGGGCTTGACGTAGGGGCCGAGGCCGCACAGCTTTCTTTCGTAGTCGAGGAAGCCGAGAGCTATCGGCACACGGCTCTCGGCGGCGATGTGGTAGAAGCCCGATTTCCAGACGGGGACTTTGCCCCTCGTCCCCTCCGGCGCGAGGGCGAGGATGAGTTCGTCGCCAGCCTTAAACCGTTCGGCCAACTGCGCGACCATCGTCTGCGGCGCGCGCCTGTCCACGGGAATCCCGCCGAGCCCACGGAAAAACCAGCCCCACGGCGGCGCGAAGATCGTGTGCTTGCCGAGCCAGGAGGCGCGCACGCCCAGAACGTGCGCGGCGGCCATCATGAAGGGGAAGTCCCAGTTCGACGTGTGCGGCGCGGCGACGACGACGTACTTCTTGAAAGCCGTCACGTCGCCCTCAACCTTCCACCCGAACACGCCGAGCCAGAGCCTGCCCGCCCAGTAGAGCGGCGAACGCCAACGACCCTGTCTCCTCCCCGAAGTCATAAAGTTTTGCCCCCGGCCGGGGCGCGCGCGTCAGAGGAGCCGACGGCCGTTAACCTCCAACGCGTTCTCGCGGTAGAAGACGTTGAGCCAGCGCCCGCCGCGCCGGGCCCAGCCCGAGGTGACGGCCACCTCGGACTTTATCTCGCGACCCTCCGACACCGCGTGCACCTTCGCGCGGTAGACCACGACGGCCGCCGACGCGTTGAGCATGACGACTTTGAAGTCGCTCAGCGAGTAATCCTTCACCTCGGTTTCGATCACGTCCGCGAGGTAGCGCTTCTTATCGACCGCCTCGCCGTCGGGGTAGATGTCGTAGTAGTCCTCCGCGGTCAGCTCGGCCAGCCCCTTCACGTCCCTTTTCTTGTAAAGCTCCCACGTACGCTTCTCGTTGGAGACGAGCAGCCCCTCGACGGCCGCGTTCTTCGCGCGCGCCGCCCCGCCCTGCGCCGTCGCGTTCGGCGCGCCGGCGAAAGTTAACGTCAGAAGCAGAATCAATGCGCCGAACGTTCTCATAAGCGTTGGCCTTTCAAAGGTGCGTCCGGAATTTGCGGAGCGCGGACGGCGGCGTCTACTTGAGTACTTCTACTTGAGGACGATGTCGCCGATCTGTTGGGAGAGGTCGCCGAGGCGCGCGCCTTCGAGGTTGGACATCAGGACGACGGCGAGCCCCTGTTCGGGTTGCATGTGCAGGAAGGTGCTGACGCGCTGCTGGCCGCCCGAGTGGCCGATGGCGCGCTGGCCGCCGGGGCGCGCGGCGACGCCCCACCCGAGGCCGTAGTCGGTCTCCTTGCCGTCCTTCGTCTTCTGCCGCGCGTACATCATCTCCGAAGTCTCGCGCTTGAGCAGCCTGCCCGCCTGGAGCGCGGCGGCGAACTTCGAGAGGTCTTCCACGGTCGAGACGAAGCCGCCGCCCGGCACCTTGTAGCTGTTGTCGGCCAGCGGCGAGTTCGTCAGCTCGCCCTTGTCCGTGATGCGGTACCCCTGCGCGCGCCCCCTGATGATGTCGGCGACGCTGTCCACGCGTATGCTCGCCATCCCGGCCGGCGCGAAGACGTTCTCGCGCACGAAGTCCGCGAACCGACGGCCCGACGCGCCCTCGACGACGCACCCGAGGACGGAGTAGCCGTGCGTCGTGTAGTTGTATTTCGTGCCGGGCTCGAACAGCAGCGGGTCGTCCTTGAACATCGAGAGGCCGTCGGCGACGTTCGCGTAGAAGCGCGTGCTGTTGAACTCCTCATCCGACTTGTAGTGGCGTATGCCCGAGAGGTGGCCGAGCACCTGACGCGTCGTCACCGGCCACTGCTTCTCGGGGAAGGCCGGGCAGTACTTCTGCACGGGCGCGTCGAGGTCGAGCCGCCCGCGCTCGAAGAGCTGCATGACGGCGACGGCCGTGATCGGCTTCGAGATGGAGCCGAGCCGGTAGACGGTCGAGGCGCGCGCCGGCACGTCGTTCTCGATGTCCTGCATCCCGAAGCCCGCGGCCCACAGCGGCCGCCCGCCAGCGACGACGGCCACGGACATCCCCGGTATCTTCTGTTTCGCCATCTCGGCCGCGACGAGCGCCTCGATCTGCCTGACCTTTTCGGCCGCGAGCGGCGCGGGCTGCGGCTGTTGTGGCTGTTGCGCCGACGCGCTCGCGACGGAGAAGAGAATCAGAAGAGACAGCGCGAAGGGCGCGCGCGCGCGGGGCGTTCGTACGAGACTCATGCTGGCGTGACTCCTTGTCTGGCCGCCCCGCAAACGTCTGCCGCCGCGGGCGGGATGTCGGCGCGCGGCGGCAGGCGGCGGGCGCTCGGCGGCCGGGCGCTTCGGGGTGAACGGGCGTCTGGGTTACTG
>JBEVKV010000329.1:0-3832 GCA_040509515.1 Pyrinomonadaceae bacterium | reverse complement strand
CTCCGCGCGGAGTCCCACCCTTCGGCGTCTACCGTATGCCCTTCGACTTTAGAAGTTGAAGCGCGCGGAGAGCTGAATCTGACGCGGGGTGAAGATCGTCGTGTTGTTGATGCCCTCGGCCGTCTCCCGCAGGAAGGGGAGGGTGCGGTCGGGGGTCGTGTTCGAGGTCAGCGTGCCGCCCGTGGCGGTCGCCGAGCCGAAGTTGAAGAGCGTCGCCGAAACGTCGGTGATGTTGGAGTGGTTGAAGAGGTTGAACGCCTCGGCCAGAATCTCAAGATTCATGCTCTCGGTGATGCCGAAGCGCTTCGAGACGCGCAGGTCGACCGTCGCGGTTCTCGGCCGGCGGAAGCTATTGCGCTCGATGAAGAAGGCGCGCGAAGGGCCGCCGGAGCCGAGAAGGCCCGAAGACGTTCCGCCGAGGGTGCCGCCCGCGCCCGGGTTGCTGCCGATGGAGCCGGCGATAGTCCTGCCCGAAGCGATGTTGATGATGGGCGCGATCTGGAAGCCGCTGAAGAGCAACTGGCCGGCCCTCGTCTTCTCAAGGCCGAACGACCTGCCGGGCACCCAGACGGCGCTCACCACGAAGCGGTGCGGGATGTCGTTGTCGGACAGCCCCTTGTCCAGCTCGGGGTCGAACGGGTTGGAGAACGTCGGCCCCGAGGGCGCGAACGTGCCGAAGCGCTGGCCGAGGTCTTCGGCCTTCGAGAAGGTGTAGTTGGCCTGGAACTGCAAGCCGCCCGTCATGCGGCGGTTGATCTGGAGGACGAGCGCGTTGTACTCGGACTCCGAGCTGCTCTGGGTTTCGAGTATCTGCCCAACGTTCGAGATCGGGCGCGCGCCGGCAAAGAACGGCGTCGTGAACGACTGGCCGTCGAACTCGCCGCCGACGACCGTGTAAGTCCTCGTCGCGGTCGGGTTCGGCAGGTTCAGGTCGGCGTAGGCCGGCAGGTTCCTGCCGCCGCTGTAGAGGTAGGAGATCGAGGCGACGGTGTTGCGGCCGATCTCACGCTCTAGGACGAAGTCGGCCTGGTGAATCTTAGGATTCTGGAAATCCGGCGAGAGCAGCACGATGTTGGTCGAACGGGCGGGGACGCCCGTCAGCGTGTTCGGGAACACGGGGGTCGGGATGCTGGCGCCGGACGCGGAGGTGAGCGTCGTCGTCGGCGAGATGCCGGTGACGGCGATTTGCGAGCCGGGGGCGCCCGAGTTGACGATGGCGCTCGCCAGGAAGGTGTTCGGCACGCGCCCGTAGTAGATGCCGTAGCCGCCGCGCAAGCTGGTCTTGCTGTCGCCCGTGATGTCCCACGCGAAGCCGATGCGCGGGCCCCAGTTGTTCTTGTCCTTCGGGAAGCGCGTCGTCTGGGCGATGATGGCGCTCGCCTGGTCGGGCGTGTAGCGCTGCGTGTAGGTCGCGGTGGTCGGCACCAGCGTCGGGGTCAGCGTGTTGGGGAGCTGCGGCTCGGAGTAGGACTGGTAGTCGTAGCGCAGCCCGAGGTTGAGCGTCAGGCGCGGCGTGACGCGCCAGTCGTCCTGAATGAAGAAGGCGTAGTCGGGCGTCGAGAACTCGTAGGCGGTAAGCCCGAACGCCTGTGCGAACGAGTTGTAGCGGCGCGTGGCGGCCGCCGCCGTGCCCGTCGCGGCCGCGCCGTTGTTGGGCGTGCCCGTCGGCACGATGTAGTCGCTCAGGAAGTCCTGAAGGTTGCTGTAGGAGTAAGCGCCGTGCCCCTGGAACAGGTTGTCGATCTCGTCGTGGTCGCGCTTGTAGTCGACGCCGAACTTGAGCGTGTGGCTGGCGCGCGAGAAGGTCATGGTGTCGGCGAACTGGATGCGCTTCTCGTCGGGGAACAACTGCCGCTGGAAGAAGGCGCGCGTGCCGAAGGTCAGGCCGCCGGTGATGAAGACCTCGGGGAGGTTGCTGTTGACGAGCGTCGTGGCGCGCCCGGCCAGTGCCTCCTCGCCCGCCGTCAGGTCGCCGAGGATCGACTGGTTCAGCTCGTGGCTGGCCTGGAAGCGGAACTCGTTGAGGATGGTCGGCGTGATGGTCGACGCGAGCCGCGAGGTGAACGAGTCGACTTCGACGAAGTCGTTGCCCACGCTGGCGAGCCCGATGGTGTCGACGCTGCGCGAGGTGAAGCCGCCCGGGGCCTCCGTGCGCAGCGAGTTGAAGCTGGCGGTCAGCGTGTTCCTGTCGTTGAGATTCCAGTCAACTTTGGGGAAGAAGATGCGCTGATCCTGACGACGCGGCGCGGTGCCGGTCAGGCTGCGCAGGAAGTCGAGGCCGCCGTTGACCGACTCCTGGGCCTGCGCCAGCGTCCGGGTCGGGGTCACGAGCCGGCAGAAGAGGACTTCGGCGATGGGCAGGCCGTTGGTCTGCGCGCCGGCCGCGGTGGTGCAGGCGCGACCCGAAGCCGTCGGGTTGACCAGCGTGACCGGGTTCAGCAGCGCCGGGTTGCTCGTCGTCAGGACGACGGGGAAGGTGCGCTTCTGCTGGTCGTACGTGAAGAAGAAGAACGCCTTGTCCTTGACGATGGGGCCGCCGATGGCGCCGCCGAACTGCTGGCGACGGTCGTGCGGCTTGATGGGGATGGTCGTAGCGACGCCGTTGACGAGCGTGTTGAGCGTCGCCGACGGGTTGCGCGCGCCCCACTTGCTGTCGCGGATGTAGTAGAAGACCTGCCCGTGGAAGTCGTTCGTGCCGCTCTTGCTCACGGTGTTGATGACGCCGCCGGCCGCGCGCCCGTACTCGGCCGAGTAGTTCGAGGTGTTGACCTGGAACTCGCGCACCGCCGCCTGGCTGAAGCTGTACTGGATGCGCGTGCGGCCCCGCTCCTCGGAGAAGAAGCCGTTGTTGTTGTCGGTGCCGTCGAGCGTGTTGTTGTTGAGCAGCGCCGAGATGCCGCGGAAGCTGTTGAGGCCGAAATCGCCCTCGGGAGTCACGCCGGGCGTCAGGCGGACGAAGTCCGAGGCGCGCCGGCCGTTGATGGGCAGCTCGTTAATCGAGACCTGATTGATGTTGGTCGAGAAATCCTGCTGCTGGGTGTTGATGACGGGCGCGTCGCTCGTCACCTGAACGGTCTCCTGCGCGCCGGCGACGCCGAGGTCGATGTCGATGGGCGTGATGCGGCCGACCTCGACGACGACCTTCTGCTGCGTGAAGGCGGCGAAGCCGGAGGCGCTGACCGTGACGGTGTAATTACCCGGGTCGAGCTGCACGACACGGAACCGCCCTTCCTCGTCGGTGGTGGCGGTGGACTCCCTGTTCGTCTCCTCGTTCTTGACCGTGATCGGGGCGTTGGCCACGACCGCGCCCTGCGGGTCCTTGACCGTGCCGCCGATGGCGCCCTGGGTCGTGGACTGCGCCCATGTGGCGGGCGCGCCGAAGGCGAGGCAGAAAATGAGCAAGGCCAGCGCGGAGGCTGACTTGCTGAGGGGATTTTTCGGCATATTTCTTCCTTTTCCTGCTTAGGTTGTTGCGGTGGTTCGGGAATCGGGTGCCATGCTTTCCAACGTCTCCCGAGAGTATCGGCCGACCTGTTTGATTAAGAAAGATGGCTAGAAAGAGAACTGAAACTTATACCATACAGGAAGATGTTTTCGCGAACGTTACGCCGGCGGAAACGCGGTGTTAAATACTACACTTCCGACTCTCGCGCAAGACATAAAAGGCCGCACGCTCTTGCCCGAAGCGCCCGCCCCGGCGTCGCCCCGTGGGCTGAGCGCGGCGTGGGCGTGTGGGGAGTTTCGTGCGACCTGAAAAGTCACGTGGCGAAAATTATTTCCGTCCAAAAACCTGAATCAAAAAGTCCAAAAAATCGGATGATGGCGTGCGCCT
>JBEVKV010000328.1:0-5256 GCA_040509515.1 Pyrinomonadaceae bacterium | reverse complement strand
CCGAGTTCGTGCTCCGCACCGCCGACCCGCGCGACCGGATCCGCGTGCAGGACGACCTGCGACAGGTCTGCCACTACGCCTGTCTTCGCAAGGAGTCGTCGAAGGCAGGCAGCGTCCTCATCCTGCGCTTCATGCACGGCTACTACCCCGGCGAGATCGCGCGCTTCACGCGCACGACGCGCGAGGCCGTCGAGGAGCGCCTGCGCGTCGCGCGCAGCGAGGCGAAGCAGTATTTGAAAGAGCCGGAGAGCCTGCGCTTCATCAACCGCGAGAAGGCGCGCTCGGGCGTCCGCGACGCCTCGACCGGCTACGCGCAGACGCCCGAGGAGCTTCTGCGCGACCTCCGGCGGCGCGTCTTCGACTCGCGGCGCGGCGTGTGCCCCGAAGAGTCGAGCCTCGCGGAACTCTACGAGGGCTCGGCCTCGCGCGCGCCCGACTGCGCGACGCTGGCGCATCTCGTGAGCTGCCCCGTCTGCATCGACGAGGTCAACTCCTTACGCGGGCTCCCGCCGCTCGTGGAGCGTTTCCCGACTGACGCGCTCGGCAACGAGCCCCGACGCGGAGACGGCGGCGGAGGCGGTGACGACGACGGCGGCAACGGAAACGATGGGGACGGCGGCGCGGGTCAGTCTTCGGGCGATGAGGCCGTGCGTTGCAGGCGTCGCGCGCGCGCGGTGTTCGAGCACAGGCCGCGAGAGCTTTGCGTCTCGGTCAACGGCCGCGTGCTCGCGGCGCAGAAAATCGGCTCGGCGGTCAACGAGCAGCAATTGAACGTCTCCGGCGGCGAAGACGTGAGCTTTGTCGAAGTCTTCAGCGAGCAGCGCG
Source organism: Pyrinomonadaceae bacterium (assembly GCA_040509515.1). Lineage (GTDB taxonomy): Bacteria > Acidobacteriota > Blastocatellia > Pyrinomonadales > Pyrinomonadaceae > QHXN01. The sequence continues at coordinate 4,431 of JBEVKV010000328.1, read as the reverse complement.
TGCGGCTGCTCTACCTCGACCCGGCGTTGTGGCCCGCGGACGCGGACGGAGGCCGCACCGTGAGCGTCGGCCTGAGCGACCGGCGCGTGCTCGAAGCGCGGCTCACGTACGTTGATTCCGCGCCGACGCTGCGGGTCGTCTACAGCGACCCGCTCATGGCCGTCGCGACGGCCGCGACGGCGGATTCGGAAGCGGAGAGCGGCGGGCGGGTTGTTGACGAAAGGAACGCCCACGAAAATCCTGCCGGCGGCCGTCCCGGCGGAGGTCGTGACGGAAACGCGCGGGGCGTTCGCGCGGGAGCGCCGGGCGCGACGGCGTGGCGCTGGCTGCGCAGGTTGTTGGGCCGCTTCGCGTCGCCGTTTACTTCCTCGCGCTCGGGTTTCCGCCCGGGCGCGGTGGCGGCGGTGCTGGCCGTGCTCGTCGTCGCGGCGCTGCTGTTCACGCGGCTCTACACGCCGCCGGTGTCGGCGGCCGAGTTGCTGCGGCGCGCGGCCGCCGTCGAGGAGTCGAACGCCGGCGTAGACTTCGTGCTGCACCGGACGGTCTACGTCGAGGAGGCGCGCGCCGACGGGCGCGGGCGCGTCACGCGTCAGCGCGTCGAGACGTGGCAGGGCGGCGCGAGTCACATACGACTGCGCCGCCTCTACGACGAGCGCGGGCAGCTCGTCGCTGGCGAGTGGACGAAGTCGGACGGCACAGTCGCCGTCTACCGTCGCGGCCGCCCGCCGACTTCTGCAGATTCGGCGTCGAACACTGTGGGCGCGGTCGCGCTGCTCGAAGCCGGCGACGCGTGGCGCGTCGAGCCGTCGGCCGTGACCTTCAGCGCGCTCGGCGCGGGCGAAGAGTTGAAGGTCGAAGACAAGTTGAACGCGTACGTCATCGGGCGCGGGGGCGCGTCGGGCGGCGAGGGCTTGCGGGGCGCGTCGCTGTGGCTCAACAAGTCAGACCTGCGCGCCTTCAGGATGACGCTCGTCGTCGGGCGCGGCGGCGAGGCGTTCGAGTACCGCTTCATCGAAGGCGGCTTTGAAAAGCGCCGGCCGGCGGAGGTTCCGGCCTCCGTGTACCAGCTCGAACCCGAGTTGGTCGGCGCGGCGCAAGGGGCGGGTGACGCGCGCGCGGGACTCAAGACTCAGAGCGCAGACGGCTCTCACCCGTCGTCGCCCGCCCCTCAAATTTCGGCGGTCGCCTCCGCAGAGCTTGAGGTGGAGGTCGCGTACCTCCTCAACCAGATCAAAGCGAATCTCGGCGAGCAGGTCAGCATGGGGCGCACCACAGGAGGAGCCCTGCGCGTGGAGGCGCTCGTCGAGTCCGAGGCGCGCAAGGAGACAATCCTGCGCGCCCTCGGCCCAGTTCTGTCGAACCCGGCGGTCGTGGTCGAAGTCTCGACGGTCGCGGAGGAGCTTGCGCGGCGCGAGCGCGAGCGTGAAGGCAACACGACCGAGCGCGAGGTCGTCGTCGGCGCGGAGCGCATCCCGGCCGACGCGGAGTTGCGCGCATACTTCGGCGCGCGGCTCGCCGACGGCGCGCGCGTCGATGCGGAGATAAAGCGGTTCGCCGCGAGCGCCATGGGCCACTCGCGGCAGGCTTTGCTGCACGCCTCGGCGCTCAGGCGTCTGGTCGGGCGGTTCACGCCCGAGGAGGCGCGCGCTCTCCGGCCGGACGCGCGCGCCAAGTGGCTCTCGATGGTGCGCGAGCACGCGGGCGCGTACCGGCGCGAGGTCGGGGCGCTGCGCGCGCAACTCACGCCGGTCTTCGGCTCGCACGGCGGGGGCGGGCAAACGTCGGTCTCCGGGTCGCTCGCGCAGGCCGCCGAGCGGCTGCTACAGTCGAGCTACGCGCAGGACGACGCGGTGCGGACGGCCTTCACCATCTCGGAGTCGGGCGGGAGCGCCGCCGCCATCAGGTCGGCGCAGTTCTGGCGCACGCTCGCTGCCTCCGAACGGCTCGCGGCCTCCGTGCAGGAGGCGTACGAACGTTGAATTTGAGATTTGAAATTTCAAATCTCAAATTGCTTTAGCCGCGTCTCCGCGGTGAATCTTAAACTAACTCGATGAAGGGCAAGGCGAACAGGCGGGGCGACGTGGCGCGCCGGCTTCTGCTGGCGGCGGCGCTGCCGCTCGCGGCCCTTCTGCCGGCGGCGGCGGCGCGCGCGCAGTCGCCGTCGGCGACGCTCGCGGGGACGGTGCTCGACGAGAACGGCGCGGTCGTGCCGGCGGTCGGGATAACCGTGCTGAGTTTGAGCACGGCCGTCCAGCGCCACGCGACGACGGGCGGCGAGGGCGCGTTCGTCGTCCCGCTGCTGCCGCCCGGCCGCTACACGCTGACGGCCGAGCGCGACGGCTTCGCCACGTTTGAATTCCGCAATTTTGTCCTCTACGTCGGCGACCGGCTGGCGCTCCGCATACGCCTGCGTGTCGGCGGGGTCGGCGCGTCCGTGACGGTCGTGGACGCACTCGACTCGAACGTCGAGCGCTCGGCCGCAAGCTCGGTGAGCACGGTCGTCAACCGCCGCTTCGTCGAAAACCTTCCCTTGAACGGACGCAGCTTCCAATCGCTTTTTGAACTCGCGCCCGGCGCGGTGCTCACGCGCACGAGCTTTAACGAGCAGGGGCAGTTCTCCGTCAACGGCCAGCGCGCCAACGCGAACTACTTTACGGTTGACGGCGTCTCGGCGAACGTCGGCGTCTCGGCGGGCGCGGCGCCGGGGCAGGCGGCGGCCGGCGGGCTCCCGGCGCTGACCGTTCTGGGCGGCGCGAACAACCTCGTCTCGCTCGACGCGCTCGAAGAGTTCCGCCTGCTCACCTCGTCCTACGCGCCGGAGTTCGGGCGCACGCCTGGCGCGCAGGTCGCCATCGCCACGCGCGCCGGCTCGAACGAGCTGCACGGCTCGGCCTTCGAGTATTTTCGCGGCGGCGGCCTCGACGCCAACGACTGGTTCGCCAACAGCCGCGGACTGGCGCGCCCCGCCATCCGCCAGCACGACTTCGGCGCGACGCTCGGCGGCCCCGTCCGCCGCAACCGCGCCTTCTTCTTCGCCTCTTACGAAGGCATGCGCCTGCGCCAGCCGCAGTTCGCGCTGACCGAGGTTCCGTCTCTCGCCGCGCGCGCGTCGGCGAACCCGCGTGTGCGCCCGCTGCTCGAAGCCTTCCCCGCCCCGAACGGCGCGAATCTCGGCAACGGCTTCGCGGAGTTCGCCGCGAGCTACTCTGACCCCTCGCGCTTCGACGCGGCGAGCGCGCGTTTCGACTTCGTCGCCACGGACGCGCTCACGCTCTTCGCGCGCTACGCCAACGCGCCCTCGCGCACCTCGCAGCGCGGCGGCGTCAGCTCGCCCGGGCAGACCGGGCAGAGCCTCAACACCGTCAACCGCACCGCGCTCGACACCGAGACGCTGACGGCCGGCGCGACGTGGTCTTTGGGCCCGCGCGCGACCGCCGACCTGCGCTTCAACCGGAGCCGCGCGCGCGGGCGTACCGAACTTGTGCTCGACGACTTCGGCGGCGCAATCGTGCCCGACGCCGCGCTCCTCTTCCCGCCCTTCGCCGGCCCCGAAGAGTCGGGCTTTCAGGTGACTCTGCGCGGCGGGCTCAACTCGGGCTTCGGGACGGGGAAGAACGTCAACAACTTTCAGCGACAGCTCAACCTCGTCGGCAACCTCTCGCTCGTGCGCGGCGCACACGAGCTGAAGCTCGGGTTCGACTACCGACGCCTCGCGCCCGTCTACGGCCCGCTCAACTACGCGCAGACCGTCGTCTTCGGCGACGCGCAGACGAACGGCGTCACGGCGGCCGCGACCACGGGTCGCGCCTTTCAAATCAAAGTCACGGCCGACGCCGAGCCGCGCCGCCCGCTCTTTACGAACCTCTCGCTCTACGCGCAGGACTCCGCGCGCATCACGCAGCGCCTGACGGTCGTCTACGGCCTGCGCTGGGAGTTGAACCCCGCGCCGACCGAGCGCGGCGGCAACCACCCGGCCGTCTTCCGAGGCTTCGGCGACGGCACCGAGTTCGCCCACGGAAACCTGCCCGTGAGCGTCATCGCGCTCGCGCCGCGCGGCGCTCGGCTGTGGAACACGACGTGGCTCAACTTCGCGCCGCGCGCGGGCGTCGAGGCCGACCACGAACACCCGCGCCTCCGACTATCACGCGCTCCAGGCCGTCTACGCGCGGCGGCTGTCGAATGGCTTTCAGGCGCACGCCTCCTATACGTGGTCGCACTCGATTGACGACGACTCGGACGACTCTTCGTCCGGCCTCGTCTTCGTCGGCTCGCTCGACCGCGCGGCCGAGCGCGGCCCCTCGACCTTCGACGTGCGCCACTCGCTGAGCGCCGCCGTCTCTTACGACCTGCCCGGCCCCGGCGCGCGCGCACGCGGCCGCGCGCTGCTGCGCGACTGGTCGCTCGACGCGATCTTCCGCGCGCGCACCGCCA
>JBEVKV010000327.1:0-10524 GCA_040509515.1 Pyrinomonadaceae bacterium | reverse complement strand
TGCCTTCGGGCAACAAGAAAGCCTGCCGGGTTTTACCCGGCAGGCTTTCAAACGCGCGAGGCGTGAGCCGCTCTTTTAGAACGAGAAGCGCGCGGCGAGCTGAACGACTCGGGACTCGCGCGCCGAAATGTACTTGCCGAAGTTAGGACTCAGCAGGTTGAGGTCGATACCCGTGATGCCCGCCGCGGTCGAGCCGTCGGGTCCGAACTGGGTGTGGTTGAGGGCGTTGAAGGCCTCGAACCGGAGTTCGAGGTTCGACGTCTCGGTAATGGCCGTGCGTTTGATCAGGATCAGGTCCAGGTTGTTAATCCCGTTGTTGGCCCTGAACTGGTTCGCGCCCGCGGTCCCACGGCGGAAGCGGCCTCGAAGGTCGGTGCCGACGCCGACGGGCGGGTTGGCCGTGTTGCCGAAGGCGACGAACGCGTTGGCGTTGAACGCGCGCTCCTGATTCTGGCGCGGGTCGAGTTGCTCGTAGGCCGCGCCGAGGTCGGCGAAGCTCAGGAGCGCGCCGCCCGTGCCGGTCGTGTCGAACGGGTTGGCGACCGTGAACGGCCGGCCCGACTCCAGGGTGAAGATGCCGCCGATGGTGAACCCGCCGAACAGCGTCTTCTTGATGCCGGTGAAGTTCTTCGTGAACGGGATGTCGTACAGCCCGTTCACAACGAAGCGGTGCGGCACGTCCTCGGAAGAGAGCGCGCGGCCGAAGCGGCGGTCCAGCAGGTCGAGCTGCCCGCGCTGCGTGTCAGCCTCGGTGATGGACTTCGAGAAGGTGTAGGCGGCCTGGAAGGTCAGGCCGTCGTTGCCGAGGCGCTTCTGGAAGTTGGCCTCGAAGGCGTCGTACCACGAGTTCGCCCCGGAAACCAGCTGCACCAGGCCGACCTGGATGTCGCCGTTGGCGCGGCGCGAGTTGGCGTTGTTGGTTCTCGGGATCGTGCTGGCGCGCGGGTCGCCGGCGGCGAACGGGAAGAAAGTGCCGAGCGCCGGGTTGACCTGCTCGCGGGCGTACTGCTTCTTCCCGCGGTTGCCGACGTAGCTGAGCGACAGCACGTAGTCGGCGCCGAAGCCGCGCTCCATCGTCAGGTTGTACTGGTAGGTGTAGGGCGTGCGGATGCGCGGGTCAATCGGCTGCGCGAACTGCGTCAGCGGGGCGGTGACGCCGGCGGTTGACGCGGTGAACGGGTTCGGCAACTGGCCCTGATTCGGGTCTTCGCCCTCGCCGCCGAAATTCGGGAACGGGTCGGGGGCGAACGGGTCGGCCAGCGTGCCGCCGCCGGGGAAGAAGAAGGACTCGGTGGCGCTGAAGCCGGTGGCCGTCAACTGCTGCAAAGCCGTGTCGCCGACGATGGCGCCGTAGTAGACGCCGAAACCGCCGCGGATGACCGTCCTCCGGTCGCCGAGGATGCTGCGCCCGAAGCTGCCCTCGCCGAACGAGGGCGCGTAGGCGAAGCCGACGCGCGGGGCGAAGTTGTTCTTGTCGGGAGCCACGCCGCCCGCGGGGACCGTGCCGCCGAGGACCGGATCAGGGTCGCCGACGTAGACCAACCCGTTCGGCGCACGGCCGCCCGGCGCGATCACGATGCGCGCACCGCTGGGCGCGACGAGCGTGCCGGCGGCGAGCAACTGCGAGGTCACGCCGGGGCGGTAGTAGGTGACGCGGTTGGCCAGGTCGGTGAGCGGCGAGTTGTACTCGTAGCGCAAACCGAGCGAGAGCGTCAACGCATCGCTCACGCGCCACGTATCCTGTCCGAACGCGGCGTAGGCCGACTGCCGGTAGTCGCGCAGGCCGTTCGAGCCGGTCTGGACGGCGGCCGGGGAGTTCCCGATCAGGAAGTCGGCGAAATCGTCTCCCGTCGTGTTCAGGCCGCACGTGCCGCAGAAGATGAGAATTCCCTGATTGATGAACAGGAAAGTCTGATCCTGGCGGTACTTCGTTCCGTCAACGCCGACCTTGAAGTTGTGCCGGCCGACGGCCCAGCTCACCGAATCCTGGAGCTGGAGGTTCTCGGTGACGCGCGTCTGCGGTCCCTGGATGGAGTTCCCGAGGGTGAAGCCGCGCTCGTTGAACGAGATGAAGGGCGGGCCGGCCAGCCCCGGGTTGGCGATGAAGTTGCCGGTGAAGCCGATCTGCGACGGCGAGGTCGCGTTCTCCGGCGAGACGCCGGGCTGGTTGTTGCGCGCGTAGCCGATCAGCAGCGAGTTCACCACGCTGGGCGAGATGGCGTAGGTGTGGCGGACGACGGCGTTGTAGGTGCGGCGCTTGTCCAGCGCGCCGAACCCGGGCACGGACGCGCCGCCGAAGGCGAACGGCTCGAACACCGCGTTGTTGAAGAAGTTGAAGGTGACGTTGAGCGTCTGCGCGTTGGTGAGCAGGAAGTCGGTGCGCGCGGTCAGGAAGTGCGAGTTCGTCGTCTGGTCCGCGCCGACCGTGGCAGTGCCCGACGGCGAGGCCGCCGGCAGGAACTGGTTGTAGAAGGCGGCGATGGGCGAGATGCGGTTCTGCGGGATGATGTTGCCGGGGAACGGCTGGCCGGTCGCCGGGTCGATCAGAATCGTAGAGTTGCCGCTGAAGTTGCCGGCGCGCTCGGCGGCGCTCGGCAGGCTCGTGACGGTCTGCGAGGCGCCGATCAATTGTGCGCGGCGCTCGTAGTCGACGAAGAAGAAGGCCTTGTTCTGGCCCTTGTAGAGCGCGGGGCCGCCCTCGCCGAAGCGGGGTAAGTAGATCGGGCCGCCGAAGTTGCCGCCGATCTCCTTGCGCTCGAACGTGCGGCGCATGTCGCAGTTCTCGCGGCTGCGCAGGGCGATGTTGCTCGGGCAATCGCCGACGTTGCGGCGCGCCGGGTCGGTCGGGTCGTTCTGGTCGAAGAAGCGCGCGGCCGACAGGAACGTCGGGCGGTAGAAGATGCGCGCGTTGCCGTGGAACTCGTTCGACCCGCTCCTCGTGACGACGTTGATGACGGCGCCCGTGTTGCGTCCGAACTCGGCCTCGAAGTTCGAGGTCAGGAGGCGGAACTCCTGCACGGCGTCGGGGCGCGGCGAAGCGCCGGTGGTACTACCGACCGCGACCTCGTTGTTATTCGAGCCGTCGAGCGTGACGTTATTCTCCGTGCCCCGGTTGCCGTTGACGCGGATGCCGAGTCCGCCGCCGAAACCGGTCGCGTTGGCCCCCGTCACGCCCGGCTGGAGCAGCGCCAGGTTGAGCACCTGCCGACCGTTCAGCGGAAGGTCTTGGACGCGGCGCCTGTCGACCGTCGTGCCGAGCGTCGGCGAGGACCTGTCGATAATTTCCTGCGACGCGGTCACCGTGACCTCTTCCGTCGTTGTCCCTATCGTAACCGCCACATCAAGCTGGAGATTGCGATTAGGCTCGACTTTAACGTCCGTAAGACGAGATTCGGCGAAGCCCGGCGCTTGAATAACAATCGTGTAGACGGCAGGCTCGACTTCAAGGAACTGGTACTCGCCGTCCTCATTGGTCTGGACGGTACGCAATTCCTGGTTTCTGGCCACGTCAATCAGGCGCGCATTCGCGCCCGCGATGGTGGCCCCATTCGGGTCGGTTATTTTACCGCGGATTGTTCCGCGAGTGCCTTGGGCCAATGTGAGGGTCGTCGCGACCAGGAGACAGCAGATCGCAGCGGCGAATCTGTATAATCCACTCTGGCTTCGTCCAACAGAGTTGCCTGTTACAGGCGGAAATAAACTCATCTAACTCCTCCTTGATTTGTCAAACCGGGGCGCATGCGCGGCGCCGTCGAAGCGCCGCATACAGACTCTTGAGCAGAGTTGATGTACCTCGATCATGGCAATAAGCGTTCCATCCACGATTTCTGACTTCGGCGGCTGTTTTTTCAACATTTAGCGCGTACAAAAATATGGAATCCAGATATCTAGGCGAGGGCGTCCAAATTTCTGAAAATATATAAAAACTCTCTTATATCTTGATGGTGGAGCCTGAGACTGGCCCGGAAAGGTAGTGTTGCATGAATGGCTTCTCAGCCATAATCCGACCGCCGACACGCTGGATGTCATTGGTAGCAACGGGGGTGGGCGGCGGGTGATTGGCGGCGTTATGCCGCTGGGTTTGAGCGTACGATAAACGCTGCGTGGTATCCGAGTGAGGAGGCAAGATTGAACCGACTGGAAGTCAAAGCAAGTAAGACGCAATTCGTGTTAGTAATTCTGCTGGGGCTTTTCTTTATCCCGATGGGCTTGGTCTGTGTGGTCAGCGGGTTACTGAGTGGGGTTAAAATTGTGCCGCTTGGGATTGGCCTGATGTGTCTGCTGATGTTCGGAGTGATTGTCTGGCTAATTCTCAGAGCATACAGGAAGTCAGTCAAATATCTTTCGGAAGAAGGCTTGGTGCGCAACGACGGACGAAGCCTTTCATGGTCTGAGCTGAGCCGCGTAGTGTACAAAGTCAGGGTTCGACCGAGTGGCAGGAAGACTCTCTGGCGCACTGAGATTCGGTTCAAGGATGGCGAATCGGCGTGGGTGATTCCGATGAAGGTTCGCAATTACGCCGAAGTAGGCCCGCTGGTTGATAGCCTGCCGTGCGAGCACACGGAGGAGAGGGCTTGAGCGCCAAAACGTGAGCCGCACGCCGGCGCAAGGCGCGAGGCTGGCCTCATATCGTGGCTCATAAGAAAAGCGTTTGAAACGAGCTTGCTCGACGCACGCGCCATAACAACGTCATGCACCCGACGCCCCATCAGCAGCAATCTCATGAATCTTGAAGAGGGGCGCGGGTGATGCCGGGCGTTAGGCTGCGAAAGGAACTTATCGTAAGCTACGGCCTGTGCAGAAACTCAAGCTAATCCTCAAATTCTTATTCGCGACATCCTTCGTGGGGGCCGGCCTCAACCATCTCCTCAACCCTTTATTCTATCTGCACATTATGCCGCCTTATCTACCTCTACCTCTGCTGCTCGTTTACACGAGCGGCTTGATTGAAATCATGCTGGGTGTCTTGCTCCTGATCCCGAAGTTGACGCGGAGGGCGGCGTGGGGGTTGGTCGCGTTGTTGATCGCCGTCTCCCCGGCTAACTTTCACATGGCGGTCAACCATGAGTTTTATCCGGAGTATAATGTGGCGGCATTGTGGGCGAGGCTGCCGCTCCAACTCGCGTTAATCGGCTGGGCTTATTGGTACACGAGACCTATTAATCAAGGAAAGTATAGCGGCGCGGCGGCCGCGGCCTAACAAGCGCATGCACGCGACCCGCGACACGGAGGTTGTTAAGATTCTCAATGGGGCTGGCGGGCGCGTGATGCGCGGCGTTAGCCCGCTTGCCTTATTACGCGACAGTCAAATTACTTTGTCGCTTTGTCATGGTAATGACTGTAGGCCTCGCTTTCTATAAGCTGACAGTGTTTTATACATCAAGGTCGGGAGCGTAATATGAGTACATACAATAAAGGTTTGATGGCTGCCGTAGGCAAGGGTGACTCTAAAGAGGTACAGAATTTATTGAGCAAAGGTATTCCCCTTCCAGAACTCAAAGCCGAAGACAATTACGGTAATGCGTTACATCATGCGGTCAAAGCTTATTCAACTCTAAAAGAGCAGATTGAGAAAGTGCGCCCGAATTATGATAGGCTCACGAGTAGTGAGATAAAGCTTTTCACTGACCGTTATCAAATCTGTAGCCTTCTCATGCAGCACGGTCTACGCCTTGACTGGGCGCATCCTAAAGACAAAAAAATACTGCAAGAAATCCTTAACCACGGCTGGTTGGAGATTTACGCACTTGTGGCTTATAACGCGAATGCGTAGTTTAAACTCTGACGCGGGCTAACAACGGCATGCACCCGACGCCCCATCACGCTGCCTCTCATGTACGTTGCACAGGGGCGCGGGTGAGAAGCGAGGCGGAGTTCGGCGACCGCAACGCGGCGGTGCTGCGGGGGCGCGCGGTCGGGAGAGATGAATGGAAGAAGGAGGCGGGTTATCACCGCCGCTCTCTGGCCGAGACGGCGATGATGAGGCTCAAGACGATCTTCTCCGACAGGCTGAAGTCGCGCGAGTGGAGGAGGCAGGAGACGGAGTTGCGGGTCAGACGTGCGGCTCTGAACCGGATGACCGCCTTAGAGATGCCGCAGAGTTACGTTGTCTGAGTCAGCAGCGTAGCGGGAGAAATCTACTAATCCTCTTTTATGCAACAACGCCCGGTTAAGTTCGATTAGTCAGCCGACCAGGCGCTACATGACGTTCCGGCAGTGGTACCGGCTCGGGTCAGCTGGCGTGAAGGATCCGAAAGCGATCGAGTTTCACTGGATCTCGGTCAACGACCTGGATTGGCGCCCAGGCCCATTGCCAAACGCTGATGCCCGGCGCGCGGGAGAACCGGATCTCCCCACGGGTGCCTTCGACTGCAACGCGCGGCCAGGATTCGGCCGTACGCGCCCGATCCGCACCGTGCGAACGCAGCACGTCGGCGAGGACCGCGGCCGTGTCGTAGCCTTCGAACGCGACGAAGGAGGGCGCTCGTGCTAGCCGCTCACGCAGGGCCGCCTCGACGCGTGCACCGAGTGGGTTGAGGCGCTCGGGCAGATAGCGCAAGAATGGAATCGCGGCGCCGTCGTCGCCCAGCAACGTCGCCCATTCGGCGAACTCCGGTTGCCCGGCCGGCGCACCGATCATGATCTCAGCGAGGCGCGGGTCGCGGCGCACAGACTTGACGATCGACACGGCCGGCTCCGGGTAGCCGACCAGAAGAAGGAGGGCCGTCGCGCGATTGTCGGCGAGTTCGTCGCACACGGCCGTGGGGGCCGGCGCACGCATGTCGAGTTCGAGGACGGCGCCGCCGCGTGGCGCGAGGTAGTCCCGCAGAATGCGAGCCCCCGCCCCCCAGTAGACGCTCGGCTCGGCCGCCACGGCGATTCGACTGTGACCCGCGCCGAGGAGGAAGTCTGCGTACACTTGCCAGCCGCGGGACTGCGCTGGCGCGAGGCGCGCGACCCATTCCGTCAGCTGTTCGGTGAGCGCGTCGAGCACCGCTGACGAGCACAGGAACGGCAGGCCGAGGGCGTCGGCCCGGGCGGCAGCGGCGCGAGCGGCGACGCTGTGATACTCCCCCGCCAGGGCTGCCACGCCCAGGCGAGCCATTTCGTCGACGGCCGCCGCCGCCTTCTGTGGATCAGCCGCGGTGTCTCGGATCACTAGCCCGAGTGGTCTTCCGACGATCCCGCCAGCGTCATTGACTTCGCGAACGGCCAGCTCGAGCCCAGCGAGTAGGTGTTGGCCTGCCTCGACCCATCCGGGCCGGGTGAGCGGAACAAGAGCGCCGATCCGGACGGATGATCCGTCAGTCAGCTCGGCTTCAGGTGGTGATGATGGCGTATTCATGCGTCGGCGTCTCCCCTGTGACCATAGGGTTGTCGTGTGTCCGGCTCGCAGAGTGGCAAGTCCCGGTGGTACGCGTTCGTCTCGTCGTGGCGGGCTCACCCGGGTGACCATGTCGGAACTGCATAGCGCGGCGCGGTTAAGCCAGCGTGGCGCGTCGATTAACGCTTGGATGACGAACGCCGGATGCGTGTCGCCGTCCGGCAATAACGTACCTGACTCACCTATCTCTGACAGGGCGACTCAATGGGTATTGGGGTGCTCCGCAAGTCCTTCATTTTCAGTGGGCATGCGGTGCCAGCCCGCTCAAGATGTGCCGCTGGTGAGTCAAGTATGTTGTTGCCCAAAGGCTTTATAGGGCGGGGCGGGTAGGAGGGCGAAAGCCCTGACCGGCGGCCCGACTCAAACTCACTGATGTGGAATCCCCGGAACTCTCTCGTACGCCCCGGGATTTACCTTACGACTCCCTGACGGGTGTGCGTCGTTACCAGGGATGCCTCACGTCGGGGCCGCAAGCCCGGGGCGGGCGGATCTCCGGAGGGCCTCTACACTAACCCTTCGACGACGTGGTAGGTCAGCGATAGCCCCGAGATGCTCAGCGTCTCCTCCCGGCTGGCGACGGAGCCGTCCCGCAGTTCGGAGCGCGCCGCGGGGGTGAGCAGCACCGCCCCCCTCTCCGCCACGTCCTCGCCCAGCTTGCTGGCCAGGTTGACCTCGTCGCCGAACAGGTCCTCGTCGCCCACGTTGAGGATGCGGCCGTAGCCGACGCCGACCGAGGCGTAGAGGCGGCGCTCCTCGGGCAGCAGGAGGTTGACCGTATCGAGCCTCCGGACGATCTCGCCGGCCGCGCCCACGGCGTCGGCGGCCGTGTCGAACAGGCAGAAGAGGTTGTCGGCCTCGGCCTTAACGAGGAGCCCGCCGTGCTCCTCTATGGCGGGCAGGGCGACCATCTTCATCTGGTGGATCATCAGCAGGAACGAGACGATGCCGTGCCGGCGCGTGGTGCGCGAGAAGCCGCTCATGTCGAGGACGAGGACGGCCTTGTCCTGCCCGAAGACGGACTCCACCTCTTGGGCGATCTCGTCCCGCCGCTCGGGCGACGAGATGATCTCGCCAAGGAGTCGCTCCAGGTTGGCCCGCGAGTTGCGGCGCGCCACCGGCTCGTTATTGTCGGAATCCGTATCGACCATCCGCTTTGTTACCCCCCGCTTAGATGACGTTTGGACCGCCAACGAGACTCTCGCCGGGTGTGTCGCATGCCGCCGCATCATCACTTCTCACCCAAGAGCGGCACGTCTCTGTAAGAGGAGACATGCCGCTCTTTTTTGTCATGCCTGTATTACTGGTTGTCCACCGTCGATTCGACGGCGGCCTGAACGTTGACCGGCACATTCGAGAAGAAGTCGTAACCCGTCAGCGCCTCGACCTGATCGACGCTCACACGGTAGCTCCGCCAGTCGTTGTTCCGTATCCCCTGCGTGTTCGGCATGATGACGGCGATGGTGCGCGTCGAAGTCGTCACGCGGTTCACGTCGTCCGTACCCACGGGCAGCACGATAATCACCTTCCACGTCTGCGAAGGCACCACGACGCGCCCGCCGGCGACCGTGTTCGTCGTCCCGCCGTTCGAGCCCGAGCCGCCCTGCCCCGAGCCGCCCGAGATGATGTACAGCTCGTTGCCGGCGCTCACCAGCGTGCGCAGGTATTGCTCCATGTTGTTCCACGGCCCCTGATTGTTGTCGGGCGACTGCGGAATCATGTTCGTCATCAGGAACGTGGCCGAGTTGTCTGCGTTCGTCCGCAGGCGGTCGGCCGAGGGGCACATGTGTCCGCGGTCGAAGCCCGAGCCGGAGAAGTCAGACCCCTGCACCTGATACCAGCCGGAGGGCAACGACGTGTCCGCGCGGAAGTCGTCCTGCCGCTGCCCCGACCCCGTAGTCCAGGAGGAGTCGAGGTGCCAGCTCACCCAGTTCGGGCCGCCGCGGTCGCGGTGATAGGCGAGCGCGTACTGCGGCTTCTCCATCAGGTAGTTCGCCGGCTGGTTCACGTCGCCCGTCGCGTTCGACGGATTGCCCATCGTCAGGTGCTCGCTCAAAGAGGCGGGCGCCTGCGTCACGGCCTCGATATTGACGAAGAAGCGGAACGCGCCCGTCTTCTCGATGCCGACGAGGAATTGCAGGTCAACGCTTGCGCCGCTTGCGAGTGGGTTGGCGAGCGTGATCGTGCCCACGGCCAGCGTCGAGTTGTTGCCCCCGCCCTCCGATTGCGCCGGCGGTTGCTCCAGCGTCGTCCCCTGCACGGCCCTGTCGACGCCGCTCACCGTGACCGTTACCTGCCCGGAGGTGCGTGCGCGAAGGTCTGCGTTTGCCGGGGAGGCTACCGGGTAGCCCGTCACGTCGACGATGCGGAAGCGCAGGCGCGTGATGTTGGCGCCCGTGTTGTTCCTCGCCGTCCGTCGGATGGACATCGTGCCGAAGGTCGAGTTGTTGGCCGGGTCGGACGTGAAGTCGCGGACGCGGTTCGGCGGCTGCGAGGCGGGGACGGCCGGGTCGAGCAGCGTCGAGCTCACCTGCGCGTTCTGCTGAACGGGGCTCGAAGCGTTCTCCGGCCCCGGCGCGCCGAGCGCCGCCTGACGCGAGTCGTAGACTCCGCCGTCGGTCGCGAGCAGGATGAAGTCGGCGTCGTTGTCGTCTGTATCGGCGGGCACGCCGCTCGCCGTGCGACGGACGAAAGCCGTCTCGCCGTCCGTCGTCACGCCGCCCGCGGGCGTGAGCCCCGCGCCCTCGCGGTAGACGGCGCCGGCCGCGCCGGAGAAGCCGACCGCATCGAGGCGCGTGCTCGCGTCGAAGGTCGCGCCGTTGTTGAAGAGCGCGACGCCGGCATTGTCGGGAATGTCCGCGGCGAGCGTCGAGTTGGCCGCCGCGTAAGCCGCGAGGCCGTAGCTCGTCCCGCCGACGAGGTAGTGGCCGCGCGCCGGGATGATGACCGCCGGGAACGTCAGGAGCGTCGTCCCCGTCGAGGCGCGCAGCGTCCAGCCCGTCAACGTCACGTTCTCGTCGGTCTGGTTGTAAAGCTCGACGAACTCGTTGGCCGAAGCGGTCTGCGCGCCCGCCACGCCGTCGGGGTCTGTGCCGCGGAAGCGGAACTCGCTGATGATGACGCGCGGGATGCCGGTGAAATCC
>JBEVKV010000326.1:0-20107 GCA_040509515.1 Pyrinomonadaceae bacterium | reverse complement strand
TCTGGCCGGCCTAGTTGACCGAGCTTTGCCTATCAAGTCCGGCTAGAGTGTTCGACGCTCAGGCTAAAAGCCTTATTGCCGCGCCGATGCTCGAAGTGAGCCACGTTGCCATTCACCGATCTCTTAAACGCCTTAACCCTCTCGTCACACTCGACACAGCGGAAGTCCGGCGGTAAGCGACCAGACCGACTCCGTAGCTCTAACGCCTCGTCAATACCAATCACTCGCCCGTCGAACTTACAGGTGGTTGATCTGATTGTTTTCTTTCCCACAGCCCCTCCGATTCTTCGGGCTTAGGGTAAAGGCATTTTAGAGGCAAGTCGAGGAATTTATAGGCAAGCGGTATTTCGTAGGCAGAGCTAGTTGACCGCCTCGCTCACCTGTGCCGGCTCGCCCTTCGCTTGAACCTGTGCAAGCTGGCTTTCGTTGAAGGCCGTGAGCAGGTCGGCGGCTCTCTTCATCGCCTCGCCCTTCGGATTCAAGTACCTCAGGAACGTGCTGGCCTGGCTGTGCCCGCTGATCTTCATCACCTCGGGCGCCGGGACGCCCGCGGCTATCAGCCGCGTGATGC
The DNA here is from genome assembly GCA_040509515.1 of Pyrinomonadaceae bacterium. Taxonomy (GTDB): domain Bacteria; phylum Acidobacteriota; class Blastocatellia; order Pyrinomonadales; family Pyrinomonadaceae; genus QHXN01. The sequence goes on along the minus strand of JBEVKV010000326.1, from coordinate 19,536 downwards.
CGCTGTGTCTCAGGTCGTGAAATCGGAACCCGCTAAGCCCAGCGGCGAGGCAGACCGACCCGAAACCTTTCCTGATACAGCCGACGAGGAAGAGGCGCTGCCCCGGCGAGTCCGGTATCTGCGCCAGCACCTTCTCCAACTCGGCTCGCAGCCTCGGCGTCACGGGCACGACACGCGTCCGCATCGTCTTCGAGTTCTCCGACCTCACGACGATGACGCCGCCCTCCAGGTCAACGTCCCGCCTTTCGAGGCCGAACAGTTCACCCTGCCGCATCGCGGTCTCGATTGCCGCGACGATGATCGGTTGTAGGTGAGCGTATCTGTTCTCTCTCCCCTGCTTATCCTTCATCCGGCAGGCCGCCAGTAGAAGGGACTCCTCGGCGTGACTAAGTATGCGGTCGCGTGCCACCTCGGAGGCCACGCTGATGACGCCCGTGCCTCTCGAAAACGGGTTTTCGAGAATCAGCCCGTCGCGCTTCGCCGTGTTCAAGATTTTTCGGAGCAAGGCCAATTCCCTGTTCACGGTGGCGACGGTGCGGGGCTTGCTGGTCGTTACCTCGCCCTCGGAGGTCTTGCGCGTGTAGGTGATGGGCGTGTTCAGCCTCTCGTCGCGGTAGCGTTCGAGGTCGCTGAACCGGATGGCCTTGAGCTTCTTCTTGCCGAAGAAGTGAATGAGCGTTTTCATCTGCCCCTTCACCGTGCTGAGTGACCGCCGCCCCTTCACCTTGATTCCGTTTCTGATGACGGCCGGCACGACGTAGGTCTTTTCAAACTCGCGCGCGAACTGCTCGAAGGTCACTGACTCGCTCGTCAGGCTTTCGCCGCCGCGCGTCCGCAGTTCCGAGAGCTTCGATTCGAGTATGGCGCTCGCGTCGCTTTTCGAGGCCGCCGGATACCACTTGTCATGCTCGCGCCCGTCGTCGTCGAGCCATCTGACGCGCGCGTACCAGCGCCCGTCTCTGCAAACCTCTCTGCCTTTTCTGATTCGTCCCATCGTCTTCTCTCCCCAGAGCTCCCCAGAATCTCCCCGTTACGTCGTCTGACACGGCCTGACGCGATGCGCTCGTGTGTGAAACAGTTGACGCGGTGAAATCCTACTACGCCCTTTGTCTATGCGGGTTTAGGTGGTGAATTTGATGGGGTGTGATGAAGTTTGACGGGGTGTGATTAAGAGGCTGGGGTGCCTACGAATCAGAAGGTCGCATGTTCGAGTCATGCCGGGTGCATTAATCAAGTCAATAAGTTAAGGGCAGCCGCGTGGCTGCCCTTAACTATTTTGTGTGCTTATAGTGCGCCGACCCTTCAGCCAGGAGGGATAAAAATTTTGTGTGGGTGATCCGGTTTCGGTTTTGCTTACGCGTTAGAGGGTTGAGGCGGCATCGGGCCGCCGCGCACGTTCATACGAGGGAGTTGGCAGGAGGTCGTCATGCGTTTCATTCATAGATTCATACCCGTGCTGGCGCTTTTATTCACCCTCGCGGCCACGTCATACGCGCAGTCCGCGCGCCGCACGGTCATCCTTATCCCGTTCGATTTCGTCGCGGGCGGGAAGGTTCTCCCCGCCGGCACGTACAGGGTCGAAGCGGTCAGGCGGGACTCATACACGGTCTGGGAGATTCGGAGCACGGCGGGTCGCGCGGGCGCCGTCGTCATGACCTCGGCCGTCGGGGACGGCGCGGAGACGGAGGCCGAGCCCCGGCTCGTCTTCCAGAAGTACGCGGAGACTTACGTCCTCGCGCAGCTCTGGCCTTCGGGCGATTCTAAGGGTCGCGAGGTGGTTCAGTCCCGGAAGGGCTTAGCCTCCGCCGCGCGCAACGTCAAGCCCGAAGCCGTCACCGTCAGGGCGCACGCGCGCTAGACGACGGGCCGGCCGCGCGGGGCAGGCACCCCGGCGCGACAGGATTAAACGGAAGGGGAAGGGGAAAAGGGTAAAGGGGAAGGGTTGAAGCTTCCTCTTTCCTTTCCCCCTTCCCCTTTACCCTTTTCCCTTTCTCTCTCCCACGCTTTTGTTCCGCCGCCCGGCGAAATAATGCTTGAAGAAAAGCGGCGGATAAAAGAGAATCGGCCGGCACGCGCTCCTTCAAGACTCTTCCTTAAGGACAAGCCGACGGCCATGAAAACGACCGCCCTCCTGCTCTCGACGCTGCTCTGTTTTCAGACCTTTTGCCTACAATTGCAACAAACCCGCGCCGCCACGCCTCAAGCGCAAGGCAAGCGCGGCGTCGTCGAGGCCGACACGCCCGACAGCGACGCCTTCTTCCAACGCGCCGTGCGGCTCAGACGCCAGCCCGACTACACGCGCCGCGTGGACGCGCTCGTCGCGCGCATGACGCTCGAAGAGAAGGTCGGGCAGATGACACAGCTCGCAATCGGGATGGTGACGACCGGCTCCGACCAGGACATCCGCATCGACCCGGCGAAGCTTGAGAAGGCGGTCGTCAGGTACGGCGTCGGCTCCGTGCTCAACGTCGGCGGACAGGCGCTCACGGTCGACGCGTGGCACGAGATCATCCGGCAGATACAGGAGGCGGCCGGGCGTACCCGACTCAAGATTCCGGTCATCTACGGCATCGACACCGTACACGGCGCGAACTACGTGCGCGGCGCGACGCTCTTCCCGCAGGAGATCGGCATGGCCGCGACGTGGAACCCCGAGCTGATGCAGCGCTCGCAGGAACTCGCGGCCGCCGAGACGCGCGCCGCCGGCATCCCGTGGTCTTTCTCGCCCGTGCTCGACATCGGCCGCCAACCGCTCTGGCCGCGCTTCTACGAGACGTTCGGCGAAGACCCATACCTCGTGACCGTGATGGGCGTCGCCTTCGTGCGCGGTCTCGAAGGCCAAGACCTCACGGCGAACACGAGCGTCGCTTCGAGCCTCAAGCACTACGTGGGCTACAGCCAACCCTTGAACGGGCGCGACCGCACGCCCGCGTGGATTCCGGAGAACTACCTGCGCGAGTTCTTCCTGCCGCCTTTCGCGGCGGCCGTCCGCGCGGGCGCGCGCACCGTGATGGTCAACTCGGCGGAGATAAACGGCACGCCCGGCCACGTCAACAAACATCTTCTGAACGACATCCTGCGCGGCGAGTTGGGTTTCAAGGGCCTCGTCGTCTCCGACTGGCAGGACGTCAAGAAGCTTGTCACGCAGTGGAAGGTCGCGGCCGACGAGCGTGAGGCGACGCGCATGTCGGTCATGGCCGGCGTGGACATGAGCATGGTGCCCAACGACTACAGCTTCGCAGACCACCTCGTCGCCTTAGTCAAAGACGGCTCGGTGCCGATGTCGCGCATCGACGAGGCGGTGCGGAGGATTCTGCTGGTGAAGTTCGAGCTCGGGCTTTTTGAAAGACCCGGCCCCGACGCCTCGCTCAAAGCGAGCGTCGGCCAGTACTCTTCGCGCGACGTGGCGCTGCAGGCGGCGCGCGAGTCACTCGTGCTGCTCAAGAACGAAGGCGGCCTGCTCCCGCTCGCGCGCGGGCGGCGGGTGTTCGTGACGGGGCCGACCGCCAACTCGCTCGTCTCTCTCAACAACGGCTGGACGTACGTCTGGCAGGGCTCGGAGGAGTCGCTCTACCCGACCGACCGGCCGACGATACTCGGCGCGCTCGAAGGCAAGTTCGGCGCTAACCTGCGCTACGAGCCGGGCACGCGCATCACGCGCCCCGCCGGCTCGAACCCGAACGGCACGCCGGCCGACCGCGACGAGGAGGTCGACATCCCGGCCGCCGTGCGCGCCGCGCGCGACGCGGACGTGGTCGTGCTCTGTCTCGGCGAAGGCTCTTACACGGAGACGCCCGGCAACATCACAGACCTCAACCTGCCCGACCCACAGCTCAAACTCGCCGAGGCCATACAGGCGACCGGCAAGCCCGTCGTGCTCGTCTTAGTCGAAGGCCGCCCGCGCGTCATCAACCGCATCGCGGAGAAGTCCGCGGCCATCCTGTTGGCGCTCAACCCCGGCAACGAGGGCGGCGTCGCCGTGGCCGACGTGCTGACGGGCGACTACAACCCCGGCGGCCGTCTCCCCTTCACCTACCCGCGCACGCCCAACGGCCTCGTCACCTACGACCACAAGCTCTTCGAGACCGAGGCGACGAACTTCGGCAACATGGCCTTCAACCCGCAGTTCCGGTTCGGCCACGGCCTCAGCTACACGAGCTACACCTACGGCGACCTGCGTCTGAGTCGCAGGCAGGTTCCGTGGAACGGTACGGTCGGCGTGACGGTGACGGTGCGGAACACGGGTCGGCGCGCGGGCAAGGAGACGGTCATCCTCTACGTGCGCGACGTGGTGGCGTCCCTGACGCCGCCGGGCAGGCGCGTCCGACGTTTCGCGAAAGTTCACCTTGAGCCGGGCGAGAGCCGCACGCTCACGTTCACGCTCCGCCCCGAAGACCTCTCCTTCGTCGGCGCGGACAACCGCACGGTGGTCGAGCCGGGCGACTTCGACGTGATGGTCGGCGGCCTCACCGAACGTTTCACGCTCCAGCCCGGCGCGCCGCCCGTACGCCGCGCGCCGAGGCCGGGCAGAAGGTAGGACGATTTGCGCTACCGCATTGAGTTTATCCCCTTCGGGGATTCTGCGACCCGGTTGACAGCGCAGCCCTACGGGCTTCACTTGACGCCTTCGCCCTCGACGGAGGGTCAGCGGCGCGGCACGGCGGCGCGGTTAAAATCCTTCTGCTCGACGAGCCCCTGCCCCTCTTTGACGGTCAGGATTTTGTTGACGGGCGCGCCGCTTATCTTCTCGACCGCGCCGCCGGGCCAGCGCACCTCAATCGAGTCTATCTTCGTCCGCGCGCCCAACCCGAAGTGGAGCCGCAGGTCGCTGTGCGAGATGTAGCTCGCGCCGCTCCGCACCTCGTCCATCTGGACGAGGTCGCCGGCCGAAATCTTAACGCGCGCCCCGACGGCGTCGCGGTTGGCCTTCACACCGACGAGGCGGATGAGGACGGCGTTGCCGGCAAGGCTTCCGCCGTCGTTGCGTAGAAGCTGCGGCGGGCCGTCGAGGTCGCCCACGACGAGGTCAACGTCGCCGTCGTTGTCTATGTCGCCGAAGGCCGTGCCGCGCGCGGCGCGCTTCTCCAGCAGGGGCGCGCCGGCCAGCGCGGCCGTCTCGGTGAAGGTGCCGTCGCGGTTGTTGCGGTGGAGAAGCTTGCGCTGTTTGTAGTTCTCCAACTGCGGGTAGACGTGGCCGTTGGCGACGAAGAGGTCGACCCAGCCGTCGTTGTCGTAGTCGAAGAACTCCGTCCCCCAGCCGACTAAGGGGAGCGCGACCTCCGCGAGCTTCGCGGCGTAGGACACGTCAGAGAAGTTGAGCCGCTCGCCGCCCTTGTAGAGCGTGTTGTACTCGTCCGCGAAGTTGGTGACGAAGATGTCGAACTTGCCGTCGTGGTCGTAGTCGCCGACGGTGACGCCCATGCTCCCCTGCTCGCTCCCGTTCTCGTTGACGGCCGTGCCCGAGACGAAGCCCACGTCCTTAAACGTCCCGTCGCCGTTGTTCCTGTAAAGGAAGTTGGGCGTCGAGTCGTTGGCGACGAAGATGTCCGTGAAGCCGTCCTCGTCGAAGTCCGAGCAGACGACGCCGAGCCCGTAGAAGCCGGCCGCGTCGGCGACGCCCGCCTTCTTCGAGACGTCGGTGAAGGTGCCGTCGCCGTTGTTGCGGAAGAGCGAGTCGCCCGCGCCGGGCAGGCCCCGCGGGCCGCACTGAACGGCGATGCCTTTGTACTGGCAGGTCTTGCCCTTGCCGAACTCGGGCAGGCGGTCGAGCTGGAAGTCCACGTAGTTGGCGACGAAGAGGTCGAGCCGGCCGTCGTTGTCGTAATCGACGAAGGCCGCGCCCGTCGACCAGCGCGGGTCGGAGACGCCCGCCTTCGCCGTCACGTCCGCGAAGGTGCCGTCACCGTTGTTGCGGTAGAGACGGTTTGGGCCGAGGCACGTCACGTAGAGGTCTGTGCGGCCGTCGTTGTCGTAGTCGCCGGCCGCGACGCCCATGCCCCAGCCCACGTCGGCGAGGCCGGCGCGGTCGGTCACGTCTTTGAAGGTGCCGTCACCGTTGTTGCGGTAGAGCGCGCTGCGGGTCTTGCCCCCCGACTTGACGAGATCGACCGTGAGCGAGTTGACGAGGAAGAGGTCTAACAGGCCGTCCCCGTCGTAGTCGAAGAGCGCGACGCCGCCGCTCATCGACTCGACGATGTACCTCTTGTCGGGTGACGCGACGTGGCGGAAGGCGACGCCGGCCGCCTCGGTCACGTCGGTCAGACGAATTTGCGCGGCGGCCGTCGAATTGAAGTTCAAAAGCAGCGTGACCGTTAACGCCGCGAGTAAGGCAATCTTCGTGGGCAAGCCTGTCAACCTCGCACGCGTCTACGGGGTGGTCTGCGCGCGCTCCTTCTCTTTGAGCTGGCGGTAGAGTTCGAGCTGCGCGTCGCCGTCAGCCTTGCGCCCGGAGGCCGTGAGCGCGCGGCCGAGCTGATAACGGACGTGCGACTTTTCGGGCGCGAGCCGGGCGGCGGCCTCAAGGTTCTCGACGGCCTCTCTGACGTTGTTCTGCTGGAGCAGCGCCTTGCCGAGTTCGTAGCGCGCGTCGGCGAAGTCGGGGCGCGCGGCGACGACCTCGCGCATCAGCGAGACGCCGCGCGCGGCCTCCTGACGCGCGAGGAGCACGAAGGCGAGGTGGTACTTGGCCTGCAAGTCCGAAGGGTTCAAGGCCAGCTCGCCCTCGAACTCGCGCGCGGCTTCGTCGAACTTGCCGCCCTTGAGGTGGATGAGCCCCGAGTAGTAGTGCGCCATCGGCGTGCGCGAATCGAGCGCGAGCGCCGACTGTAGCTCTTCGAGCGCCTTCGCCGTGTCGCCCTGCTCGTAGTGCGCCTGGCCGAGAACGATGTGGAGCTGCGGGCTGTTGCCGCCCGTCGCCAACATCCGCTCCATCACCTTCTGCGCCTCGTCCTTGCGGCCCTGCTTGACGAGCGAGAGCGCGAGCGTGTAGTTGACGCCGACGTTGTCGGGGCGCTCGGCCGCGACCTGCGTCAGCAGCTCGGAGGCGCGCGCGTAGTTCTCCGTCACAAAGTAGCTCATGCCGAGGAGCTGCCGCGCCTGTACGTTCGAGGCGCGCGCAACCAGCTCGCGCTCCAACGGCGCGAGCGCCTCTTTGTAGCTCTCGGCCCTATAGGCGGCCAATCCCCAGTTGTAATCGACGCCGTCGAGCTTCGGGTCCCACTTCGAGGCGAGCGCGAAGTGCGCGGCCGCGCCGCGGTAGTCCTGTTGCTCGGCGCGCAGCAGCCCCGTCTCGTTGTGCGCGACGGCGACGACCTGCGCGTAGAAGCTCTCGCCGCCGGATAACTCGCCGCGCGCGCGCTCGCCGGGCGCGGCCGCGTCGGCCACGAGCCCGGAGCCTAGCTCGGGGAACTTGCCCGGGACCTCTTTCAGATTCTCTTCGGACAGGTAAGCCTCGGCCTTCTCCTTGTCGCGCGCGAGCGACTTGGACTTCAACTCGGCCGCGAGCTGAAGCTCGCGCTCGCCCTCCTCCTGACGGCCGAGCTTGAGGAGCGACTGCCCGAGCCGGTAGTGCGCCGTCGTCACCTGATATTCGTTGTGGCTCAGCTCTTTGGTGAGCGCGACGGACTTCTTCAAAACATCGACGGCCTCGGCGTGACGGTTGAGTCCCTGCAGCGCCTCACCGAGGTGGAAGTACGGGTCGGGGTTGTCGGGCTCGCGCGCGGCGGCCTTGCGCAGCAGGGCGGCACTCTCGTCCCACTTGCGCTGCATGACGCAGATGACGCCGAGGTAGTAGTTGGCGAAGTACTCTTCGGGGTTCGACGCCAGCTCTATGCGGAACTCGGCGGCCGCGTCGTCGAGGCGCTCGGCGCCGTCCTTGAGCAGGTAGGTGAGTCCGAGGTAGTAGTGCGCGCGCGGGAAGCGCGAATCGAGCGCGACAGCACGCTTGAACTCTTCGACCGCCTCCGTCAGAAAGCCCGTCTCGCGGTAGGCGCGGCCGAAGATGATGCGGAGCTGCGGGCGGTCGCCGAGCTGCGCGAGCATCCGCTCGTAAATCTCTTTGGCCGGCGCGAAACGCTTCCGCTTGAGGTGCGCGAGGCCCAGCGTGTAGGCCACGTCGTAGTCCTGAGGCGCGAGCCTGAGCGCCTCCTCAAGCTCGGCCGCCGCCGGGTCGAACTCGCCGAGCATGAAGCGCGACTTGCCGAGCATGTGGCGCGCGCCGACCGAGCGCGCGTCAACCGCGACGGCGCGCCCGGCCGCGTCACGCGCCTTCGCGTACTGGCCGGAGTCGAAGTAGGCGATGGAGAGGTCTACGAAGAGGTCTGCCGATGCGGGGGCGTGGCGCGCGGCCGACTCGAAGACGGCGGCCGCCTCCGCGTAGCGCTTGCCGCGCGCATAAATCTTGCCGAGCTTGCCGTAGCCTTCGGCGAGGATGGCGGCGAACTCTGCTTCGGCCCCGGCGAGGTCTCCGGCGCGCCGGCGCGCCTCGGCCGCCTCGTAGTGCTGGCGGATGGTCTTCGGCTGCGGCGGAGGCGAAGACTGTGGCGCGGCGGGGAGCAGAAGCAGCAGGACGGGGACGAGGGTCGAACGTAGACGCATCGCGAAAGCTTCCGGCCGTGTGGTTAAAAGAGAAAGGGACGGGGGGCCGCAAGTTAAAACGTCTCGGGCCCCCCGTCCGTCATGTCGGCCACTGGCCGCGTACTATATCAGAAGAGCAGCTTGAGGCCGAACTGGATGTTGCGCGGCCCGCGGTCGCTGTTGAGCACGCCGAAGCCCCCGCGGGGCGTGGCGACCTGCCCGACCCCGGAGGCGGGGCGGACGATGTCGAAAGCCGTGTTGGCGAACCCGTTGAACTGCGGGTGGTTGAGCAGGTTGAAGAACTCGGCACGGAACTGGAGCCGCGTGCGCTCGCTGAGCGCGAAGTTCTTGTTGAGCGAGAAGTCGACGTTCGTCAGACTCGGCTGACGGACGAGGCCGCGGCTCAGGTTGCCGAACGCGCCGAACGCGGGCAGCGAGAAGGCCGCCGGGTTCAGGTACTGCGTCGGGTCGTTCGTGTCGAGGTAGATGGGAACGCCCGGCACGAGGTTCGGACGGAAGCCACCGTTGGCGGGCGTCGCCCTCAGCCCGAGCCAGTTCGGGTTCACGCCCGAGAAGACGTCGAGCGGGGTGCCGCCGTAGTGCGAGACGATGGTGTTGATCTGCCACCCGCCGAGGAAGGCGTTGGCGGCCGCGCCCCAATCCTTGAGCGAAGGCAGTTGGTAGACGGCGTTGAAGACGAACGTGTGGCGGCGGTCGAGGTCTGCGTCGCCGTAGTCGAGGTGGTAGTTGTACGGGTCGCTCGTCGCGGTCGTGAACGAGGTCAGCGGCACGTCCGAAAGCGCGTGCGACCAAGTGTAGGCGACCGAGTAGGACAGGTTGTCGACGAAGCGCCGGTTGAGCCAGACCTGAAGGCCGTTGTAGTTGGAGTTACCCGTCGACTCGCTCTTCGTGATCGGCCCGACGTTGGGGAATCTGACGCTCTGCGCGATGAGCGCGGTCAGGTTCGAGGAGTTGTTGTTGAAAGCCTGTGCGATGGCGGCCCGGTTCTGCGGCAGCACGTCGTTGAAGTTGACGCCGCGCCGCCAGATGTGGTGACCCTGATTGCCGATGTAGGAGACTTCGAGCACCGTGTCCTTGATGATCTCGCGCGAGACCGTCAGGTTCCACTGGTAGCTGTCGGGCGGGCGGAAGTTGATGTCGACGGCGTTGAAGCCGGTGCTGGTGCTCACGCCCGCGACCGCGCCCGCGAGCCCCTGCCCGATGGTGTCGAGGCTGCGGAAGGTCGGGTTGTCGGCCAGCGTGGTCGGGTGGCAGTTCGTGTTGTTCGGGCCGGTGCAGGTCATCCGGTTGCCGCCGCCGCCGTCCGAGTTGACGACGGTCGTCCACGGCGGGTTGCCGTGCAGACGCAGGATGTCCTCGATGACGTTGGCGCGACCCATGAAGCGGCCGAAGCCCATGCGGAGCGACGTTCTGCCGTCGCCAAAAACGTCCCACGCGATGCCGACGCGCGGCTGGAAGCCCTTGTTGTAGGGGCGGACGAGCGAGCGCCCGAGCCCGAGGCTGTTGGGCTGGTCGGCGCGGATGAGCCCGCTCAGCGGGTTGACGTTGTCGTAGAGTTCGGGCACCCAGTTGCTGATGCGGTCGTTGTCGGCGAAGGCCGGCGAGTAGCGCGACCAGCGCAGCCCGAGGTTGAGCGTCACGCGGGAGCTGAACTTCCACGAGTCGTTCCCGTAGACCTCGAAATCGTGCCAGCGGCCGGGCGCGAAGCCGACCGTGTTGCGCTCGGTGTAGCAGGCGAGCGGCAGGTCGCGCACCAGCATGTCGGCGATGGCGTTGCCGGTGTGGGTGTCGGAGCCGCAGTACTGCGCGAACTCGCTGGCGCCCACGGCCTGCTCGTTCTTCCTGTTGTGGCTGACGAGGCCGCCGATCTTCAGCTCGTGTGAGCCGGCCACCTTCGAGAAGTCGTCCTTCCAGATGAAGAGGTCTTCCTCGTTGGCCCAAGGAGCCTGGTGCCAGAGCGCCGGGTAGCCGCCCGCGCCCCAGTTGGTCGGCAGCCCCAGCCCGTCCGGCTTCGGGAAGACGGTCGGGAACCGGGAGGCGATCTCCTGATTAAGAGCCTGCCCGGCCGAGTTCGTCGTCACCAGAATGTTGTTGCCGGCGCGCGAGAACTGGAAGTCGTTGACGGCCGTCGAGGTGACGGTCGTGGCGAGCTTGATGGCGAAGCTGTGCGAGGGCTGCGACCAGTCGGAGCTGATGGTCGGGAAGCCGGTGTCGCCCCAGAAGCTGCCCGCCGCGTTGCCGTGCGTCCACGTCTCGTTGATGTAGCGCACCATCAAGTTCATCTTGCTGGTGAGGTTGAAGTCGGCGCGCAGGGTGTCCTGCCGCGTGTTGATCGGCTTGACGGGCGCCGCGACGTAGTTGACGCCGTTCTGGAGCGCCGTGTTCGGCAGCGGGAAGAACTTCAGGATCGAGAGCGCCGCCGGGCTCAGCCTGTCCTGCGGAATCCGGTTGCCCGGGAACGGGCTGCAGTCCGTTCTTATTCTGTTAGGGTCTTGCGGGGTCGGGTCGGGCACGTTGTGGCAGGTGGCCGGGTCGACGGGGACGGGGCCCGTCAGGCTCCCGCTGAAGTCGCCGTTGCGCTCGGCCAGCGTCGGAACCCTCGCCTGTATCGGCGGGACGAGCCCGCGGCGCTCGCGCCGCCACTCCTCGTTCCAGAAGAAGAAGGCGCGGTTCGTGCCCTTCCACGTCGCCTTCCCGCCCTCGCCGAAGCGCGGCAGGACGATGGGGCCGCTGAAGTTGAAGCCGAAGTTGTTGTAGCGCAGGACGGGACGCGGCTGCCCCGCGCGGTTGAGGAAGAAGTCGTTGGCGTTGAGCGCGTCGTTGCGGAAGAACTCGAAGAGCGTGCCGTGGAACTCGTTGCCGCCGCCCTTCGTGATCAGGTTGATGACCGCGCCCTGCGCCTGCCCGTACTCGGCGCTGAAGCTGTTGCGCTCGACGCGGAACTCCGCGATGGAGTCGATGGACGGGAAGACCAGCAGCGTCGCGTTCGAGCCGACGTCCATGTTGTTGACGCCGTCGACCGTCCAGAGGTTCGTGTTCGACCCGTTGCCGTTGACCGACATGTCGACGTGCGAGTCGAGCCCCGTCCCGCCGGTGCCGAACGCGCCGCCCGCGCCCGCCTGCGTCACCGGCGAGATGCCGGGGACGAGCGTGACGAGTTGCGCGTAGTTGCGGCCGTTCAAGGGAAGCTCGGTCACCTGCTTCTCGGTGACGAGGCTGCTCACGTCGGAGTTGCGCGTCTCGACGAGCTGCGCCTCGCCCGTCACCGTGATGGTCTCGCCGACGGCGCCGACCTCAAGGTTGATGTCGAGGGTGAGCCTCTCGGCGACGTGCAACTGGACGCCCGGGTTGACCGTCTTCTTAAAGCCGGCGGGCGCCGCGCTGACGTTGTAGCGGCCGGGCGGTATCCCCGCGACGAGGTAGACGCCCTCGTCGTTGGTCGTCACGGTGCGCGTGAGGCCGGTCGTCTCCTCCGTGACCGTGACCTCCGCGTTGGGGACGGCGGCTCCCTGCGGGTCGCGCACGGTTCCGCTGATGCTGCCCACGGTGCTCACCTGGGCGTGGACGACCGCCCCGAGACAGAGCAACAGCGTGAGCAGTAGCGCTTGCAATCCAAGCTTCTTCGTCATAAACGCGTCTCCTCGCTTCCGCGCTTTCAAATCTGGTCGGCCCCCGCACCTCCGCGCGGCGTGCGGCGCGGGCTTTTGTTGCCCGTGCCAACTTTCTGGGGAGCCGTTCTCCTGTGGACTTTCAAAGAGTCAGAGCCCGGCGGCCTCCCCGCCCTCTCGGAAGCGGGCGGTGTCTCGGAGCCGGGCGGGTGCGTCAGGGACCCGACGGGGAGGCGGGCCGGCCTGTGGAGCGCCTTCGGAGCCTCTCCGCGCCGGCTGCGGACGCGGCCGGGCGAGGGGAAGCCCCAACCTGACAAGAGCGACTAGTTTTTCTTAAAGACTAAGTTGCGTGACTGGACTTTGTTGCAAGACCTATCAAAAGCGGTTTTATTACTAAACCCCACGCTTGTCAAGATTTTTTTTTGGCCGTAAAGCAATTCCTTGTAAATACTTAGGGCGGAACAAAGTTGCCTATCCAAACAAAGTGGCAGGAAGAGTCGGGGGCGCGTCAGGCGAGTGAGACCTGTGTGAACTTGGTCGTCAGCACGAGGCTGATGGCGCCCATCAGCGTCGGCTGCTCGCCCAGAGTGGAGGCGATGATCTGCGCGGGGGGCAGTCCGCGGCAGATGCCCTCGCCGACCGCCGCCTTGATGTCGCCGACGATGAGCGGCCACGCGCGGACGATGGGGCCGCCGACGATGACCGCCTCGGGCGCGAGCCCCTGCGTCAGGTTGGCGATGCCGACGCCGAGGTAGTGCGCCGTCTCGCGCAGCGCGGCGGTGGCCTCCTCCTCGCCTTCGAGCGCGAGGTCTACGAGTTGTTTGAAGTCCAGCTTCTCCGCGCCATGCCCTGACTGTTCGTAGCGCGCGAGCGCGGCGCGCTGCGAGGAGAAAGCCTCCCAGCAGCCGCGGCTCCCGGCGGCGCAGGCGATGGGCGCGCCCTGCCCGATGGTCATGTGGCCGAACTCGCCGGCCGCGCCGCTGCGGCCGCGGTAGACCTGTCCGTCGAAGACGATGCCGGTGCCGACGCCTTCTTCGACGAGGACGATGATGAAGTCGCGCACCTCGCGTATCTCGGGGCGGCCGAACCAGAGTTCGGCGAGCGCGGCCGCGTTGGCGTCGTTGTCGACGTGGACGGCGAGGCCCAGAGCCTCCCTCAACTCTTCGGCGACGGCCCAGTCGCGCCACTTGAAGTGCGGGATGAAGGTGGCGGTGCCCGTCTCCTGATCGACGAGGCCGGGCAGGCTGACGCCGACGCCTTCGATGGTGCCGCCGCCGCGGCGCACGAACTCGCGCGCGCACTCGACGACGCGCGCCGTCGTCCTGCGCGCCTCGGGGTCGGTCGGGAACTCTTCCTGTTCGAGGACGCGGCCGGCGAGGTCGCTGGTGGCGACGACGGTGGTGATGGTGCCGAGGTCGACGCCGATGGCGACGGGGTCGGCCGTGCGGAGCGAGAGCAGGATGGGCGGGCGGCCGCCGCGCGACTCGCCCGAGACCTCTTCGATGAGGCCGCCGCCCTTCAGCTCGTCCACGATGAGCGAGACGGTCGAGCGCTGGAGCGCGGTCTCCTGCGCGATCTCGGCGCGCGAGATGGGGCCGCGCTCGCGCACGTAGTTGAGCACGATCTGGCGGTTGATGTCGCGTATCGTGTTGGGGCGCGCGACGCTGGCTTTCCTGAGGTCTATTCGGCGCATTATGTTGGGCGGCGCGAAGGGGGACGGCCGGCGGCGGCAGCTCGTCGGGGTCTTGCTTTGGCTGATAAGTGGAGCGTCGAAGAAACCCGTGCGACGTTTATTAAGTAGTACAGGAGCGACCTCCCGTCAACACTTTTTCTGCCACGGGCGCGCGGAGGGGGTTGACAGCCGCCGCAAAATGGCGAAAGTTATGGCCGCCATTCCACCCGCGCAGAGAGGTCACAAACCGTGTTGAGAATCGTCCCGCGTGCGCTCGTGCTCCTGCTCGTCGCGTCGGCGGCGCTCCACGCGCAGTCTACGCGTCCGGCGGCCGGCGGCGCGCGCTACAGGCTCGCGCTCGACAAGAATTGGACGTTCCGCGAGGCGGGCAAGGGCGAGTGGCTGAAGGCGAGCGTGCCCGGCTCCGTCCACACAGACCTGCTCGCCAACGGCCGCATCGAAGACCCCTTCTACCGCGACAACGAGCGGAAGCTGCAGTGGATAGGCAAGACCGACTGGGAGTACCGCACGACCTTCGACGTGCCCGCGTCCCTCCTCGCGCGGAGGCACGCCGAGCTGGTCTTCGAGGGGCTCGACACCTACGCCGAGGTCTTCCTCAACGACCGCCCGCTCTTCCACGCGAACAACATGTTCCGCACCTGGCGCGCGGGCGTGAAGGAGGCGCTGCGGCCCGGCCGCAACACGCTCCGCGTCGTCTTCAAATCGGCGATCAACGAGGCGCTGCCGTACATGAAGGGGCTCGGGTACGAACTCCCGGCCTCCAACGATCAGGGCGAGAAGACTTCGCCGCACACGCGCAAGGCTCCCTACCATTACGGCTGGGACTGGGGGCCGCGCTTCGTCACGTGCGGCGTCTGGCGGCCCGCACGGCTCGAAGTGTGGGACGACGCGCGCCTCTACGGCCTGCACGTCCCGCAGCAGCGCATCGGCCGGGACGCGGCGCACCTGACGGCCGAGGTCGAAGTCCTCTCCGACGGCGAGGCCGACGCGGTGCTGGTCGTCGAAGACCCTTCGGACGGGCGCGTCAGGGCGCGGCAGGCGGTCAAACTCTCGCGGGGCTCTCGACGCTTCGCCTTCGGGCTCGACATCCCAGACCCGCAGTTGTGGTGGCCCGCCGGCATGGGCGCGCAGAAGCTCTACACGCTGCGCGCGCGCCTGCTCACGGCCGGCGGCGAAAAGGTTCTGGACGAACTCTCGACGCGCGTCGGCCTGCGCACGATAGTGCTGCGCCAGCAGCCCGACGAGGCGGGCAAGAGCTTCACGTTCGTCGTCAACGGCGTGCCCGTCTTCGCCAAGGGCGCGAACTGGATTCCGGCCGACACCTTTCCCGCGCGCGTCACGCGTGAGCGTTACCGGCAGCTTTTAGAGTCGGCGCGCGACGCCAACATGAACATGCTGCGTGTGTGGGGCGGCGGCTACTACGAGTCCGACGACTTCTACGAGCTGTGCGACGAGCTGGGACTGCTCGTCTGGCAGGACTTCATGTTCGCGTGCAGCATGTACCCGGGCGGCGAGAACTTTCTGGACAACGTCCGGCAGGAGGCCGTGGACAACGTGCGACGCCTGCGCGACCACCCGAGCATCGCGCTCTGGTGCGGCAACAACGAAGTCGAGACCGCCTGGCACCACTGGGGCTGGAAGCAGAATCTGCCGGCGAAGCTCTGGGACGACTACCTCAAGATTTTCCACGGCGTGCTGCCCGAGGTCGTGGCCCAACACGACCCGTCGCGCGCCTACTGGCCCAGCTCGCCCAGCTCGAACCTCGAAGCGGACGCCGACTCGCAGCGCGTGGGCGACGTGCACTACTGGGAGGTCTGGCACGCGTCGAAGCCGTTCGCGGAATACGAACGGCAGCGCCCGCGCTTCATGAGCGAGTACGGTTTCCAGTCCTTCCCGCTCGCCGAGACGGTGGACGCCTACACGCTGCCTTCCGACCACGACATACAGTCGCCCGTCATGCTCGCGCACCAGAAGCACCCGCGCGGCAACCAGCTCATACGCGAGTACATGCTGCGCGAGTACCCCGAGCCCAAAGACTTCGAGTCGTTCCTCTACGCCAGTCAGGTCTTGCAGGCCGAGGGCATCAAGGTCGGGGCCGAGCACCTGCGCCGCATCATGCCGCACAACATGGGCTCGCTCTACTGGCAGCTCAACGACTGCTGGCCGGTCGCCTCATGGTCGAGCATCGACTACTTCGGCCGCTGGAAGGCGCTCCAGTTCTACGCGCGGCGCTTCTACAGCCGCGTCCTCGTGAGCCCGCACGCGGAGGGCGACCGCGTCAACGTCTACGTCGTCTCAGACCGCGCCGAGCCCGCTCCGGCGCGCCTGACGGTGAGCCTCATGGACTTCGACGGCCGCGTGCTCAAGAGCGAGTCGAAGGACGTGACGGTCGCGCCTCTGCGCGGCGACTCCTACCTCAGCCTCCCCATCGCCAGACTCCTCGAAGGCCGCGACGCGCGCTCGGTCTTCCTGCTCGCAGAGTTGCACGCCGGCCCCGGCGTCATCTCGTCGAACACGCACTTCTTCCGCCCCTTCAAGGAGCTGAGCCTCGCCGCCGCGCGCGTGAGCGCGACCGTCGCCACTACTCGGAGCGGCTTCAAGCTCACACTTACGACGGACAAACTCGCGCGCGCCGTCTACCTCTCCGCGCCCGGCTCGGAAGGCTCCTTCAAAGACAACTTCATCGACCTCGTCCCCAGCCGGCCGGTCGAAGTCGAGTTCCGCGCGGGCGGCCGCAGGACGCGGCTCGAAGATTTTCGCAAGAGCTTGAAGGTGAGGTCGCTGGCGGACGCCTTCAGATAGCGGCGACGGGCGCGAACTTGTCGGCGAGGACGAGGCTGAGCGCGCCCATGAGGCTGGCCTCGTCGCCGATGGTCGAGGGCGTGATGCGCGCGGCGGGCAGGTCTCGGCGGACGCTGCGCTTGACGGCTTCGGCGAGGATGTCGGAGACCAGCTCCCACGCGCGCGTGATGGCCCCTCCGACGACGACAATCTCGGGGCTGAAGCCGACCACGAGGTTCGAGATGCCCTTGCCCAGATAGCGCGCCGTCTCGCGCAGGGCCTCGCGCGCCGCTGCCTCGCCTTCGAGCGCGCGGTCGATCAACTGCGCGAAGCTCAGCGCGCGCGCGCCCTCGGCGTCCGACGCGAGCCGCGCGTAACGCTCGACGGCCGCGCGCCCCGACGCGAAAGCCTCCCAGCAGTCGTAGCCGCCGCACGAGCAGGGCACGGGCGCGCGCTCGCCGATGACCATGTGGCCGAACTCGCCGGCCGCGCCGCCCTCGCCGCGGTAAATCTGCCGGTCGAAGATGAGTCCCGTCCCCACGCCTTCGGCGATGAAGACCATGATGAAGTCGCGCGCCTCGGACACCTCCGCACGCCCGAACCAGAGTTCGGCGAGCGCGGCGGCGTTAGCGTCGTTGTCCACGGCGACCTTGAGCCCGGTCGCCGCCTCAAGCGTGCGCGCCACGTCGAGGTCGCGCCAGTTGAAGTAAGGGACGTAGATGAGCTTCCCCGTCGAGGGGTCGACGAGCCCGGGCAGGCTGACGCCGATGCCCTCTATTTTGCCGGGCCAGCGCCCGAGCAGACGGCCGGCGGCCGTGGCCGCGCGCCTGAGCGTCCGGTCGAAGTCGTGGTCGGTCTCGAACTCCTCGCGCTCCAACACGCAGCCCGCGAGGTCGCACGCGGCGACGGTCGTGCGCGCCGGCCCGATGTCGATGCCGACGGCCGCCGCGCCGCTCGCGCGCAGCGCCAGAAGCGTCGGGCAGCGTCCGCCCGTCGAGCGCCCCGCGCCGACCTCCTCGATGAGACCTTCGACGAGCAGTGAGTCGACAATCTCGGAGATGGTCGAGCGCTGGAGCGCGGTGCGCCGCGCGATCTCGGCGCGCGAGATGGGCCCCTGGTCGCGCACGTAGTTGAGCACGATCTGGCGGTTGATGGCGCGCATCGTGCCGAAGTGCGCCGTGTGGATTCTCTTTAGGTCGATCCTACGCGTCATAGCGTCTGCCGGGTTTCCACTCTCGCGCGTGAAGACTTAAGCCTGCGTCTGCGGCCGCTTCAGGGGCCGGGGTGACTCGCGGAAGAGTCTGCGCGGCCCAAGCCGTCGGCGCTCTCCCTGACGACCCCGCTCAGGGAGATGATCTCCCAAAGGTCGCGGCGCGCCTTCGCGTTCGCCTCCACGTCCAAAACTTCGGGCGACTTGAACCTCGGGTTCGCGACGAAGCTGTCGATCTTCTTGCACAGGCGCACGAGCGCCCCCTTCAACTCGTCTTCGCCCGGCGCGCGCTTCTCCGCTTCGGGGAAAACCTCGCTGCCGCTCGGCTGGCGCTGTAGCGCGAGGTAAGCCTGCATCCGCAGCGCGCGCTTGTGAACCTCGGCCGCCTGCTCGGACACGCGCGCGTAGTCGAGCGCCCGCCCGCTGACGAGCGAGCGCGCCACGTCGTTGCGGATGACCTGTATGCGCCGGAAGTCTTCGCCCAACTGCTTGACGGCGGCCTTGACGGTGCGCTCGTCGGGCGGGTGCTCGACGCCCTCCGGGCTCCTGCGGAGCTGCGCCTCGCGCTGCTGCTGGTCGCGTATGCGCTCGATGTCCGAGTTGCGGCGCGCGGAAGGCGCGGGCGCGCTCTGACGCGCCACGGCGGCGGCCGACGCCGACAACACGAGCGCGGCCGACGCCGCGAGGCGCACCAGACGAGCCCTCGGAAAAACTGCGGGACGAAGTTTCACGGCACACCTCCTGAACTGGCGAGACCGCCCCGGGCGGGGCGGGAGACGAGTATACCCGCCGGAGCGTCGAATCGTGAACGCCACCGCGAGCGCACGCGCGCGCGGCTTCAGACCTTGATGAAGACGCGCCGCCGGTAGAGCAGCGTCATCACGCCGAGCCAGAAGAGCACGGTGCAGACCGCGTAGGCGAGCGAGGCGTTCTTCGGCGCGGCCCACGACGCGAAGAGGCTCTCGTAAAGAATCGTCTGCAAAGGCACCGCGACGCCGCCGCGCGTGAAAGAGATAATCGAGATGAGGTTCGCCCAAAGCTCCGCGAGGAAGTAGAGCGCGAGCGCGTTGGTGCCGAAGACGATGAAGGGGAGCGCCCACGCGCGGTAGCCCTTCACGTCAACCAGCCAGTAGCAGACGGCGAGCAGTTCGAGCGCCAGCCCCGCCGTCAGCAGCACGTAAGAACTCGTCCAGAGCGCCTTGTTGACGGGGAACCAGTAGTTCCACGCCCAACCCGCGACGACGCACGCCGCGCCCGCGACGAACATCGCGGAGACCTTTTCAAACGGCGGCCGGCGCGAGCGCAGCAGGTGCCCCGTGAGCACGCCCGCGAGCGTCGTCGCAATCGCGGGCAGCGTGCTCAAAAGTCCCTCGGGGTCGTAGACCTTCGCGAACCGCCAGACGTGATTGCCGAAGACCGCGCGGTCGACGTAGGCCGCGAGGTTCCCCTCCTTGCTGTCGAGCAGCCCCGCGCCGAAGCCGGGCACCGGCACGAGCGTCATCAAAGCCCAGTAGCCGAGCAGGAGCGCGGCGGCGAGCACGACAGCTGCCGTGACGGAGACGCTCTCAGCGACGGCACGGACCGCAATGACGCCGGCGATCCAGGCGATCCAGCGGGGCACGTCCTAGTCGGCGACGAAGTCCCAGTCT
>JBEVKV010000325.1:0-18899 GCA_040509515.1 Pyrinomonadaceae bacterium | reverse complement strand
GCACCGTCCACGAGGGCGACGCGACGACCGAGGCCGTGCCGACGGTCGAGCACGCGGCGGGCGGGACGCCGCCCGAGGCCGCGCCCTCCGACTCGCTCGTGGGGCGCGTGCTCGACGGCAAGTACGAGGTCGTCTCGCCCATCGGCACGGGCGGGATGGGCGCGGTCTACCGCGCGCGCCGCGTTCACATCGGCGACGATGTCGCCGTCAAGATTCTCCACCAGAGGCTGACGGGCGACGAGAAGCTGGTCGAGCGTTTCCGGCGCGAGGCGCGCGCCGCCGCGCAGCTACACCACCCGAACGTCGTCACCATCCACGACTACGGCGAGGCGCGCGGCCCCGACGGCTTCGCCTACATCGTCATGGAACTCGTGCGCGGCGAGTCTTTGCGTGAGCTGCTGAGGCGCGAGGGGCGTCTCGACGCGCGTCGCGCGGTCTCGCTGATGCGCGACGTGTGCGCGGGCGTGGGCGCGGCGCACAGGCGCGGCATCGTCCACCGCGACATCAAGCCCGACAACATCATCGTCACCCCGGCCGACGAAGACCGCCCGGCCGAGAGCGTCAAGGTCGTTGACTTCGGCATCGCCAAGCTGCGCGACATGGCGCAGGAGTCGTCCACGCTCACCGAGGCCGGGACGATGGTCGGCACGCTCTTCTACATGTCGCCCGAGCAGTGCAAGGGCGAGCCGCTCGACTCGCGCGCCGACGTGTACGCGCTCGGCGCGATGCTCCACGAGATGCTCGCCGGCGCGCCGCCCTTCTCGGCGTCGAGCATGACGAGCCTCGTCCTCAAGCACGTCAACGAGCCGCCGCCGCCTCTGCCCGCCGACGTGCAGGTGCCGCCCGCGCTTCGCGCGGCGGTCGCGCGCGCGCTCGCCAAGAACCCTGACGAGCGTCCGCGCGACGCCTCGGAGTTCGCGCGCGAGATACAGGCCGCGCTCGACGCTCCCGCCGACGCCCCTGCGTTCCCGGCCGGCGCGACCGCGCAGCCGCCCGCGCCCGTCTTCCCGGCGACGACGAGCCCCGCGCACGTCACGCCGACGCACCCCGCGCCGCGCGCCCCGACTGCGTCCGCGAACGAGCGCGAGGAGGAGACCGTCGTCCACGGCGCCGCCGCGCGGCCTCCCGCGCAGTACGTCCCCGCGCCGCGCGGGCCACAGCCGCCGCCGGGCGCGCACCCGCCGCCCGCGCCGCGCTCGCGCAAGGGCTACGCCGTCGGCCTGCTCGCCGTGCTGCTCGTCGGGCTGGCCGGGCTGACGTTAGTGGGCGTCCTTCTCTACATGAACCGGGGCGCGGGGAAGACGACCGTCAACACGCGCCCGACCCCGACGCCGCGCGCGAGCCCGACTCCGAGCCCGAGTCCGACGCCCGCGCCGCTGCCGGAGGCCGTCCAACTCGCCGAGGTGAAGATTATCGGCGGCTCTCTGCTCTCGCCCGCAGACCTTTCGGGCGTGACGCCGGCTTACCTGAGCCGGCTGCGCAACACGGTCTACGCGCGCCACGGCCGCACCTTCTCGGACAACGACCTCCGTCTCTATTTCCAGACGCGCCCCTGGTACAAGCCGCGCGCCGACTACGACGAGGACAGCCTGACGACGAACGACCGCGCCAACGCAGACCTCCTCAAAGCGTTTGAGGAGAACGACGGCGCGGCCCCGCGCGCCGACCCCGAGCGCGTGCAGAGGGAGGTCGAGGACGCGCTCGAAGATTGGGCCGAGTCGACCCGCGACCGCAAAATCGACGACCACATGAAGCACTACGCGGACACGCTGGAGACCTTCTACAAGCGCCAGAACGTCGGCGCCTTCCAGGTGCGCTCCGACCGCTCGAAGGCGTTCGTCCGCTACGACGAGATGCACGTCAAGCTCGACAACATCGAGGTCACGCCCGACGCGACGGGTCTGCGCGCCACGGCCGTCTTCGACAAGTCGTGGGAGTTCGACTCGCCCGACAAGAACTCCAAAGGCTCCGTCCGCCAGCAGCTTTCGCTCGTCCGCGCCGGCGGCCGCTGGCTCATCAACGGCGAGCGCGACCTGCAGGTCTACTTCACGGACAGCGAAGACTACTGAGGCCTCTGAAGCCCGATGAGACTGGTTGTAACGGAGAAGCCTTCGATGGGGCGGGACGTTGCGGCGGCGCTGGGGGCGTCGCGGCGGGGCGAAGGCTTTATCTCGGGCGAGTCGGACATCGTGACGTGGTGCGTTGGGCACTTGGTCGAGCTGGACGACCCGCAGGCGTACGAACAGAGGTTCGAGCGCTGGCGCGTCGAAGACCTGCCGATTCTGCCGGACGAGTTCAAGTACCACCCGTCGGAGCGGACGGCCGAACAGTTCAACGTCATCCGCGCGCTGCTCGGGCGCGGCGACGTGACCTCGGTCGTCAACGCGGCCGACGCGGGGCGCGAGGGCGAGCTGATCTTCGACCTCGTCTACACGCTCGCGGGCTGCCGCAAGCCGGTCGAGCGGCTTTGGATTTCGTCGCTCACGCGCGACGCCATCCTCGAAGGCTTTCGGAACCTGAAGCCGGCCGACGAGTACAAGGGTCTGCGCGACTCGGCGCACGCGCGCCAGCGCGCCGACTGGCTCGTCGGCATCAACGCCACGCGCGCGCAGACCGTCCGCGCGCGCCGCGCAGGCCATCAGGGCGTCTTCTCCCTCGGGCGCGTCCAGACGCCGACGCTCGCGCTCATCGTCGAGCGCGACAAAGAGATTGCCGAGTTCGTCCCCAAAGACTACTTCGAGGTGGTCGCCACGTTCCGCGCGCCCGGCGGCGAGTACCGCGGGCGCTGGTTCGGCAAGGACGGCAGCCGCTTCGACAAGAGGGAAGACGCCGAGGCGGTCGTCCGAAAGGTTCAGGGGAAGCCGGGCGAGGTCAAGTCGGTCGAGAAGAAGGCCGCGCGCGAGAAGCCGCCGCTCCTGCACGACCTGACCTCTTTGCAGCGCGCCGCCAACGTCCGCTACGCCTTCACGGCGACGAAGACTTTGGAGCTGGCGCAGTCGTTGTATGAAAAGAAATTCTTAACCTACCCGCGCACCTCCTCGCGCCACCTCTCGAAGTCGGTGGCCGAAGAGATAGAGGCGCACGTCCGCGCCGCGTCGGTCGGCCCGTACGTCCCCTTCATCGAGAAGATTCTCGCGGGCGGCAAGCCCAAACTGACGAGCCGCCACGTCGACGACAAGAAGGTCACAGACCACCACGCCGTCATCCCCACCAAGCAGAAGATCAACGCCGCCGCGCTCTCGCCCGACGAGAAGCGCGTCTACGACCTCGTCGCGCGGCGCTTCCTCGCGGCCTTCTTCCCCGACGCTGAGATTGAGCGCACGACCGTCGTCACCGAGTCGGAGGGCGAGCGCTTCATCACGCGCGGGACGGTGGTCTTAAAGGCCGGCTGGCGCGAGGTCGAGCCGCCCGGCCGCGGCGGGAAGTCTGCTGAGGAGACGAAGAAGTCGGGCGAAGAGGACGAGGACGAGTCGGCGGAGCTGCCCGCTCTCAAGGCGAAAGACCCGGCCGAGGTTCTGAACGCCGAGGCGCAGGCGAAGCAGACGAAGGCGCCGCCGCGCTACTCGGAGTCGAGCCTTTTGGGCGCGATGGAGACGGCCGGGAAGAAGGTCGAGGACGAGGAGCTGCGGCTCGCGATGAAGGAGGCGGGCTTGGGGACTCCGGCGACGCGCGCCTCCATCATCGAGACGCTCTTGAAACGCGAGTACGTCGTGCGCGAGAAGAAGTCTCTGGTCGCCACGTCGAAAGGCGCGGCGCTCATCAAGATGCTGCCGAGCCCGCTGCTCAAGTCGGCCGAGTTGACGGGGCGCTGGGAGCAGAAGCTCTCTCGCATGACGCGGCGCGAGTACGAGCTGGACGCCTTCATGGTCGAGGTGCGCGGGATGGTCACGGAGCTGGTCGCGCAGATTGCCGGCTCGGAGGTCGAGCGCCCGGCCGAGGGCTCGCCGGCCGCCGCCGCGAACGCGCGACAGGTGCCGAGACCCGACGGCGCGCTCGACTGTCCGAAGTGTAAGAGGGAAGAGCGCGCGGGGTTTTTAATCGAGCGAGAGGGCGCTGCCGGAAAGTTTCTCGCGTGCTCTCTGGGGCGCGAGGCGTGCGGCTACCTGAGCGACGCGCCGAAGAACGCGAAGCAGCGCAAGGCGCTCGTGCAGACCGCCTGTCAGACCTGCGGCGGCGCGATGCGCCTGCGTCTGCCGAAGGAGAAGGGCAAGCACGCCTTCCTCTCCTGCGTGCGCTTCCCCGAATGCCGCGGCGCACGCTGGTTCGACGACAAAGGCGCTCTCGAAGAGCCGCGCCCCGAGCCCGAAACGGGGCCGCCCTGCGCGCTCTGCAACACGCCGACGCTCAAGCGCGGCCCCACCTCGTCCGGCAGCTACTTCTGGTCTTGCCCGCGCTGGCGCAGCGACGGCTCCGGCTGCAACTCAAAGCCCGTCTGGATCAACGAGCGCTGAACCTATCTTTCCGAAACGCGCCAGAGTTCAAAGCGTTCGTCGTCGAAGCCCTTGAGCCGCGCCTCCGCAGGCTCGGCCGCGAGGCCGCTGGCCGGGTCTTCGAGGAGCGCGCCGACTTCGGAGTCGCGTCGCACTTCCGCCGTGATGACGCAGTCCATGCCGTTGGAGAGCGGTTCGAGCCGCGCGGCGATGTTGACGTTCGAGCCGAAGTAGTCGAGTCGACCGTTGAGCGTGACGGCGATGCACGCGCCGGAGTGCAGTCCCGCCTTGAGCGTCAGCGGGCGCGCGCCTTCGGGCGGCGAGGCCAGACGCCGCTGCGCGCTGATGATGGCGCGCAGCGCCGGCGCGGGGCGCGGGAAGACGGCCATCACGGCGTCGCCCAGCGTCTTGACGATGGAGCCGCCCGCGGCCGCGATCTCCTCGCGCAGCACGTCGAAGTGGTTCATCACGGCGCCGAAGGCGACCGCGTCGCCGATCTCGCGGTAGAGGCGCGTGGAGTCGCGCAGGTCTGTGAAGAGGATGGCCATCTGCCCGACGTTGATGCGGTCGCCGGGGCGGAGCGCCTCGGTGGCGAAGAGGTCGCGGAAGAGTTGGAGCGCGGTGACTTCGGCGGCGGTCGCCTCCTGCCCGCCCCACGCCGTGCGCTCGACGACGAAAAGTTGCTCGGCCGTCGTGTCGTTGACGAGCGTGACGGCGGGCCGCACGGAGACGCGTGGCTCTTCGACGCGGAGGCCGTCTGCTTCGGCACGCAGCGACAGGGCGTCCGCGCCGCCGCGCGAGACGAGGAAGTGCTCGCCCTCCGCGAGCGCGTACGTGCGGAAGCGGTGGCGGCCTTCTTCGAGGAGCGGGCGGACGGTGCGGCTCTGGCCCGCGGGGACGAGCTGCTGGACGACTACGTGCGGCGTGACCTGCGGGCCGCCGACGCAGAACTCGCGCGCCTCGACGGCTCGGACGGACGCGTTCGGGCGGAAGACGACCTCGACCGAGCGGTCGAACTCCACCTCGAAGTCGATCATGCAGGAGTCGCAGTGCTGACCCGCCCGCACGTCCGCGAGCGTCCCGGCCGACTGCTGCGGGCCGCGGCAGAGAGGGCAGAGAAGCTCCCAGCGGAGGTCGAGCAACCCGGCGCGCGTCGCCTTCAGGAAGAGTTCGAGCACGTCGCGTCGCGTCGCGCCCCAGGAGTCCGCGAGCGCGTAGGGGCGCATGCGCGAGAGCGTCAGTTCGTCGCCGCGCTCGATGGTCTCGCGGAGTCGCGCGAGCGTGTCGGCGTCTTCGCCGCCGTCGGCCAGCCTGCGGCAGAGCGTGTTGAGCAGAGCGCGCTCGGACGCGCCGAGCGGCGAAGCAATCGCGCCCCCGCCGTGGTTCTCGGCCGCGCCCGCGAGCGCGAGCGCGTCGTAGCGTCGGAAGACCGCGGCGAACTTGCGCGCGCTGACGCGTCCGACCTGCACGGGGATGACCGCGCGGCCGAGCGCGCCGCGCGCGCGCGCCGTCACGTCGTAGACGAGATGCGTGCCTCCGCCTTCGCGCTCGGTGAGCTGAGCGGAGACGCGCGCCTCGGCGACCGGCCCCGTCCGGTAGCGGCGCACGACGCCGAAGCGGAAGGGGCGCACCCACTCGAAGGGCTCCTCCTCCCACTCGACCCCGACGCCGAACTTCGACAGGCGGAGCCTGCGCCGCACCCCGCGCCCCAGCTCGGGCTCGACATCCCGGCGCGCAACGTCCGGCAGTCCCGCGTCGCGGTTAAAGCGGTTGGTGTCGGAGACGAGCGGCCAGAGCGCGCGCGGGTCGGCGCGCAGGTCGTACTCCCAACGGTAGTGAAACTCTTTTTCGCTCACGCCGCCTCGCGACTCGGAAGGGAAGTGTCAGGGGAAGCCTTCTGCGACTCCTGCGACTTCTGTAAAAGCGACGCGCGTGTCCGCGCTCGCCGGGTCGCCTATTCTTTACGCGCTCGTGCGGCGAGTCAACATAATCCGCGCGCCGCGTGTTTGAATTACGACGCGCCGAGCGGCGACGGATTTTGGCGCGGCGCGCGTGAGAAAAGTTGATGACAGCCGCGCCGTCATTTGCTACGTTGTGAGACAAGCTTTTCAATCCGTCGGTTGACAGAGGAGAAAAGGGACATGGCTTCAAAGAAGTCGTCGAAGAAGGGTGGCGCGAAGAAGGGCGGCAGCAAGAAGGGTGGCGCGAAGAAGGCGGCCGCCGGTAAGGGCGGTGCCAAGAAGGCCGGCGGCGGCGGCGCCAAGAAGGGCGGCGCGAAGAAGGGCGCGGCCAAAGGCGGAGCCAAGAAGGGCAGCGCTAAAGGCGGAGCCAAGGGCGCGGCTAAGAAAGGCGGCGCGAAGAAGGGTGGAGCCTCTAAGGCCGCGGCCAGTAAGGGCGGAGCTAAAAAGGGCGGCGCCAAGAAGGGTGGAGCCAAGAAGGGCGGTAGTAAGAAAGGCGGCAGTAAGAAAGGCGGCGCGAAGAAGGGCGGCGGGAAGTCGCTCCTCAGCCAAGCCAGGGACGCGGCGGGCGACATCCTCG
This sequence comes from Pyrinomonadaceae bacterium, assembly GCA_040509515.1. GTDB lineage: Bacteria > Acidobacteriota > Blastocatellia > Pyrinomonadales > Pyrinomonadaceae > QHXN01. The sequence goes on along the minus strand of JBEVKV010000325.1, from coordinate 11,931 downwards.
TCGGCGCGGGCCTAGGCGCACTGGTCGGCGCGGTCAAAGGCGGCGTCGAGCAGATCGATGAAAAGGCCGCCGGCATCGAGAACGAGATTAAGCCGCCCGGCTCTCAGGGCGGGAAGAAGTAGTCAGGGCGAAAAATTTCGGCGGGTGACCAGTGACGTGTGACGAGTAAGGAGCGGCCGCTTCAACTCGTCAACCGCCACTCGTCACCCGTCACTTCTTTTCGTCTTCTTTAGTTCGGACGGCGTTTGAAGAAGACGGCGGTGGGCGCGCCGGTGGTCGGGCCGGGGCGCACGACGGGCGCGGTTTCGAGCGGGCCTTCGCCGACCATCTCCCATCCCTCTTCGCCGAGCCGCGCGACGGCCTTCGCGAATGAGCTGCCGCCGAGGCTCGCCTCGACCGGCTCCGTCCTCACGCCCTCGCCCCTGAAGTATGCGATCCAGTAAATCTGTCGGCGCAGGTCGCCCGCCTGCGCCTTCACCACCGCGCAATACTCCCACTCCGAAGCCCGAGGCGCGCGCGCCTCGGCCGGGCGCGGCGTCAGCAGCCCGCCGCTCAGTGCGTTCCCTGCGAACCCCGCCGCCAGCGACAGCGCGACCGTCAAAAAGTAGTGTCGTCTCTTCATCCGAATCCCTCCGCTGATGCCGCCCCGCGCGCGACGCAGAATTACACGCGGCGCGCGTACCGACGCTCCATTTAAAATCGATTGCCGAAATGCGGGACAGACTCTAACCCGAGGCGTCGGAAAGTCAAGAGGGTTGTCGGCTCGGAGACGAGGAGGGCGGCGGGTCGTGTAGTGCGTGATGACGCGTGCGGCGTGCGAGACCCGGCGCGGCCTCAGCGTGAGGGCGAAGCGTCGGCCGGCGCGGCTTAAAGACGCGTCGTGTTCCCCTTGTCGCGCGCGAGGAGCTTGGACATCAGGTTGCGCAGGCGGTCGAAGTCGATGGGCTTGGTCAGGTAGCCGTTGAAGCCCGCGTCGAAGGCGGCCTGCCGAAAGCCGTCGGTGTCAAAGGCCGTGAGCGCGACGACGGGCACGTCCTGAAACTCCGCCTCCTCGCGTATGCGGCGCGTGGCGGCGAGTCCGTCCTGCTGCGGCATGGCGATGTCCATCAGGATGAGGTCTGGGCGCGCCAGCTTAGCTACGTTGAACGCGTCGGCCCCGTTGGTGGCCGTCACGACGCGATAGCCCATGTCCTGTAGCGAGAGGCTGATCAGGATGATGTTATCGCTCATGTCGTCCACGACCAGCACGGTCTGGCCGGTGTCAGTTTTTTGAGGCGCTTCTTCACTCATGCCCTGCATTATCTCCCACCCGCTCGGAAAGACCCAAACCCGCGTGCACACAAAAGCTGAGGCCCGGCTGCGCTCTCCCCTTCGCAGCCGGGCCCCGACTTTGTGGTTGCCAGCGCATCGGCACCGTAACCAGTCTCGTTTAGGAGACGCTATTAGACTAAACAAGCGGCGTGCCAACGGCGCGGCCCCGGCGGCGGGAGAGAGCGCGTAAGTTTTCGGCCTTTTTTTACAGGCGGGGAAAGGGAAGTTTTGACGGCGAACTCGACGGTTAACGAAATGGTTGATGACGCTAAACCATATCGGCGGTCGGCCGAACGCGGCAGGGAATTTAATTCGGGCGGACGCCTGAAAATTCTTGCGGCGAGGTGTAGCGGAGTCGCGCGCGGGCGTGTCAGAGGATGTACGTCCAGCTCTCCTCGCCGTTGAGCACGACGACGATGCGGACGCCGGCGGCCTTGAGCGCGCCGCGCAGACGCCCGTTGCCGAGAATCTGGTTGCCCGCCCCGCGCGTCAGCGTCGCCCCGGTCAGCGAGAGAGTCGCCGTCTGTGAGTCGCCGCTCAGCGCGGCGTGAACCCTGTGCCCTCTGGAAGCGAGGTCGCGCGTCACCTCGGCGACGGCCTCCGCGCGCGCCTGCCCGGGCGGCTTCGCGGGCGGGGCGGCGGGCGCTGCGCCCGCGGTGGCGGTCGTCACGGCCGGGCCGGAAGCGGCGGTCGCCTGCTGCTGCGCCATCGTCGGCGTGGGGTCGGCCTGCGGAGCCTGCGGCGGCGGCCAGCCGGTCGAGACGTTGTCGGCGCGCGCCCCGACCTGCGCCGACTGCCCCGGCTGGTTCGAGAGATTGCCGACCAGCGCCGAGCGCGTCTGCGCCGACGTGTTCGCCTGCGTCTGCGCGCCGAGCCTCGTGTCGGCGGACGGCTGTCCGGCGGCGGGCGCCGGCTCGACGAGCGCCTTCGGCCCCGCAGACTCCGACGCGACCTGCTCGGCGCGCTCGGTCTCGGCGGCCGGGCTCAGCTCAGCCTTGTAGAACTCGTAGGAGATGCCCCCCACCATCCAGAGGCAGAGGAAGGTCGCCAGCCCGGCCAGCGCCCAGACGGTCGAGACGTGTAGACGGCCGACCAGCGGAAGCTCATAAAAGACGCGGACGGCGTGGCCGCGCACATGCTGCCGGTCGCGCGCGCGTCTGCGGTCGGAGAAGTATATAAAGACGAGCGCCCCGAGTATCCCCAGCGGGCCACAGACCGCCCCGAGCAGCAGGCCGGGCAGAAAGCTACGCCCGCGCTCCCCGAGCATCCAGCCCGTGATGAGGCCGGGCACGACCGCCCAGAAGAAGATGATCAGCAGAGCCCAGACCAGCATCGGAAACTCACAAACTCTACATTTTTAAGGGAAAATAGCGTCTTTTCGGAAAACCGCGTCTCCGCGGTAAACAACGCTACACGCAACTTTTACCACAAAAATGGCTGGACGCCGGAAACGTTTTAGTCGGGAGTCGCTTCCCGGGCTCCGCCCGCCCTCAAAAACCCCTGTTTCCCGGGAAAAATCGCCAAAACCCGGCGGGGGCTGGAAAATAAGCGTAAACTGTGCTATTTCTTCGGTTAACGGCTTCGGTATTCACGCGGGGCTAACAACCGGCATGAGGTCGAGCGCATCTGAAGGGCGTGTCCGCGTTTTTTGAACCTCCCTTTTTGAACCAACAGAGCGGCGGCCGCGTGAGTACAACTGGCAAACTGCGGTCTGCATCTAATGTCACCCGTATCAAAGGGTTAGTCCTGATACGGGGTTAGGCGGCCGGCGGCGCGCGAGAGAAACATAAATGTCCGAAGCCACGTATGAGACGCTTTCCGCGGCTAAAGCGTCAAGACGGGGGGCGACGATTTGAGCGAGAAGATGAAGAAGCAGGGGCTTGATCTGTTGGAAACGGGCGGCGAAAAATTTTACGAAGGCTACGGCGAGGTCGTCTCGGGCGACCCGGTCTCCGACCGGGACATCGACGACGTCCTGCAAAAACTCGAAGCGGCGACCATCGGAGCGGTCGAGTCGGACGAGGAGTTGATCTCCGAGGTCGCCTCGCTCGCGACCGACGTGGAAGAGGAGGGGACGCTCGACGAAGTCGACGACCTCGACCTCTCGGCCGGCGAGGACGAGAAGTCCGCCGACCCGGTCCGCGTCTACCTGCGCCAGATGGGCACCGTGCCGCTGCTGACGCGCGAGCAGGAAGTCTCCATCTCGCAGCGCATCGAGCGCGGGCAGATAAAGACGCACAAGGCCATCTCGCGTTCGCCCATCGCGGTCAAGGAACTGATCCGCGTGGGCGAGGAGTTGCAGTCCGGCAAGCTCAGCATCCGCGACATCGTCAACTTCTCCGACCAGGCCGACGTGTCCGAGGCCGAGGACAAGGCCGACGAGTATTTGCAGTGGACGCTCGAAGGCGTCGAGAACATCCGCAAGCACTTCAAAGAGGGCTTGAAGGAGTGGGAGAAGCTCGCCGCCGAGCAGAAGCTGACGCGCGGCAAGCCGACCAAGAAGCTGCTGCGGCTCAAGCGCAAGGTCGCGCGCACGCGCCTCGAAATCTCGCAGGAGATTAAGAACCTCAACATGAAGGAGTCGGCGCGGCTGCGTCTGATCGACGCCATCGCGACGGCGCACAGGGAAGTGCGCCAGGCCGAGCGCGAGATCAAGAAGCTCTCCGACAAGCTTGAGAACAAGCGTATCAAGCCCGACGCCGAGAAGGAGTACAAGCGCCAGCTCTCGGCGGCCAAGCGCCGCCTGAAGAAGATTGAGGAAGACCACAGCATCTCCTTCGTCGAAATCAAGCGTACGTACCAGGCCATCGTCGCCGGCGAGGCCGAGACGCAGGAGGCCAAGCGCGAGCTGACCGAGGCGAACCTGCGCCTCGTCGTCTCGATTGCGAAGAAGTACACCAACCGCGGCCTTCAATTTCTGGATTTGATTCAGGAAGGCAACATCGGGCTGATGAAGGCGGTGGACAAGTTCGAGTGGCGTCGCGGGTACAAGTTCTCGACCTACGCCACTTGGTGGATTCGGCAGGCGGTGACGCGTGCGATTGCAGACCAGGCGCGCACGATTCGCATCCCCGTCCACATGATCGAGACCATCAACAAGCTCATCCGCACCAGCCGCGCCTTAGTTCAGGAACTCGGGCGCGAGCCGACGACCGAGGAGATCGCGGCGAAGGTGGACATGCCGGTGCCGAAGGTGCGCAGCGTCTTCAAGCTGGCGCAGCAGCCCATCTCGCTTGAGACGCCGATTGGTGAGGAGGAGGATTCGCACCTCGGCGACTTCATCGAGGACAAGTCGCGTGTGAGCCCGGCCGACTCGGTCGTCACGACGAATCTGCGGCAGGTGACGGACGCCGTGCTGGCGACCCTGAGCCCGCGCGAGGAGGTCGTCATCAAACTCCGCTACGGGCTGGGGCCGGCGGGCGAAGAGCACACGCTCGAAGAGGTCGGCAAGAACTTCGACGTGACGCGCGAGCGCATCCGCCAGATCGAGGCGAAGGCGCTCAGGAAGCTCCGCCACCCGTCGCGCGCGCGCCTGCTCAAGGCGTTCACCGACAGCCTCCAGTAGGCGGCGCAACTCAAACGACAGTCAGAGGCTTGCTCACTCCCTCTACTTGAGGGAACCGGGGCAAGCCTCTTAACTTTTTGCGGGCGAACTTGACGGGCGGGGGATAAACGTACATCCTTCCCCGGTCGTCTCAATCAACATTTCAGGTCAACTCGGCAGAATGGAAGACAGGATCGGCTCCATGTCGGCGTTCGAGCGCGTCAAGCTGGCGCGCCACCTCGAACGCCCTTACACGCTCGACTACGTCGAGCGGATGTTCGAGGACTTCGTCGAGGTCAAGGGCGACCGGCGCTACGCCGAAGACCCGGCCATCGTCTGCGGGTTCGCGCGCTACCACGGCGCGCCGGTGGCCGTCGTCGGTCAGCAGAAGGGGCGCGACGCCAAGCAGCGCCGCCACCGCAACTTCGGCATGACCAAGCCCGAGGGCTACCGCAAGGCGCTCCGCCTGATGCAGCTCGCCGAGAAGTTCGGCCGCCCCGTCCTCACCTTCATCGACACGCAGGGCGCGTACCCCGGCATCGACGCCGAGGAGCGCGGGCAGGCCGAGGCCATCGCGCGCAACCTCTTCGAGATGTCGCGGCTGAAAGTCCCCGTCGTCGCCGTCGTCATCGGCGAGGGCGGCTCGGGCGGCGCGCTCGCCATCGGCGTCGCCGACCGCGTGCTGATGCTTGAAAACGCCGTCTACTCGGTCATCACGCCCGAGGGCTGCGCCGCCATCCTCTTCAAGGACTCGGCCGAGGCGCCGCGCGCCGCCGAATATTTGCGCCTGACCGCGCCCGAGCTGAGCGCCGCCGGCATCGTCGACGTGGTTGTCCCCGAGCCGGAGGGCGGCGCGCAACTCGACCACGACGGGTCGGCCCGCCTGCTCGACGCGGCGCTCGGCGAGGCGCTCCAGAGTGCCGTCTCGCTCGCGCCCGACGAGCGGCTGGCGCAGCGCTACCGGAAGCTGCGCGCGCTCGGTCGATGGGACACGCTGGCGCAGTGAGGCCGCGCTCTCTCGGCGCCGCTGTTTCCCATTTGCGAAAAATTGGTGGATAATCAAAGAAATTTTAACGAGGAATGATTAAGAAGTGACTGTAGCAGAAGTAGATAAACCGCAGGAGTCCGACTTCGAGCTGGCGAAAAAGGCGGCCGGGGGAGACGGTAAGGCGTTCGAGGAGCTGTACCGCCGGCATTACCGGCGCGTCTACGCGCTCACCTTGCGCATGATGGGCAACCCCACCGAGGCCGAGGACATGACGCAGGACGTGTTCCTGCAACTCTACAACAAGATCGGGATGTTCCGCGGCGAGTCGGCCTTCACGACCTGGCTCCACCGCATGACGGTCAATCAGGTGCTGATGCACTTCCGCAAGAAGAGCACGCGCTCCGAGCTTCTGACCGACGAGGGCGAGACGCCCATCCAGATCGTCAAGGGCACGGAGAACCCCGGGACGATGCCCGTCATCGACCGCATCTCGCTGGAGAAGGCGCTCCGGCAACTCCCGCCCGGCTACCGCACGGTCTTCGTCCTGCACGACGTGGAAGGGTACGAGCACTACGAGATTTCCGGGATGCTCGGCATCGCCGAGGGCACCTCGAAATCGCAATTACACAAGGCGAGGCTCAAGCTGAGGCAATTAATTCGGGAGCAAGCGGCATCTAAATAATCTCCCGCCCCAAATCGGGAGGCCGGACAGTACTCCACCCCAAAGGAACGGCCCGAAAATGGACTGCGCCAGAAGTATCGAACTGCTCAGCGACTACGACGCCGGCTTGCTCGGCGATGACGACAAGCTCCTGGTGATTACTCACCTGAGCACCTGCGCCGACTGCGACGGCGTCTTCCAAGACTTGAAGATCATCGTCCAGACCGCCATCGCCATGCGCAGCGAGAACGGCATCGCCTACCCGGACGAGGAAGCCCTCTGGCAGCGACTGAGCGCCAGCCGGGTCGTCCACTAAAAGCCGCCGTCTCAGACACACCGCGCGGGCGCCTACGGTCTCAAACCACCGGCGCCCGCCGCGAGCATTTCCCGCGCCTCCCGAAGCGTCTTCTTCTCGCCCTTGAAGGCGAGCATCCCTTCGGCCTCTTCCAACGCGACCCATCGCGCCTCGTTCACCTCGTCGTCGTGTCCCGACACGTCGCCCGACAGGTAGCGCATCAGGTAGAAGTGTACGAACTTGTGGAAGCGGACGCGCCGCGCGCCGCCCTTCGAGAAGTACCAGTACTCGACCCGCTCAAGCTCCGCGAGGACTTCGCACAGCAGCCCCGTCTCCTCCGCGACCTCGCGCAGCGCCGCCTCCGCGGGCGACTCGCCGCGCCCGACCAGACCTTTAGGAAGCTGCCAGCGCGCCGGCTCGCCGACCGAGATGAGCGCCACCTCAAAGCCTTCGCCCCGACGCCTGTAGGCGACCCCGCCTGCCGAAACCTGCTCCTTCGTCTCGAAAGTGCTCATCATTCCTGCGAGCCTAAGCCAAAAACACGGACGCGCAAAGCGCCGGGTGTCGGGCACCGGACGCCTCGCGCCTCCGTGGCTTGAGGTGGTGAGGGTTCTTTGGCTGCGTCAGGCAGCCTTGCGACGCGGTGCGCGCGTCGCGGCGGGCCTGAGGCCCAGACGCTCGCGAAGGCCCTCGCAGGCGTCGAGTTCGGCCGCCGGGATGCAGTGGGCGCAGACCCACTTGCCGTCCGAGTTGCGCATGTGGAGCGTCTCGGAAGCGCTGCGGCAGGCTTCGCACTTGAAAGTCTTGCTGCTGCTCATCGTCTCTTAAACTCCGTCTCTTAAACTCCAGAATTTTCAGGCGACGCGGGACATCTGCCGGCGCGGGTCGTACTCGAACCGGAGGTACTGCCGCGCGATGAACTTGAGCACGGCGGCGACGTGCTTGCACTCGTAGCCGGGCTCGGCGTTGCCGCGGAAGATGAAGTCGGCGCAGGTGCAGGCGAGCGCGCGCGTGTCGGGGTCGCGGAAGAGGTGGTAGCCGCGCTCCACCCCCGACTCCGACTGCGCGATCCAGCCGTAGGGCTTGGCCTCGAAGACCTTGACGCGGTCGGCGCGCGCCGACCGCTGCTCGGCCGGCGTGAACTGCTCGACCTTCGCGCCCCGCTTTTTCTCCGTCGTTTTCATGCCGAGCATTGTAGCACAAAAATCCGCGAGGGTGAAACATTGTTTCGTGCATGAAACAAAAATAATTTCACGCGCCATGCACGCGCGATTGGGGTGTGCCCCGCTTGACCATTGTCGGAGCGGTTCTCTAGGATGAGTCCGTATGAGCAAAGAGCCGAGCGGAGCGGGTGTCGTCGAGCCGGTGTCGGAGACCGAGGACGGGCGGGTGCGCGCGGGCGCGCGCGGGGCTGAGGTGCGCGACTTTCGCGACGGTCACGCGGGCGCGAGGTCGGAGGCGCGCGCGAAGCCGCCGACGCCGCACAGCGTCGTGCGCGAGTACTTCGAGTCGCTGGTCGTCACGGCCGTGATGGCGCTCTTCGGCATGACCTTCGTCGTGCAGGCGGTGAAGGTGCCGACCGGCTCGATGCAGAACACGATTCACATCGGCGACCACCTGCTGGTCAACAAGTTCATCTTCGCGCCGGGGCCGATCCTCCCGTTCCTCCCGCAGCGCGAGATACGGCGCGGCGACATCATCGTCTTCAAGTACCCGGGCAAATATCAGGGCGACCCGAGGTTCCGCGACAACCCGGAGGTGAACGACACGGCCCCCGACAACACGCCCTACAAGACCAACTACGTCAAGCGTGTCATCGGGCTGCCGGGCGACGTGCTCGAACTGCGCGGGACGGACGTTTACATCAACGGCCAGCCGCTCCCGGAGCACAAGGTCGCGGCCGTCAACCCGCCGGGCGAGGACGACCCCTCGACGAGCGGCGACGAGCGCGGCGCGCCGCTCAAAGACGAGTTGGAGACGCCGCTCGTCGGCGAGCACGCGCCCAAGCCGGGGCCGGAGAGCGAGTACACCGTCTTCTGGCGTCCGGACAAGATGAAGGGCACGCGGCGCGGCCCGGTCGAGGGCGAGCGGTTCATCGTCCCCGACGGGCACTACTTCGCGATGGGCGACAACCGCGACAACAGTCTCGACAGCCGCTTCTGGGGCTACGTCCCGCGCCACGCCATCATCGGCCGCGCGATGTTCGTCTACTGGTCTTACGACGAGAGCGCCCCGCGCAGCGACGCCATCTTCCCGCTCAACGTCCTCTCGGACTTCTTCTACAACACACGCTGGTCGCGCACCGGCACCTTCGTCAAATGACCTCCCGGTAAAAGGGTTTGACTTGGGGCGGGGATGATGGTCAGGACGGCGCTCCCCATCCTTGAGTCGCCGCTCGGGCAAGAAGGTGGAGTACCAGAGCAAGAGCGCCGAAAAGAAGGCGACGGGTAAGAAGTAGTCGCCCGGACGAACGCATTCTGAGAGCCCCGGGACGACGGCGCGCCGCTGTTCAGGGGCTTCTCCATTTAAACCCGGACCGCTCCCGCGGCGGCGTCGCGAGGTATGTGCGACGACCCTTGTGGACAACTCTTTAACAAATCGTGACGGTTTCGCCTTCGCCCGCGGTAAGACTGTGCCGCACAGGGGAGGGTGAATCATGTTCAAGTCAATGAGCCTCGGGGGGCTGAGCTGGACGGAGTTGGGGAAGCGCGTCTACGCGGAGGTGTCGGACGACGACGTGCTGGGGCGCGCCGCGCAGCTCTCCTACTACTTCCTGCTCGCGCTCTTCCCGGCGCTGCTCTTTCTGACCTCGCTGCTGGGTTACATGGCGGGCGAGGACAGCCAGCTCCGCGAGGGGCTCTTCAAATACCTCGCGACGGTGCTGCCGGGCGACGCCTCACAGCTCATCTCCAAGACCGTGACCGACGTGACGGAGTCGAGCGGCGGCGGCAAGCTCTCGTTCGGCATCCTCGCGACGCTGTGGGCGGCGTCGAACGGGATGGGCGCCATCAGCGAGTCCCTCAACGCGGCCTACGACCTGAAGGAGTCGAGGCCGTGGTGGAAGGTGCGTCTGACGGCGGTCGGGCTGACGCTGGCGCTGACGCTGCTCATCGTGAGCGCGCTGGTGCTGGTGCTCTACGGTCACGATCTCGCCGACGCGGTGGCGGGTAAGTTCGGGCTGGGGGAGGCGTTCGCCACCGCGTGGAAGATCGTGCAGTGGCCGCTGGTGCTCGTCTTCGTGCTGCTGGCCTTCGCGCTCATCTACTACTTCGGGCCGGACGCGCACCAGCAGCACTGGGTCTGGATCACGCCGGGCGCGGTCGTCGGCGTCGCGCTCTGGCTGCTCGTCTCGTTCGCCTTCAAGGCGTACCTCAGCTACTTCAACTCCTACAGCGCGACCTACGGCTCGCTCGGCGCGGTCATCATCCTGATGCTCTGGTTCTACTTCACGGGCGCGGCCATCCTCGTCGGCGGCGAGATCAACTCGGAGATAGAGAACGAGATGGCGAAGCAGGGCGCGCCGGAGGCGAAGGAGAAGGGCGAGAAGTCTCCGGGGCAGAAGGAGCGCGTCGGCAAGGACAACGCGGGCGCGGAAGGAAGGCGCGGCGCGGTCGGCGGCGCGCGCGAAGGGAAGCGCGACTCGGCTCACCTCACGGCCTCCCCGGGGGCGACGACGACGCGTCCGGCGCACGGCCGCGTCACGCGCGTCAGGAATTACGAAGAGGGTTTCAGTCTCGGCAAGGTCGCGGTGGTGGCCGCCGCGTGGGCGCTCTCGAAGGTGGGCTTGGGGCGGACGACGGACAAGCGAGACCGTTAGCGGCTCAACTGCGCCATCGCGACGCCGAGCGCGAGGACTTTCTGGATGCCTTTGTAGAGCGGCTCGATCTCGCAGCTCTCGGTGAGCGCGTGCGAGTCGCGGCAGGGGCCGGCCCCCGTAGAGATGGCGGGGATGCCCGCGAGCAGCGCGACGTTGCCGTTGTTCGAGCCGGTGACCGTGATCGACGGCCAGAAGCCCATCGCGTAGTGGACGGCCTCGGCCGTCTTGACGAGCGCGGACTCGCGGTGCCCCGGAATCTGCGCGGCGGGCGTCGAGGAGATGAGTTCCGTCCTCACGGTCATGCGCTCGCGCTCGGCCTCCTCCTTCACGATTGTCGCAATCTTCTTCTCAAGGTCGGCGATGACCTCCTTGCTCGTCGAGCGCAGGTCGACGGTGAACCACGCGTCGGCGGCCTTCGCGTTGACCACGTCCGCGCCGCCGAGCATCCCGATGTTGACGTTGGCGGGGACGCCCTGCGGCAGTTCAAGCCGGTAGATGCGCTCGATGGCGCGCGCCATCGGGAGCGTCGCCGAGTAGGGCGGCGTCGCCGAGCGCGTGTGGCCGCCGGGGCCGATGAAGTGGTGCCGGTACCAGTTGATGCCAATGCCGCCGTAGGTGAAGCCCTCGTAGCCGCCGTCGAGCGCGATGTAGTAATCGACGCGCCCCTTGTTCTCTCTGACGAACTCCTCGACGCCGCGGAAGTTCGTCTCCTCCTCGACGGTGAAGAGGAAGACGAGGTCGCCTCTGGTCTTCACGCCCGCCGCGTCGAGCGCGCGCACGGTGGCGAGCATCGCCTCGACGTTGCGCGTGTCGTCGCCGACGCCGGGCGCGTAGACGCTGCCGCCGCGCACCTCCGCCTTAATCTTCAAGCCCTCCTGAAAGACCGTGTCCATGTGCGCGTCGATGACGACGCGGGGGCCATCCCCGGTGCCGCGCCGCGTGGCGACGACGTTGCCCGCGCCGTCGCGCCGCACCTCAAGGCTCTTGTAGCTTTGCAGCAGACGCTCGATGAAGTCGGCGCGCGCGCCCTCCTTGCCCGACGGCGCGTTGATCTCCGTGATAGCTATCCACTCGCGCAGGATGGCGTCGCGCTCGCGCTCGACGTGCGCGAAGGCGGCGCGGATTTCGGGGCTGGCGAGCAGGGCACGCGCCTGCTCGTCGTAAGGCCGGCCGGCTCCGTCGGCGCGGCTCGCGGGTGCCGCGCCGACTAGCAGAGCGAGCGCCGCACGCGCGCCACCCGCGCCCCAGAGCGCGAGGCAGAGCGCGAGCAGCGACCAGTTGAGAGAGTTTTTCATAGACGTTAAGCCCCGGCGGA
>JBEVKV010000324.1:0-15937 GCA_040509515.1 Pyrinomonadaceae bacterium | reverse complement strand
AGACGGAAGGGAGAAGCTTGTCGGCTTCTCCCTTCCGTCTTTTGCAATAAAAAGGGCACATCGGCTTGCGGCCGGCGCGCAATCTACCTGTTTGTAACAGTCTCGGTGCCGACGTACTCCCAATGCCAGGGCTCGTAGTAGTAGGGGCGGAAGCCGAAGCGCTCGGCGTTGCGGACGAGCCAGCGATAGGCGGGCGTCTGCACCTGTATCGCGCGGTTGGAGTCTTTGGTCTCGACCGGCTCGCCGCCGACGTAGAGGTCGAGCGCGCGCCCCGTGAAGTGCGGGCTGTTGACGGCGAGTCCGGCGCGGCCCGAGTTGGGCGACTGCGCGCGCAGACGCGCCTGATACTCCGGCGAGCGGAAGGAGGAGACGATTCTGAGGAAGCGCTCCTCGGGCGCGATTTCGCCCGCGGCCGTCAGCCTCAGTCCCGACGTGGGGTCTGCGGCGGCTGCGGCCAGCATGCGCTTGTAGGCCGCGTAGGTCTCGCGCTCGACGTTACGCAACTCGGCCGGGCGCGCCGGGTCGTAGAAGTCCGCGGAGGGCGCGAGCAGGAGGTCTTCGGGGCGCGCGTTCACCTTGTTCTTCAGGCGCTCGCCCTGCCACTCGGAGACCATCCGGTAGAGCGTCTCGCCGTCGAGCACGCCGCTCGGCTGGAGCCCCGCAGTCTTCTGCCAGCGCGAGAGCGCCTCGGCGAAGTCATCGGCCGCGCCGCCCGCGTCCATTTCGAGCATGCGCGAGATGAGCGGCGTGTAGAGGTGCCAGCCGCGCTGCTGCTTACCGCCGAAGGCCCAGCTCAGCTCGTACTTGAGCATCATGTTGCGCGCGGCCGCGGCCGCGAAGAGGGAAGCGCCCTTCTCGTCCGCGTGCACATGTCCGCCCTTCTCGGTCGCGTCGGTCGTGGCGGCTGGCACGGCCGCGACGGCGCTCTTCTCGGGGACGAGCGCGAGGGGGCGCGCGGCCGTCGCCTGCGCCTCCGTCTGCGCCTGACCGTAGCCGGTGCGCGCCACGAGAGTCACAAAACCGACGAGCGCCGCGAGCGCCAGCGACGAGACGACGAGATGGGTCTTCTTCTGCTTCATCCTTAAATCGGCGGAGCTAAAACTGCTGGAAAAATCGGCCTAAAATCGAGGTGAGGTGTGCTTCCCGCTTACAAAATATCAGATGCCGGAGCGTGCGTCACGGTTCGTCGGCGGGGGCGGAAATAGCGTGCGCGGCCACGTCCGCAAAGGCTACGGTCAGACTGCGCGCGCGGCGCGAGTCTGTTAAACTAGCGCCGCCGCCGTAGCCCGGCGGACGTTCTCGAACCAAACTTTCCAGAAGCGTACGGAGAAGGCAAAAGATGCCACTTGAGTCCAACAGCGCGGCGAGCGTCTCGCCTGCGCTCGTCTTCGAGCTGGAGAACGGCGCCAATTTCACCTTCAACTTCCAGATGGACGGCCGCGTCACCGTCATCGGCTTTCAGGACGGCCGCGCCGTCACCGGCACCCTCGCCGAAGAGCAGGCCGAAGAACTGCGCGACGCCCTCAGCGAGTACATACACAAGAGGAAGGGATAAGTGATGAGTGATAAGTGATAAGAGAAGGCAAGTGTCGCTTTCTCTTTCTCATCACTTATCACTCATTACTCATCACTCCCCCGACGCTTGACCCACGCCCGCCGGGCGGGCAAGATTTCAGCCTATGTTTTACCAAGCCCCCGCCGCGGAGCAGTCCGGCCGCGTCTCCCGCCTAAAGAAAAACGTCCTCTTCGTCGTCGCGCTGGCGGGGCTCTCGCTGTGCGCGCTCGCGCAGTCGCCGGCCGGGGTCTTCGAGCGCGAGCTTGACGCGTCGGGGCCGGTCGAGCTGCGCGTGAAGAACCGCACGGGGCGCGTGACCGTCACGGCGGAGGAGGGGCTGAAGCAGGTCTCGATTCGCGCGACCTCGGCCGCGGGGCTCGGCGTCACCGAAAAGGACGTGCGCGTCACGCACGGCGGGCCGGCCGTCCAGATAGATGTCGAGCGCGAGGGCGCGGCGGCTAAGCCGACGGACGGACGGAAGGTCGTCGCCTCGCCCGCGCAGATCGAGCGCGAGCGCATAGACCTCTCGGTGCGCGTGCCTGCGCGCTCGCGCGTGTGGGTCGAGACGGAGGCGGGCGCGGTGGACGTGGTCGGCAACCTCGCGGAAGCCGAGGCGAAGACCGACACGGGGACGATACGCGCCGACGTGCCGATGGACGAGCTGCGCTACAGCTTCCGCTGGACGCTCAGCCGCCCGCGCTTCTTCAGCGAGGTCGAGCTGCCCGAGGCGAAGCACAAGCGCGGAGGCTTCTACGAAATCGCCGGCCGCTTCCCAGACGAGAAGGAAGAGAAGGGCAAGAAGAAGAAGGGCGAAGAGCCGGCCGACGAAACCCCCGAAGAGTTTGTCGAAGCCGAGCCGGCCGCCGCCGCCACGCCGGACGTAAAGCCCACGCCCGCCGCCCCCGCCCCCGGCGACAAGAAGGCCGCGCGCGCGCAGGCCGAAGCCGCGAAGAAGGAGGAGGAGCGCAGGAAGGAAGAGGCGAAGAAGAGGGAAGAGGCCGCGAAGGCCGAGGCCAAGAAGCGCGCCGAAGCCTTACGCGCCGAGGCGAAGAAGACCGCCGCAGACCAGCGCGTAAGGCTGAGCCTTGAGACGGCGCGCGGCGTCGTCCTCTTCGGCGTCAAGGACGAGGCGCGCGTCCCCTCCGACCTGCGCGAGCGCACGCTCACCGAGGCCGCGCGCGCCATCATCCGCAGCGGCGACACCGAACTCATCGACGCCATCCGCAAGGTCGCGCCGCGGCTCGTCGGCGAGTACGCGGAGACGCTCGGCCTGCGCGGTCGCGGCCCCACGCTCGGCTCGCGCGCCGCCTCGCCCTTCGACGTGCGCGCGGCGGCCGGCGCGTCGCTCGCGCGCGTGCAGGCTCGCGTCACAGACCGCACGGGTCGCGCCGTCACCGGGCTCGCCGCCAAAGACTTCACCGTCACGGAGGGCGGCGTCGAGCGCGCCGTCCGCGACGTGCAGCCGACAAGCGCGCCCTTCAACCTCGTCCTGCTGCTCGACGTGTCGGGCAGCGTCGAGGAGCGGATAGACTTCATACGCAAGGCCGCGCTCGCCTTCCTCAACACGGCCGGCCCGCAGGATCGCATCGCCATCGTCTCTTTCCGCGACGACGTGCAGCTCGTCTCCGAGTTCACCTCCGACCGCGGCGTCCTGACCGAGCGCATCAAGGACATTCAGGCCGGCGGCGCGACCTCGCTCTACGACGCGCTCGGCTACTCGCTCGTGCACGTACTCCGCCCTCTGCGCGGCGAGCGCACCGGCGTCGTGGTGCTTTCGGACGGCGACGACAACCGCTCGTTCCTGAGCTTCCCCGTCATCATGGATGCGGTCTACGAGACGGGCGCCATCGTCTACCCGCTCTACGTCCCGTCGGAACTCATCCCGGCCTCGGGCGCGCCGGCGGCGACCTCGACGCTCGACCCGACACGCACGCGCTACCTTGAGCTGACCTCGCGCGCCGACGAGGAGGGGCGCAAGCTCGCCGAAGTCTCCGGCGGGCAGTACTTCCCCATTACGCGGCTCGAACAGTTGCAGCGCGCCTACGACGACGTGGCCGCGCAGCTTCGCACGGCCTACACGATCATCTACGAGACGGACGCGGCCGCCCGCCCCGACTCGCGCGTGCGCGTGAAGGTCGCGCGCGACGGCGCGTCCGTGCGCTTGAGCCCCGCGGTCGGCGTCGCGGCCGCGACGGCCGTCGCCCCCGCGCCGTAAGAGAAGTTCCCCGGCGAAGTTTTTTTGAAGAGAGGTTCCCCCGCCGAAGTTTTTTTGAAGAACAAGGGGTGAGATGTCTTCAAGTTCAGAATTTCAAATTTCAGATTTGAAATTTCAAATCTTAAATCCTCGTGACCGTCACCCCCGGCCGTCACCGCTCGCGCTGCTCCTCACGCTGCTCCTCGTCACGCTCTGCCTCACGCACGCGCGCGCGCAGGAGCCGACGCCGACGCCCACGCCGACTCAAACTCCG
The DNA here is from genome assembly GCA_040509515.1 of Pyrinomonadaceae bacterium. Classification (GTDB taxonomy): domain Bacteria; phylum Acidobacteriota; class Blastocatellia; order Pyrinomonadales; family Pyrinomonadaceae; genus QHXN01. The sequence continues at coordinate 11,914 of JBEVKV010000324.1, read as the reverse complement.
ACGCCTGAAGCGACGCCGACGCCGGAGGAGGCGGAGCCGGTCGAGCGCATCGACACAGACCTGACGAGCGTGCTGCTGTCGGCGCTCGACAAGAAGCGACGCTTCGTCAACACGCTCCGCGCGGAGGACGTGCGCGTGCTCGAAGACGGCGTCCCGCAGCAAATCTCCTCTTTCGAGCGCGAGACCGACGCGCCGCTCTCGCTCGTCCTGCTCGTCGACACCTCGGCATCGCAGGAGAAGGTCTTGAAGGACGAGCAGGAGGCCGCCTCCGCCTTCATACGCTCGGTGCTGCGCCCCGCGCGCGACACCGCCGCCGTCCTCTCCTTCACGGGGCTGACGCGCATGGAACAGCCGCCGACCGCCGACGCCTCGCTCCTGCTCGCGGCCGTCGCCGGCCTACAGGTGCGCTACACCAACAAGACGCCCGAGTGCCAGAACCTCGAAGCGCCCGCCGACGTGCGCCTGCGCTGCCTGACCGGCGTCTGGGACGCGGTCGCCATCTCCATCCGCGAGGTGCTCTCGAAGACGCCCGAGCGGACGCGCCGCGCCGTCATCCTGCTCTCCGATGGCGACGACACCAGCAGCCGCCTGCGGCTCTATCAGGCGGCCGAGTTCGCCGTCCGCAACAACACGGTCGTCTACTCCATCGGCATCCGCGACCGGGACTTCGATTTCGGCGAGATGCGCCGCGACTTCCTCCAATCGCTCTCCGACCAGACCGGCGGCCGCGCCTTCTTCCCCAAGCGCCCCGCCGACCTCGCCTCGGCCTTCGCGCAGATCGAGCAGGAGCTGCGCTCGCAATACCTCGTCACTTACACTTCGACCAACCGCGCCCGCGACGGCTCCTTCCGCAAACTCCAAATCGAGCTGACCGACCCGGCCCTCCGCAAACAGAACATCCGACTCCTCTACCGTCAGGGCTACTTCGCGCGAAGTGCGGGCGTTCAGGACGGCGGCACGCCCGGCAAAAGTCAGTCCCCCAGATGATCGCGGCGGCCGCCGGGTGGTTTGCGATTGACAGGGGCCGGGGTGGAGTATATAAGCACGTTGCTTTGCCGAAGCCTCATCAGCGCGCCCTGTCGCCGAACTGATTAACATGCGACCCTCAGCCGCCGAACAAGTCATTGATTTTTACCAAATTCTCTTCGGGCAGATTTTCTCCGCCCCCTTCCGCGAACAGATAAGTAACCCGCTGGAGCGCAACGCCGTCACGCGGCTGGTGGGCGAACTGGCCGACGCGGCCTCGCAGTCGCTCACGCTCTTCTTCGACAACCGGCGGCTGAAGAAAGAGGACGTGGCGGAGATTCTGGAAAGCCTCTCCGCCTTAGGTCGCCTGCTCAAACTCGAAGACGTGGCGCAGCCGGGAATACCGCCCGAGACCATTATCAAGAAGAGGCTCGGCGGGCTGACCCGCCCTGAGGGCTCGGGCGAAGCGGGCTTCGACGTGGTCTACCGCCTCGCGTTGCAGTCGGTGCTCGAAAACCTCCTGCTCATCGGCCCCGTGCTCGGCAAGTGGCAGAAGTTCAACTTCTCAAGAACCTACGAGCCGCCGCGCCGCATCATCGAGCGCCTCAACCAGAACATCGCCGGCCTCGGCGCAGAGCAGGCCGCGGGGCAGGGGACGCAGGACGAGCTGTACGAACTCGACCACCGCAACTACCTCCTGCAACGCTTCGAGCGCGTCGAGGCCGGCACGGTGCAGATGACGACCAACATGGTCGACCTGCAAGCGCTCTTCGTCATGCCGCGCGTGCAGCCGCGCCCGCAGCGCCCGCGGCCCGGCGACGACGAGGCCATCGACGTGTCGAAGATCATGAACCTCGCCGCCGCACGCGAGTTCTTTGGCGGCGAGGCCGAGCTCGTCGTGGAAGCCAAGCCGAAGAGGAAAAAGGATGCGGGCATGCCCGCCTTCGAGCAGGTTGAGAAACACCCGCGCACGGTCATCGTCGGCGTGCCGGGCAGCGGCAAGTCCACCTTCCTCGAATGGCTGCAACTGTCGGTCGCAGGGGTGAGGAAAATTCTCGTTGCAGGAGATGAAGACGAGCAAGCCATTCCGCTGCTGCTGCGCGTGCGCGAACTTGACGCGAAGCGGCTCCCACGCGGGGCTGAATTAATCGAGGCGGCGACGGGTAGCGAAGACCGTGCTGCGCTGATGCCCGAAGGCTGGCTCGACCGCCAGATGAAGAAGGGGCGCGTCCTCTTCATGCTCGACGGCCTCGACGAGACCGACCCGAAGCTGCGCGACAAGTACCTCATCCCGTGGCTCGCGAAGCTGTGCGAAGACTACCCCGACTGCCGCTACCTCGTCTCCTCGCGCCCGGCAGGCTACCCGCCCGGCACGCTCCGCAAGCTGAAGTTCGCCGAGTGCGACCTGCTCGACTTCAGCGAGCCCGAGATGACGGAGTACACGAAGAACTGGTGTACGGCTATCCGCCTCGCCCGCAGCGAAAATGAGAAGGAATCCCGGCGCAAAGGTGCGGCTGAGGGCGCGAGCATCGTTAAAGGCTTCGAGCACCACCCATACATCAAGAACCTCGCGCGCAATCCCTTAATGCTGTCGGCCGTCTGCCTGGTCAACTACTTCGAGGACGGCCGTCTGCCGGAAGACCGCGCGCGACTTTACAAGCTCTGCGTCGAGGGGCTGCTCCACCACTGGGACAGCCGCCGCGGCATCCACTCAGACTTTACCCTCGACGAGAAGCTACGCGCCTGCCGCCAAGTCGCCATCGCCATGCAGGCTGACGACCGCGCCGAGTACGAGGCCGCGAAGGTGATCAAGATTTTTACGAAGGTGCTCGATGACAGCGCCCGCGCAAAACGATTACTCGAACACATACGCTACCGCACTGGCCTCCTCATCGAACGCCGCGCCGGCATCTTCGCCTTCGCCCACCTCACCTTCCAGGAGTACCTCGCGGCCTGCGCCGTCCACGAAGGCAACCACCGCGACATCGGTCCAGAACAACTCGCCCGCGAACACGCAGACGCTCGCTGGAACGAAGTCATCGCTCTCTACTGCGGCATCGCACCAACACGTGACACACGTAATATCCTCGAACGTCTCATCGAACAAGAGGACACTGTAGAACTTGCGGGAGTGCTGGCGGAGGCTTACTTATCCTCCAGGGCGGAAACAAGACAGGACCAAAAGCTACGCAGGCGAGTGATAGAGCGCATTGCTATTGCGCCATCATTCATATCCTTCCAGTTAAATCGATTCCCAGAAGAGGAAGTTGCCCCGATTGCTAATGCATGTATTGGGAAGATAAAGAGCGAAACTTCTATAAGCCAGTCCCACCACTGGTTACGTGAACATACAAAGTTTATAGATGAAACGACATTGGCTATGCGGCTTAGCCGGTGGCAAAAGATGACTCTTACCCAAACTGTTGAACTCATCTATCTTTTACACCGAGTTGGTTCAACCGACGTGCTGATAAAGATGTTTGCCAACGTCGAATTGTATAGTGCGCCAGGCCCAACTATAAATGAGGAGCGATTTGGTTGCTTAGCAGAAGTTGCTTTAATAGGACTCTCGGATAGGAAACTAGAAACGCCACGATATATTTTAAGTGAAGGGTTTCTACGAATATTACGTAACCTTGTCACTTCAGGGATACATAGTGTAGAAGCAGCTTGGAAAATCAGGAACCTCTTACCACAGATAGCAACAATAGCTTCGACAGAGAATATTAAAATTAGAAAAGAACTTGCCTCATTGTCACGACAACTAGCGATGCGGTTAAAGGATGGTGAAAGTCCTTACGCCGTGGAAACAGTCAGCTCCCTTAACTCTTGGGCCGATTCTCTTGAACGCACGCTCACTGATGACAAGGAACAGCAAAGAACATCAGAAGCGAAGTCTAAGAAACCAACGAAACGCGCGGCTATGAAGGCGGCGAAGCGGAGGGGGTGAGGGATGAGTAACGGGGGGAAGGTGTCGCCGGCGTTCGGGCCGTTTTTGGCGGAGAGCGGGCGGGACGAGAAGCGGGAGGCGTTGGTGGTCTACAGGCCGCCGCGTGTGGGGGAGTTGCGGGTGCGCGGGTCGCTGAGGGAGTTGAAGAAGCGTCTGGATAACGTGAAGGCGCTGGCGACGACGCAGCGGGCGGCGCAGCGGCAGTTGTTCGCGGACTACGCGAAGGCGGGCGGGAAGAACGCGGCGGGGAAGCGGGAGTCGTTCGAGGTCTCGACCATCGGGGCCAACACGCTGCCGGTGGCGCGCGTCGAGGTCACGCGCGAGCACCTCGCCGAGCTGGCGGCGAAGCCGAACGTGGTCGCCATCATGCCCAACCAGAAAGTCCACCTCATCCGCCCGAGGGAGGTTGACTACGACGCGCTCACCCGTCGGGAGAGCAGGGACGGGCTGACGTGGGGCCTGAGGGAACTCGGCATCCCCGAGCTTTGGAAGAAGACGAAGGGCACGGACATCAACGTCGCCGTGCTCGACACGGGCGTCCACGGCGAGCACGCGGCGCTCGACGGGCGCGTCAAAGAGTTCATCGTCATCGACCCCCTCGGCCGCCGCGTCGAGACGACGAAGGGGAAGACCTTCGACTCCGACTCGCACGGCACGCACGTCTGCGGCACCGTCGCCGGCGGCAAGACGCCAGAGGGCGTCTCCATCGGAGTCGCGCCGCAGGCCAACCTGCTCGTCGCCGCCGTCATCTTCGGCGGGGCGACGCTGCGCGCCGTCTTCGAGGGCGTCTCATGGGCCGTCGAGCACGGCGCCGATGTCATCAGCATGTCGCTCGGCTTCACCTACTACGAGCCGCTCTTCGCCGAATTCTTCCAAATCCTCATCGACCAGTACGGCGTGCTGCCGGTCGCGTCCATCGGCAACGAGAACTACGGCAACAGCAGCTCGCCCGGCAACGCGCACAACGCGCTGTCGGTCGGCGCGGCCGAGAAGATGGCGCGCGGCAAGCTTGAGGTCGCGCCCTTCAGCAGCGGCGCGAGCCTCGCCTTCCCCGCCGAGAACCCGCCGCGCTTCGTGACCAAGCCAGACGTGGTCGCGCCCGGCGTCCAGGTCTACTCCTGCATCCCGCCCGAGGAGAGGCGCGACGGCGTCTACGAGTACAACTACATGGACGGCACCTCGATGGCGACGCCACACGTCGCCGGCGCGGTGGCGCTCCTCATGGCCGCTAAACCGGCCGCCCCGCTCGAAGACATCGTCACGGCCCTGAAACAGACGGCGAAGCACCCCTCGGGCGACGACCCGAACCGCCAGGACAATCGCTGGGGCTTCGGCATCATCCGCCCCGTCGAGGCGCTTAAGGCGCTCAGTTGAAACAGTGCTACAATGTCGCCCTAATGTCTCGCGCGAACGAACAGCAGCGGTCGAAGATTAGTCCCGAATTCCTGGCGCGCCTGAGCGGCCTGAAGGAGAGCCAGAGGGTGCGTGCGATCCTGCTGCTGCGAACCTCTACGGCCGGAAACGCGCGCGGGCGACGGCAGACGCCCGCCGAGCGCAGTAAGACGGTCGCGGCGGTGCGGCGCTCGGCCGCGGCCCTCTTGCCCGAGATAGACAGGGTGCTCGTGCGGTTCAACGGTCGGCGTCTGAAGGACGACGTGGACGCGTTCGGAGCCATCCCGGTCGAGACCACGGCCGAGGGTGTTAGCGCCCTGGCTGTGCTCGACGAGGTCAAAGTAATTGTCGAAGACCAGCCGGTCGCGTTGCTGCGGTAATCGACGGCTCTTCACATCTTACACGCCAGTGCTGCCTCTTGCCTTTTCATCCCTCATCCTTCATCCTTCCGTTCAGTCATGACTCGCCCCATTCTGATGTCTTTGTTCGACGAGACGGAGCGCCGGCCGCTGACGGTCTCGGAGCTGACCGCGCAGGTGCGCGGCGCGCTTGAGAGCCGTTTCGCGGCCGTGTGGGTCGAGGGCGAGATTTCCAACTTCAAACAGGCCGCCTCCGGTCATTGGTACTTCAACGTGCGCGACGAGGCGGCGCAACTCCGCGCGACCTGCTTCCGGGGCGTCAACTCGCGCATACGCTTCCGCCCCTCGGACGGGCTGCTCGTCCGCGTGCGCGGCCGCATGACCGTCTACGAGCCGCGCGGCGAGTACGAGATGATCGTCGAGGCGCTCGACCCCGTCGGCGCGGGCGCGCTGCGCGTCGCCTTCGAGCAGCTCAAAGAGAGGCTGGCCGCCGAAGGTCTTTTCGACGAGTCGCTCAAGCGCGAGCTGCCCGTGCTCCCGCGCCGCGTCGGCGTGGTGACGAGCCCGACCGGCGCGGCGCTGCGCGACATCATCCGCACCGTCGAGCGGCGCACGCGCACCGTCAGCATCCTGCTCGCGCCGACGCGCGTGCAGGGCGAGGGCGCGGCCGCCGAAGTGACGCGCGCGATACAGGCTTTGAACGAGCACCACCTGCGCGCCGTGGCCGAAGGGCTGACCGACGAGCAACTGGATGTCATCATCGTCGGGCGCGGCGGCGGGTCGAGTGAAGACCTCTGGGCCTTCAACGCCGAGGAGGTGGCGCGCGCCATACGCGCGTCGGCCGTCCCCGTCATCTCGGCCGTCGGGCACGAGACCGACTTCACCATCGCGGACTTCGCGGCCGACGTGCGCGCGGCGACGCCGACGGCCGCCGCCGAACTCGTCGCCGAGCGCGAGGACGAGATAGGCGACTACGTCGAGCGCCTGACGCACGGGCTCGTCAACGCGGCGCGCTACCGCGTGCTGGCCGAGCGCGCGCGCGTGCAGGAGGCGGCGATGTCGTCCGGCTTCGACGAGGTGCGCATGCGTCTGCGCGTCGCGCGCGAGGAGCTGGCCGACGCGCGCTGCCGCCTTGAGAACCGCGCGGGGGATTTGAGCCGCGCCGCGCGCCGCGGGCTCGACGCCGCCGTCCGGGCGCTGTCGCCCGCGCGCGTGGCCTCGGCCGCGTCGCGCGCGCGCGTGCGTCTGACCGTGGGCGACGCCGGGCTTGAGGCGGCGGCGCACGCGCGACTCGAAGACGCGCGCGCGCGTCTGTCCGTGGCGGCGGCCGCGCTCGACGCGATGTCGCCGCTCGCGGTTCTGGGTCGCGGCTACGCGCTGGCGCAGGACGAGCGCGGGCGCGTGCTGCGCTCGGCGCGCGGCGTGGGCGTGGGTGACGGCGTGCGCGTGCGTCTGGCGTCGGGCGCGCTGCGCTGCCGCGTGGAAAGTGTCGAGGGGGAGAACTGAATGCCGCAGGGGCGCAAGAGCCGCATCGTGATTGACGTCGACCGCGTGCGCGCGGAGGCCGCGCAGAAGCGCGCGGGGCGCTTCGGGCGCGCCGGTCGCGCGGGGCGCGTGCTGGGCGTGACGGGGCTGGTCGTCGTCGGCCTCCTGCTCGTCGCGCTCGTCGGCACGTACGCGTGGTGGCAGAGCTTCAGGAAGAGCCCGCCCTACAGCCTCGCGCTGCTGTTAGACGCCGCTCAGCACGACGACGTGCAGGCGGTCGAGACCATGATCGACGCCGACCAGGTCGCGCAGGGGTTCATCCCGCAGGTCATCGAGAACCTCGCGGGCGCGGGCTCGCAGGTGCCGCCGCAGGCGCGCGCCAGCTTGACCGCGGCGCTGCCCGCACTGCTCCCGCGCGTGCGCGAGACGATGCGCGACGAGATAGCGCGCTCGCTCAAAAACTTCTCGCAGGACGACTCGCGCAACGTGCCCTTCTTCGTCAAGGCGCTCGGCGTGAGGCAGATGGCCGACGTGGAGGAGCGCGCCGACGTGGCGACCGTCAAGCTCGACGCGGGCCAGCGCCCCGTCGAACTCTCGATGCGCCGCGACGGCGAGCGCTGGAAGGTCGTCACGGTCAAAGACCCGCAGCTCGCCACGGAGATCGCCGCGCGCCTCGCCACGAGCCTGCCCGCCGGCGGGCAGCCGCAGCAACAGCAGCAGAACCAGCCGCGCCGCAAGGGAAGATGAGTGAGGGAGTAAGTGATAAGTGATGAGTGATGAGTGATAAGAGAAGGCAAGTCACGCTGCTCCCTTCTCATCACTCACCACTTATCACTTATCACCAAAAAAAATGGCTAAACGGGAACAGAAGAACGCGGCCGCCGCGACGAGCTTCGAGGGACAGCTCGCGTCTTTGGAGCGCATCGTGCGCGAGCTTGAGCGCGGCGACCTGCCGCTTGAGCAGAGCCTTGAGTTGTTCGAGCAGGGCGTCAAGCTCTCGCGCGAATGCCAGGAGCGTCTGAACGAGGCCGAGCGGCGCATCGAGGTGCTCCTGCGCGGCGGCGACGGCTCGACCATCGCCGTCCCTTTCGAGTCCGACGAGATAATCGAGGACGAGGGCGAGGCGGATGACGAGACCGTCTTCTGAAGACTCCGCCCCGCCGGCCGTCGCAGACCGGCGCGCACGCGTCGAGGCTTCGGCCGACGAAGTTCGGGAGTACGCCGCGCGCGTCCGCGCAGAGGTCGAGGCCGAACTCGACCGCCTCGTCCCCGCCGAAGCGGAAGACCCGCCCGCGGTTCACGCCGCCGTCCGCTGGAGCCTCTTCGCCCCCGCCAAACGCTTCCGCCCGCTGCTCGTCGCGACCGCGGGCGAGACCTTCGGCGCGGCGCGCGCGAAGTTAATCAAGACCGCCTGCGCTTTCGAGCTGCTTCACACCTACTCGCTCGTTCACGACGACCTGCCCGCGATGGACGACGACGACCTGCGCCGGGGTCGTCCGACCTGTCACGTCAAGTTCGGCGAGGCGACCGCCATCCTCGCCGGCGACGCCTTGCAGACCTTAGCCTTCCAGACGCTCGCCGAGGACGAGACGCTCGAAGCGTCTTTGCGCGTCCGCCTCGTCTCGGAGCTTGCGCGCGCCGCCGGCACGCCCTCGGGGATGGTCGCCGGCCAAGCGCACGACCTCGCCGCTGAGGCGCGCACGGACGTTTCCGGCGAGGAGCTTGAACGGATACACCGCCGCAAGACCGGCGCACTCATCGCGGCGGCCGCGCGCGCCGGCGCGCTCGTCGCGGGCGCGCGCGACGAAGAAGTGGAGGCGGTCAACGCCTACGCGCTCGACCTCGGCCTGCTCTTCCAGATCACGGACGACCTGCTCGACGTGACGGCGACCGCCGCCGACCTCGGCAAGACACCCGGCAAGGACGCGCGCACGGGCAAGGCCACCTACCCCGCGCTCTACGGCCTCGAACCCGCGCGCCGCCGCGCCCGCGAAGTCTTCGACCGCGCGACGGCCGCGCTCGACACGTTAGAGAGACCGACGCCGATGCTGCGCGGCCTCGCACGCCTCATCCTCGCACGCCGGAAGTGAGCGTAAACCGTAAATCGTAAACCGTGACGAGAGAAGGCAGCCGCCCTCCTTCGTCATGGTTTACGATTTACGGTTTACGGTTCACGAGAGGAAGGTGACTTCGCCGTCGACGACGCGCGCGAGGTAGCTGCCGTCGCGCATGACCCACGCGACGCGCCGGCCCGCGCGTGCGAGTTCGGCCCACTCGCTCGACTTCTTCGGGTTCTGCTCGATGAGGACGCAGTCGTGCGGCAGCTCGACGTGGCGCAGCCCCGACTGCCGGAAGCGTCGGACGCCGCGCCCGCCCGAGAAGAGCTTCTCGAAGGCGACGAGGATGACGCCCGCCGCCGGCAGTTCTTCCGCTCGTCCGTCGTCCTCGGCCATGATGTCTGAAAGGTTCGGGAAGTTTCAGGAGGGCTGGCCCGCGCCCGTGGGGCCGCCGCCGCCGCCCGCGCGGCCGTCGCCGCGCGCGAAGCTGTTGACCAGCTCGATGAGTTCCTTGGCGCGGAAGGGCTTGGAGATGTAGGCGTCGAAGCCGGCTTCGAGCGCGCGCAGTCGATCCTGGTTGGCGGCGAACGCCGTGACGGCGACGCAGGGGACGGCGCGCGTCCGCTCGTCGGCGCGCATCTCGCGCAGCAGCCCCCAGCCGTCGAGCGCGGGCATCGAGAGGTCTATGAGCGCGACGGTCGGGGCTTCGGCGAGCGCCGAGTCCAGCGCCTCGCGGCCGTTGCGCGCCTCGCGGATAAGGTAGCCCTCGCCCTCCAGCATCAGGCGCAGGAGTTCCCGGTTGTCGTCGTAGTCGTCGGCGATGAGAATGCTCTCAGGCATGGTCGGGAATCAACTTGGGGTTGTTAGCGGGAGGGTCGGCCGCGCCCCTCGCCTTCGGCCGCCCGTGTACGGCCTCAGATGATAAATCGAAAAACGAAAATCGCAAATCCGAAACCGTCAAAAAACGAGTCTCTTGACACTGTTTGTCCCCGGCGTCCATAATCCGAAGTGCCCGCGGCCCGGCTGTTTCCGGCGGGCGCGGCGGACGTTAGAGACGAAATCCGGCGGGCGCTCGCCGCAAGACTCGCCCCCCTTCTGAAGCCGGTTCCGCGGCACCTCGAACCCCGCGCCGAACCCAACCACGCCCATCAAAGGAGAGAGTGAACGTGTCCAGCGTTGACTTGGAAAAGAGCTTGCGCGCGGATGTCGAATCCTACGTGAGCCAGCGCACGAGCGGTTTGAAGGAGGAGTTGGAGCGCCTGCGCGCGCAGCTCAACGAGGCGCTTTCGCGCATGGGCGAGCGGCTGGAAGAGCCGGCCGCCTCGCCGGACGCCCCGCTCGCCGTCGCCGTCGCCGAGCACCTGCGCAACGCGCGCAACCGCGGCATCGAGGCCGCCGCCGCGGAGTCTTCGCGCGCCCGCGCCTCCTCCGACATCGCGCTCATCAAGGCCGCCGTGGACGAGTTGGACGGCCAGCACACGCAGGCCGACATCCTCAACGCGCTCGTCAACCGCGTCGCCGCCTTCGCGCCGCGCGTCGCCTTCTTCGTCGTGAAGAACGAGCGCGCGACGGGCTGGCGCGCGCGCGGACTGGCCGGCACCGTGGGCGACGACGCCGTGCGCGAACTCTCGCTGGCCGTCCACTCCGACACGCTTTTGGGCGAGGCCGCGCGGACGCGCTCGACGTGGGCCGGCGAGCCCGGCTCGCACGCCGAAGACCACACCATTTACCAGCACTTCGGCGGCGACCCGCCGCACCGCATGGTCGCCGTCCCGCTGGTCGCGCGCGAAAAGGCCGTGGCCGTGCTCTACGCCGACAGCGCGGGGCAGGACGCGGACGCCGTCAACCTCGAAGCCATCGAGACGCTCGTGCGCGTCGCGGGGATGGCGGTCGAGCTACAGGGCTCGCGCCGCCACGCGCCGGGCGAGGCCGCGCCCGCGCGCCCCGCCGCAGCCGCGCCGCAGCCGACACGCAGACCCGCCGAGCCGCCGCGCGCCGAGGAAGAGCCGCCGCGCAGGGAAGAGGAGCCGCGGCGCGAAGAGTCCGAGCGGCCGCAAGCCCCTGCGTTCGAGGCGCAGCCCCCGGCGGCCGAGGCGCAGCCCGCCGTCTTCGGCTTCGAGCCGCAGCCCATCGCCGCCGAGACGCGGCACGAGCCCGCGCACGCCTTCACGGCGGAGCCCGAGAGCCGCGCGGCCGAGCCGCCCGCGCCGGAGTCGTCGCATTCTTTCACGACTCAGCCCGAGCACGCGTCGGCGTTCACGCCCCAGCCCGAGACGCCCGCGCTCTTCGGCGCGAGCCCCGAGGCGGCGCACACGGCCCCACCGGCCGAAGTTTCATCCACGGCGGAGCCCGCGCAGCCCATCTCGCCTCTTGGCAGCTCGCGCCGCTACGGCGCGGCGGACATGGACTTCCCCGTCGAGGTGGCCGAGGACGAGAAGCGTTTCCACAACGAGGCGCGGCGCTTCGCGCGCCTGCTCGTCTCAGAGATAAAGCTCTACAACGAGCAGAAGGTGCGCGAGGGGCGCGACTCCTCAGACCTCTACGAGCGGCTGCGCGAGGACATCGACCGCTCGCGCCAGATGTACGACAAGCGCGTCCGCCCCGAAGTGTCGCGCCGCTACGACTACTTCGATCAGGAACTCGTCAACATGCTCGCCGAAGGCGACCGCGACAAGCTCGGCGCGGACTATCCTGGCGCGACCGTC
>JBEVKV010000323.1:0-13502 GCA_040509515.1 Pyrinomonadaceae bacterium | reverse complement strand
AAGCCGGGGGAAGGGGTAAAAAGTAGACGGCCGACGTTACACAGTAGTCAGCAGAAAGACCGGCGGCGCGCTCGGCGGATGACCGGGACGCGCCGCCTTTTAATCTACTGACTACCGTCTGCCGTCTACTTCTTTCAGTTGCCGAAGCGGCCGCGGTACTCGATGGAGGAGAGGAACGCCTTGACCATCTCGGCCTTCTGGTAGTCGCCGCCGAACTCGACGAGCTTGCCGAGCCAGTGGTTGTAGCCGGACAAGTCCGTGTCCGGAGCCTCGTCCGGGTTCCTTCTCAAATAGCCGAAGTACTGCATCAGCACGAAGGCGCGGTTGGTCTCGGCGCGCGAGAGGGCGGGGCTCTCGGCCACGCGGCGCAACGCGCGTACGCGCGCCTCCACGTCGGAGGTGTCCGCCGCCCCGTCGAAGTCGCCCACGGCCGCCTGCCGCTCGGCGTCGGTCGGCGTAACGCCCGCGTTCAGGAAGAGCGTGTCGACGAACTGCGCGGGCGTCAGCGCGGTCGGGTACCGCCCCTCGAACTCGGCGCGTCCGACAAAGGCGCGCGCCGAGTGCGCCTTGTTCTCGTCGAGCAGTTGCTGCCAGCCGGGTCGGCCGACGACGACGCCCTCGCCCATCACGCGCGCGTCGAGCATGAACTCCTCGACGCGCTCGGGCGCGCGGCCGTACGCGGTCTTGTAGAACCTGTAGACGAGGTAGCCCGTCTCCTGAAATTCAATCGAGAGGAAGAAGGCCGCCGAGACGCTGACGCGGCGCGCCTCGCGGCACGCGGCGTTGGCGCCGCACTTCTTTATCTCGCCCGTCCAGAAGGCGAGCCCCTCGGCGTCGGGCTCGCGGCTGAAGAAGTCGCGGTAGTGCTGGCGGACGAAGAACTCGTCGTCGTCGATGGGGTTGGAGAGGGCGGGCGAGGCATCGTTGTCCGTGATGGTTACGCGCGCCGTCGCCTCCTCGGCGTCGGCCGCGCCCTCGCCCGGCATCAGCGTGAGCTTGAAGCTCTCCTGGTCTTCGACGAACGCGTCGTCGGTGATGAAGACCGAGAAGGTCTTCTCGGTCTCGCCGGGCTCGAAGGTGAGCTGGCCGATGGAGGCGAGGAAGTCCGCGCCGCGCCGCGCCGTGTCGCCGAGCGCCTGGTAGACGACCGTCACCTCAACCGAGGCGTCGCCGACGCGCAAGACCGTGACGTTGACGCTGCCCGCGTCCTCGGCGACCGAATAGGCGGGCGCGTCGAACTCGAAGGTCGGGAGCGGCGTCGCCGCGAAGTCGGCCGCGCGGTCTGACGACAGCGCCTTGAAGGCGGCCTGCGGCGGGCCGAACGAGTAGTTCTTCTTCGACGGCGTGACCGCGTAGTCGCCGCCCGCCAGCGCCTCGAACGAGTACGTGCCGTCGTCGCCGGTCGTGGCGACCGCGCCGACCGGGCCGAGCGCCGGGTGCGTGCCGGCCATCGTCACCCTCACGCCCGCAAGCGCCGCGCCCTGCTCGGTCACGCGGCCGGCGATTCTGTATGTGGCGAGGTTGCCGATGAAGCTCGCGTAGGCGTCCGCGGCGAGGTCGGCGAAGGTCTGCGAGACGGGCGCGAAGGCGAGCATCGGGAGCGTCGGCGTCACCGTGTACGTGCCGGTCTCGTCGAGGTTCGGGAAAGCGAAGTCGCCGGCGGCGTCGGTCGTGGTCGTCGCGCTGCGCGAGCCCGAGAGCGTGACGGTGACGCCGCCGATGCCGTAGTTGTTCGAGTCCGCGACGCGCCCGCGGACGGTGTGGCGGGTGAGCGCGCCCGCGAAGTCGGCGGTCTTGTTCGCGTCGAGCGCCTTGAAGCTCAGCGACGCGGGCGTGAAGGTGTAGTGCAGCTTCGAGGGCGTGACGGCGTAGTCGGCGTCGGCCGGCACGCTGAAGGAGTAGTTGCCGCCCGCGTCGGTCGTCGCCGTGGCGGCGCGCGCGCCCGAGAGCGTGACCGTGACGCCGGAGAGACCGCCGCCCGCCGCCGCGGTGACGCGCCCGGCGATGTTTAGATTCTGCGGCGTCGCGCTGAAGTCGGCCGTGCGGTCGGAACCGAGGTTGTTAAAGGTCGCCGACGGGGGCGTCAAAGTGTAGTTGGCCTTCGAGGCGGTGACGGTGTAGTTGCCGCCCGCCGCAAGCCCCGCGAGCGAGTAGTTGCCGCCCGCGTCGGTCGTCGCCGTGGCGGTCTGCGAGCCGGTGAGGCTGACGGTCGCGCCGGCGAGGCCGACGCCGCCCGCCTTCGTCACCCGACCCGTGATGGCGTGCCGGTTGATCGACGCCGCGAAGTCGGCCGCGCGGTCGGCGGTCGGGTTCGTGAAGCTCTGCGACGCGGGCGCGAAGGTGTAGTTCGTCCTCGAAGGCGTGACCGTGTACGTGCCTTCGGACGTGACCGTGAACGTGTAAGCGCCGCCCGCGTCGGTCGTCGAGGTCGCGGTGCGCGCGCCGGAGAGCGCGACCGTGACGCCGGAGAGTCCCACGCCGGCCGAGGTGACGCGGCCCGCGATGGCGACGTTGATGGGCGCCACCGTGAAGTCGGCCGTCTGGTCGGCGCCGAGCGCGACGAAGGGCCTCGACTTGGGTGTGAAGTCGTAGCCGGCGCGCGCGGGCGTGACCGTGTAGTCGGAGCCCGCCGGCAGGTTCGTAAAGCTGTAACCGCCATTGGCGTCGGTCGTCGCCGTCGCCGTCTGCGCGCCCGAGAGCGTGACGGCGACGCCGGACATCGCCTGCCCGTTCGCGCGGGTGACGCGCCCCGAAATCTTGTGGCGGTTGATCGTCGCGGCGAAGTCGGCGGTCTTGTTCGAGAGCGGGTCTGTGAAGCTCAGCGACGCGGGCGCGAAGGTGTAATGCTGCTTCGAGGGCGTGACGGTGTAGGTGCCCTCGGACGTGACCGCGAGCGAGTAGTTGCCGCCCGCGTCGGTCGTCGTCGTGGCGATGCGCGAGCCGGAGAGCGTGACCGTGACGCCCGACACCCCCGTCCCGCCGGAGGCGACGCGCCCCGTGATGTTGAAGCTCGACGGCGTGACGACGAACGGCGCGCTTGCGTCCGCGCCGAGGTCGTTGAAGGCGCGCGACGCCGGGTTGAAGCCGTAGCCCGCGCGCGTGGGCGTAAGGGTGTAGTTGCCGCCCGCCGGCAGGTTCGCGAAGCTGTAGTCGCCGTTGGCGTCGGTGGTCGTCGTCCCCGTTTGTGAGCCCGAGAGCGCCACGGCGACGCCGGACATCGCCTGCCCGTTCGCGCGGGTGACGCGGCCTGAAATCCTGTGGCGGTTGAGCGTCGCGGCGAAGTCGGCCGCGCGGTCGGAGGCGAGCGGGTTGACGGTCGTGGACGCGGGCGCGAACGTGTAGTGCCTCCTCGAAGGCGTGACGGTATAGTTGCCGTTGGCGGGCAGCATCACGGAGTAGTTGCCGTTGGCGTCGGTGGTCAGCGTCGCGGCCTGCGAGCCCGTGACGTTGACGGTGACGCCCGAGAGCGCCGCGCCGCCCGAGGTGACGCGCCCGGTCAGCCTGTAGCTCGTCGGCGTGCCCGTGAAGTTGCCGCCCTGATCGGCGGCGAGGTTGCTGAAGCTGCGCGACGCGGGGCTGAAGGTGTAGCCGACGGTCGGGCCCGGCGTGACGGTGTAGTTGCCGCCGCGCGGCACGTCGACGAAGGTGAAAATGCCCTGCGAGTTGGTCGTGGTCGTCGCGGTCTTCGACCCGGCGAGCGAGACGGTGACGCCGCCCAGAACCCCGCCGGTCGAGGCGATCACCTGCCCGTTGATGGTGTAAAAGAGCGGGCCGGCGTTGAAGGTGAGAAATTGGTCGGCCTCAAGGTCGGCGACCGTCTGCGACGCGGGCAAAAAGCCGTAGCGCGTGCTTGAGGGGGTGACGGTATAGGCCCCGCCCGCCGGCAGCGCGCTGAAAGTGTAGTAGCCGTTCGGGTCGGTCGTCGTGGTCGCGTTGCGCGTACCCGAGAGCGTGACGGTCGTGCCCGCGATGCCGCGCGCGGCGTCGTCGGCGAGACGGCCGCCTATCTGGTAACGCTTGACCGTCGCGGGGAAGTTCACGGTGCGCGCGCCCGCGGGGGTCGTGATCGTCTGCTGCGGCGTCGCGAAGGTGTAGTGACGCTTCTCGGCGGCGACCGTGTAGATGCCGCTCGTCGGGAGACCCGTGAAGTGGTAGCGGCCGTCGGCGTCCGTGAACGTCTCGACCGACTGCGAGCCGGAGAGCGTGACGCGCACGTTCTCGACGGGGCTGCCCAACTCGTCGGTCGCGCGGCCTTCGAGCCTGAAGGTCGGCTGCGGGTTCGACGCCAGATAGGCGGCGAGCGCCGAGCGCTCGCTCGTGACGCACGAGGCGTTGGAGTCGCAGCGCAGGATGCGGTCGGCCCAGTAGTGGTGCGCGGCCGGGTCGGGCGCGCGGCCGAGGGCGGTCTGGAAGCGCGAGGCGACGTAGCGGACGGGGTCGTCGTCGGGGGTCGCCGCCTGAAAGACGCGCGTCACGGGGGCCTGCGAGTTGATGATCGGGCAGGCGACGTTGATGGCGACGAGGCGCTGGGTCGCCGCGTCGGCCAGCACCGTCGAGACGGCCTTGCTGCACTGGAGTCGCGAGAGGATGGTGCTGCCGGCGTTGAGGAGGTTGACGGCCGTCAGCGTCCGCGTGCTCAACCCGAAGCCCGCGTCCTCGATGAGCGCGCCGCGAAGCTCGGTCAGGTAGAGCCCGGAGGTGTTGAGGTTCGAGACGTTCATCCGCAGCGTCGAGACGTAGAAGAGGTCGATGGGCGCGCTCGGCGGCGAGAAGAAAGAGGGCGTGCTGGCGATGGCGCTCAGTGCGCCCTCGTCGAAGAAGACTCTGTGGAAGCTGGCCTCGCGGCGCGGGCTCTCGTTGTCGGGGGGGGCGGCGTTGCCGAGGTTGACCCACGCGAAGGGCGCGACCAGCCCCGTCTTGCTGAACAGGTCGGGGCGCTGCCCGTAGTCGGCGAAGATGGTGTCGGAGAGCGCGACGCCCTTCCACTCGATGTTCTGCACGACCGAGGAGTAAGTGCCGCTGTTGGTGACGCTGCCGAGGAAGACGCTGCGCTCTATCTTGAGCGAGGTGCGGCGGGCCATCACCATCGCGCCGTTGAAGCTCGCCAGCCCGTAGAACTCGCAGTGGCGCACGACGGCCGCGTCCACGTTGTCGAAGTAAAGCGTGACGAGCGCGTCGTCCTGAACGTCGGGCGTGCCGACGAAGGCCAGCTCGCGGATGGTGAGGCTCTTGAGCCCGCTGATGACGACGGCCAGCCCGTTCGCGCCGGTGCGCGGCAGAAACTCCGAGGTCAGGTTGAGCCCGCGCGTCAGCTCCTCCCCGCCGGCCGTGGGGGGCGCGGGCTCGGTGGTCGAGACGACGCCGGTGATGTCTACGGGCGACGCGAGGCCGCCGAAGTTCTTCGAGACGGGCGTGACGATGGCGTAGCGGCCGGCGGGGACTTGCAGCGTGCCGCCGCCCGCGGCGGCCAGCGCGTCGAGCGCGGCCTGAAGCGCGGGGCCGGCGTCGGTGACGCCGTCGCCCACCGCGCCGAAGTCCGTGAGGACGAAGGTCTGGCCCGACGACTGTGCGCGCGGGGCCATCGAAGCACTCGCCGCCGCGCAGAGCGCGACGACCGACGCGAGCGCAACACAGAACAGCGTGAGGCGGGCAACGCTTCTCTTACTCAAGCGTAAAACTCTCCTGTCGAAAAACTCTGGCCCGCGCGGAAGTCTGCGAGGACGCCCGGGCGATTGTCGTGCTAAACCCCGAGACAAAGAAGGGCAGTTTGTCTTCGGCGGGCCGCGTGGCCGCTCAAGTTCCGCCGGCCCCGCACGCGTCCCGCCGCTAATACTATACCTAAGACGCCTCGGAGGGGGAAAAAGTAAAAGATTTTTTGAGAAATTTGCGCGCCGCTTGTGTGCGCGCGCGGACGCAGCATATGCCTTTCAGCGGCAGCAAAAATCTCGCGCCGTCGTCGGTCGCTTCCCGCCCCTTAGTACGCTTCCGGCGCGGCCGCGCGGCGTGGCACGGTTTTAGTTAGCGTGCACGGCGGGCGGGCGGTTTGTGGCGGGGCGGTTTGTGGCGTATCTTGCACTCGCCCGCCTGAGAGGGGGAAA
This sequence comes from Pyrinomonadaceae bacterium, assembly GCA_040509515.1. Taxonomy (GTDB): domain Bacteria; phylum Acidobacteriota; class Blastocatellia; order Pyrinomonadales; family Pyrinomonadaceae; genus QHXN01. Next base: position 7,404 of record JBEVKV010000323.1, on the reverse strand, counting down.
TCCGCGTGCGGCGCGGCCGCCGTAGCGGTCTGAAGTAGATGGCAGAGAAGTTGAAAGAGGGTGGCGCGTCGAAGAGACTCGCGCCCGCGGGCGCGGCCTTCGCGCTGGCGGGGCTCGGGCTCTTCGCTTACTTCGTCTGGCGGGCCGGCCCCGGCGAAATCTGGTCGAACATCTCGAAGATAGGCTGGGGCTTCGCCGCCATCATCGTGCTCGCCGGCCTGCGCTTCGCGGTGCGCGCCGAAGCGTGGACGCTCTGCTTCGAGCAGCCGCACCGGCTCGGCTTCTGGGAAGCCTTCAAGGCGTACCTCATCGGCGACGCGGCCGGGAACGTCGTCCCGCTCGGCATCGTGGTGAGCGAGCCGACGAAGGCCGCGATGGCGAGCCGGCGCGGCGTCCCCTTCGCCGCGACGTTCTCGGCCATCGCCGTCGAGAACATCTTCTACATGCTCTCGGTCGCGTTCTTCGTCTTCTGCGGCGCGGCGGCGCTGCTGGCGGCGTTCCCGCTGCCGAAGGTTCTGCGCTATTCGAGCTACGGCATCGTCGCGGGCGCGGGCCTCTTCGTCGCCTTCGCGGCCTACGCGCTCAAGCGCGAGTGGAGGTTCCTGAGCGCGGCGCTGCGCTGGACGGCCGCGAGGGGTTTGGGGCGGAAGGCGTTCGAGCGGAGGCTCGCGCGCGTGACGGCGTTCGAGGAGCGCATCTACGGCTTCTACGGTCGCAACCAGCGCCGCTTCCCGCTCATCGTCATGTGCCAGGCGGCGTTCCACGCGCTCGGCGTGGCCGAGGGCTACCTGACCATCTGGCTCATCGCGGGCGAGCGGCCGTCCGCGCTCTCGGCCTTCCTCTTCGAGTCGGTCAACCGCGTCATCACGGTCGTCTTCAAGTTCGTGCCGCTGCGCGCCGGGATAGACGAACTGGGGACGGGGCACCTCGCGCGCGTGCTCGCCTTCGGGATGGCGGCGGGCGTCACGCTCGCCATCGTGCGCAAGGCGCGTTTGGTCTTCTGGATGGCGGCGGGCGTCTCTCTGCTCGTCGCGCGCGGGCTCTCGCTGCGCGGCGTGGCCGAGGAGGCCGAGCGCGCGCGCGCCGCCGCGCTCGGCGAGAAGACGCGCGCCGAAGCCGTCCCCGAGTCCTGAAGGTTCGCCGAAGCTTCACCGAAGGTTCGCCGCCCAGGGGGTTTGCCGTTTGTCGAGACCGTTCGAGCTTGGTTCCGGTGAGGCCGCGGGGCGTTACGCGCTCGCGGCGCTGCTCGCGCTGGCGGCCGTCGGGTTCGGGCTTCGCGTGTGTGGGCTCGCGCGCGCGGGGCTCGCCGAGGACGAGATCAACAAGCTCGAAGCGGTGCGCGCCTACGAGCGCGGCGGTATCACGGAGAACGCCGAGCACCCGATGGTGATGAAGGCGCTCATCTTCGTCTCCGTTAAGGCCGCCCGCGCATGGAACGCGCGCGCGCCTCAGGGCGACCAGCTCACATCCCTCGACGTGAGCGACGAGGCGGCCATACGCTTCCCCAACGTCCTCTTCGGCTCGCTCACGGTCTTCCCCGTCTTCCTGCTGGCCGCGGCCTTCTTCGACCGCCGGACGGGGCTCGTCGCCGCCGCGCTGTGGGCGACGGGCGTCGGCGCGGTCACCTTCAACCGCGTGGCGAAGGAGGACACGCTGCTCGTCTTCTTCATGCTCTTCGCGCTCTACTTCTACGTCCGCGCGAAGCAGGCGAGCGGGTACGAGCGGAAGACGAAGAAGCGGAACTACGTCCTGAGCGGCGTCTCGTGGGGCTTGATGTTCGCGTCGAAGTACTTCCCGCACTACTTCGGGCTGAACATGCTCTACCACTACCTCTTTCACGTCCGCGAGCGCCGGCCGGGCGAGCCGCGCGGGAACACGCCCGCGCTCTTCTACGTCGTCGTCGCCGCCACGTTCCTCGCCGCCAACCCGGCCGTGCTCCTGCCGCAGACGTGGGGATATCTTTCGGCCTATTCGAGCGAACAGCTTTTGACGCACCACGGCTACCTGATGGGCGGGACGCTGTACCACAACGTCGTCTCGAAGGGGCCGTTCAGCGCGACGCCCGTCTACTTCTACCTGCTCTACCTCGTGACGAAGACGCCGGTGCCCGTCCTCGTCGGGTTCGCGGCGGGGCTCTGGGCGCTCTGGCGGCGGCGGCGCGAGCCGGGCGCGGCGTTCCTCCTCTTCATGCTCCTCTTCTGGGTCGTGCCTTACTCGCTGTTCGGCGCGAAGTGGCTGCGCTACACGCTGAGCCTGATGCCCTTCGTCTACATGACGGCGGCGGTGGGCGTGGCGGATTTGGCGCGGCGGCTGGGCGGGCTTCCGGGCGCGGGGAGACTTTCGGGGACGAGGCTCGCCGCGTGCGCGTGGGCGTTCGCGCTCGCGCTCTTCGTGGGGGCGCCGGCCTACGCGGCGCTGCGGTCGGCCCCGCACTACTCGCTCTACACGAACGCGCTCTCGCCGCGCGAGCCCGGCTACTACTTCCCGCACGACGAGTTTTACGACGCGGGGCTGCGCGAGGCCATCGAGTACGTCGCCGCGAACGCGCCGCGCGGCGCGACCGTCGCGCACGAGACGCCGGGCGTCGTCCGCTACTACCTCGCGCGCTACGGCCGCCAAGACCTGCGCTCGCGCGTCGTCTCCGACCCAAACTTCGACCCGACCGCCGAAGCCCCGCCCGTCTACGTCATCCTCCAGCGCGGCCGCACCTACTTCGAGAACCGCGACGAGATGGAGCGCGTCCGCGCCGCCTTCACGCTTGAGCACCAAGTCTTCATCGACGGCGTCCCGGCCGCCGAAGTCTACTCGCGCTAGCCTTCAATTTATTCGCGCCGGGGCGCGAGGCCGAGGAGCACGTCGGCGAGCGCATCCGAGATGGGAAGCTCCGGGCCGTCGAGCCAGAAGAACTCGCCCGAGGGGTTGACTTCGAGGAAGACGTGGCGGCCCTCGGGCGTGAGGATAAAGTCGGCCGCGCCGTAGTTGAGGCCGAAGTAGTCCATCAGCGCGAGCAGCCGTGCCTCTTCTTCGGGCGGGAGTCGGTAAGGCCGCCACCCGTCGATGAGCCGGACGCCATCGCGCCGCCAGTCGTGCGCCGCGCGCGCCGACGACTGCGAGTCTATCGAGGCCGTGAAGACACGCCGGCCGACGACGGTCGCGCGCAGCTCAAGCCTCTTCTCGACGCGCTCCTGAAAGGTCATCGGGCAGAGGCTCAGTCCCGACAGGTCTTCGAGGTCTTCGGGGCCGATTGGGTTTGTGAAGACGACGTTCTCGCGCCCCTCGCGGTCGTAGACGGCGAAGGAGGAGAGCATCTTGGCGACCACGCGGCCGCCGCACTCCGCGTAGAAGTCGCGCGCCGCCGCGGGGTCGTTCGTGACGAGCGTGCGCGGGACTTCGAGCCCCAGCTCGCGCGCGGCGCGCAGTTGGAGCGGCTTGTGCTCGGCGCGCCGGATGGCGGCCTCCGGGTCTACGCGGAAGGCCGTCAGCCCCGCGAGGACGCCGAGCAGCGCGGCGCGCGACTCGCCCACCGAGGCGGCGCGCAACTGCGCGTCCATCTCGCGCGGCACGCGCGCGGCCACGCTCAGACGCCTGTGCCACACGGCCCCGACCTCGCTCAAGTCGAACTCGCCCGCGCCCGCCGCGCCCGCCGGAAAAGTCACGCGTTCGGCTTCCGCGCCGCCGTAGCGCGCCGCCAGCCGCGCCTCCGTGGGAAAGCGGTCTGTGTCGAGCCGCGCGACGCGGCCCCCGCGCTCGGCGACCGCGCGCGCCACGGACTCGACCGCCTCGTTGTCGCCGCTGTGCGTGATGATGAGAACCGTCGTCATAAGTTTTTTTGAGTGATAAGTGATGAGTGATGAGTGATAAGAGAAGACAAGGCCCGTTTCTTCTTTCTCATCACTTATCACTCATCACTTATCACTTAACAAGGCGTCCGCGATGGCCTCCGAGATGGGGAGGCCGAGGTCGTGTTCGAGCATGCCCCATTCGCCGCCGGGGTTGACTTCGAGGAAGACGTGGCGGCCGTCGGGCGTCTCTATCAAGTCAATCGCGCCGTAGTCGAGGCCGAGCCGGCGCATGAGTTTTTTGAGCCGCGCGGCCGTCGGCGGCCCGACCGACGCGCCCGCCCACGAGCATTCGGACGGCTCGGCCAGCCGCCAGTCTGTGCGCCCGCGTGCGGAGTCTCGCGCGTCGAGCGCGCCCGCGAAGAGGCTGCCGGCGACGTAGGCCACGCGCAGCTCGCGCCGCTTCTCTATCTTGCGCTGGAAGACGACGGGGCAGTGGCGCAGCGAGTCGAGCGCCTCGATGTCTTCGGCGCGCACGTCGCTCGTGTAGACGAAGAAGGGAGCCTCGTTCATCGAGACCGAGAGCGGGCGCAGGAGCTTGGCGACCACGCCGCCGCCCTCCGCCTCGTAGAAGGCGCGTGCGCGCGCGGCGTCGTTCGTCAGGAGCGTCGGCGGGATGTCGAGCCCGGCCTCGCGCGCGACGCGGAGTTGCAGGAGCTTGTTCTCGGCGGCGCGCTCGCGCAGAGGGTCGTTCACCCATCGCGCGCCGCTCAGGCCGTCGAAGAAGCCTTCGAGCGCCGCGCCCGACTCGCGCACGCAGGCTGCGCGGAAGCGTTCGTCCAGTCGCTCGCTCAGCCGCGGCGGCCAGTTCCTGCGCGCCCAGACGGCGCTCACCTCCGCCGCCCCGACCTCTTCGCCGCCGACGCGGATGAAGTTCTCCGCGCCGTCCGGCCCGAGCGCCGCCGACAGCCCGACCTCTTCGGGGAAGAGGTCTGTGTCGAACCGCAGCGCACGCGCGCCGCGACGCGCGAGCGCCTCCGCGACGCGTTCAACCGTGAAATAGTCTCCGCTGTGCGTGACGAGCAGGACGAGCGGGCTTCGGGTCATAAGGGAGGCGGGAGGGTCGGAAGGACGTAGGGGGAGGGATTGATTCGTCGAGTCAACGACTCACCGGCTCATCTCTTAATCGAATCGGCGAGCCGTCGAGCCGACGAATCAATCCCTCCCCCTTCCAAGACTTCGGAGCCGGAGGGCTACCGCGCGTCCGCCGCGTTCCCGCGGGGCACGTCGTACCAGTCTATCTCGTCGCGGTCGGAAGGGTACTTGAGCGTCATGCGCGAAGGCGCGGCCTCGGTCGGCGCGGCCTCCACGTAGTTGGAAGTGTTGTCCTCCCACTCGTCGCGGTCGGAAGGGTACTTGAGGGTAGCGAACTGGGTCGCGGGCTTGGCCGCGGCGTCGCCGCTGTGCTGGTCTTCGAGGAAGCGCGCGAAGAACGGAATGGCCGCGTCCGGCGGGGGAACCGCCTGAGCCTTTTGCTTTCTGCCTTTCATCTGTGTTTCCTTTCGCGAGGGGTCGGATGTTGGTGTGGGAAAACAGCCGTGATTTCTATAACAAATCCCGCGCCCGGGTCAACCTTTTTGTGCCGGGTCGTAAGTAATGAGTGATGATTGGGCTCCCGAAGGGGCTCAACCGGCATTCGTCTCGTCGCCTGCCTCCTCGACCTTAACTTCCTCTTCGGTGTGGAAGGTGGCGCGGCGCTTCCAGCGGCGGTAGAGGTCGACGCAGATGCCGAGCCAGACGCCGCTCAGGAGGTACGCGCCGAGCACGTCGCTCGGCCAGTGCGCGCGCAGGGAGACGCGCGAGAGCCCGATGAACAGCACGGGCAGCGCCGTGACGACGAGCGCCACCCGCCGCCGCAAGGTCTTGCGCGGCAGCAGCGCGTAGGCCGCGAAGAACATGAAGCCGAAGTAGCAGACGTAGAAGACGACGTGGCCGGAGGGGAAGCTCATGTCGTCCGTGCGGTAGGAGAGGCCGACCAGCTCGGCCGTCGGGCGCGGCCGCCCGATGAGCATCTTGAAGCCGCGCCCGAGTAGCGCGCCGCCGCCCGCGCTCAGCGCCAGCGCGAAGCACTCGGTGCGACGCCGCCGAAGGAGGAACAGCAGCCCCGTCAACCCGGCGAGCGCGTGCGGTCGCCAACTGTCGCCGAAGCGCGAGGCGAGGCGCATGAACTCGCTCCACGCCGGAGAGTCGGCCGACTGTATGAAGCGCGCCAGCCGCAAGTCCCAGTCGAAGTAGGCGTAGACGTTGGCGAGCACGGCGAGCACGGCGAAGGCCGCGAGCCCCGCCGAGTAGTAGACCTCGGCGCGCATCAGCCGGCGCGTCTCTCGACGCCTCTGCGGCGACGCGGGCGGCGCGTCGTCGCCTTGCGGCTCCGGCTCGGGCGCGGCCGCCGGCTCCCCCGGCTGCTTCGGGACTTCGTCTTCCATTAGGCTATAATCCTTGTCAGACTGCTCCCGAAAATAAACGACCCGGGCGCGCGCGGCAAGGCGCGCGCGCCCGACTGACAAGCGGGGTGAAGGTTTGTTGAGAGTCGAGTACAGGGACGGGCTCTATCTGCCCGACCTCGATCTGTGGTTCGACGCCGACGGGACGCGTGAGCGCTGCGTCATCTCGCACGCGCACTCTGACCACATCGCGGAGCACCGCGCGATAGTCGCCACGCCCGAGACGGCGCGGCTCTTCCGGCACCGGCGCGGCGAGGCCGAGGTCGAGGCGCTGCCGTACGGCGAGCGGCGCGACTACGGCCGCTACGCGCTGACGATGTACCCGGCGGGGCACTGTCTCGGCTCGGCGCAGATACTCGTCGAGGCCGACGGCGAGCGTCTGGTCTACACGGGCGACATCAAGCTGCGCCCCAACGTCGCGGCCGAGCAGGCGGTCGTCGTCCCGTGCGACACGCTCGTCATGGAGTCGACGTTCGGCGACCCGCAGTACCGCTTCCCGCCCGACGTGGCGACCTACGACCGGCTCTACGCCGCGTGCGACCGTGCGCTCTCGGACGACGCGGTGCCGATTGTTCTGGCCTACGCTTTGGGGAAGAGTCAGGAGGCGCTTGAGCTTCTGCTGCGGCGCGGCTACCGCGTGACGCTCCACGGCGCGGTCTGGAACGTCGCGGAGATTTATCGCGAGTGCGGCGTCGAGTTCTCGGGCGAGTACGAACGCTACGACCGCGAGCATTTGAAGGGGCGCGTGCTCATCGCGCCGCCGGGCTGCCGCCGCCAGCCGATGGTTTTTAACATCCCGCGCCGATACCTCATCATGCTGACGGGCTGGGCGGTGAGCAAGAGCGCGCCCTACATGTACAAGGGCGTCGATCTGGTGCTGCCGCTGTCCGACCACGCCGACTACGACGACCTCGTCCGCCTCGCGCGCGAGTCCGGCGCGCAGCGAATCATCACCATGCACGGCGCGAAGAAGTTCGCCGGCCTGCTCCGCGAACTCGGCCTCAACGCCGAACACCTCGCGCAGCACCCCTCGCAGCAGAAGGCGACGAAGGGCTCGGCGAGGAAGGCCGCGACCGCCGTCGAGCAGAAACTCTTCGACTAAAAGTAAGTTCCAAGTCGCG
>JBEVKV010000322.1:0-6073 GCA_040509515.1 Pyrinomonadaceae bacterium | reverse complement strand
AGCTGCGCCGTTTCGAGTTGGAGCTGGAACTTCTCCGGCAGGATGATGCGCGACAGTGCGGCGTCGGCTATCTGGGCGAAGTTGACGAGGAACGTCCGCCACGGCGATGAGAAGTCTAGCTCGGGCCCGAAGTCCGGCCGCTCCACGCCGAGCCACATGTAACAGTCAGAATCGAGCAGGTCGAGCCTGAGGACATGGCTGGTCTTTTTGTACTTGGTCCTGAGCGGGTGGTGGGTAATCTTAATCTCGCCTATGGGGGGGACAGGGTTCTCCTTCCCCGCCAACTGGCTGAAGTGTTGCAGGATGTACATGCCCACGTCGTCGCCTAGCTTCCCGCCCTTCTTCTTCTGCGACACGACGACCCACAGCAGCCCGGCGTTCTTGAGCATGAGATCAATCGGCTTGAACCATTCGGCGACGTTGCGCCGCCTCTGGCTCAGCTCTTTGCCGAGCTGCTTGAGGAGCTCGTTGTAGTAGTCGCGCGCGAAGTCGAGGTAGGCGTCGGCCGCGATGGTCGAGGCGGTCTTGCGTTGCAGGTAGGTGACGCCCAGGGCCGCGCGCCTGTACTCGTCGTCCCTGTCGTTGATGGCGAGAATCATGTTGCCCGTAATGAACCGATCCTTAACGCCGTGGTGCGCCGCGTTGGTGCTTATGGTTTCGGTGACCCGCGCCGTGAACTGTTTCTTCAACAGCCTATACTCCGACGTGTTCGCGTAGATGTGCGCGGTAATCTTCTCCCACTCCTTCCCGTCGCACTCGCCCTTCATCTTCCCGAGGAGCACATTCGCATACGGCTCGCCGACGTAGTACGGCTGCTGACTATAGAAGCCGAAGTCCATGTGGAGCCGCGTGACATGGGGCGCGAAGACGTCGTGGATGATGTCCGCGATGACCTTGGTTGATTCGGCCGGAGAGTAGGTGGCCTCCTCGGCCTGCTTCCAAGCGAAGCGAATGCTCATCTGATCGAGGCTGGCCAGTTCGCGGTAAGCTTGGATGGCGGGCGCGAGGAGGTTGGCAATCTCCCGAATCTGGCGGACGGCCATCGGGCTGAACCGGTACTTGGCGCGGGCGATCTGGAGGCAGCCGACAACCGCGCCGTGAGAGATGATTGCCACGTGGGCGATAGACTTGAGGTCGCCATCGTAAGGGATGTCGCTGTCGTGCGTTTCGGGGTTGTCCCTCCGCCAGATGAACTCCCGCCGCGCCGACTCGGTCATCACCTTACCGGCGAAGGGGAGCAACTCTTCCCATTCGTACGGCTCCGACTTCGCCGGCTCGTCCGTCCGAGAGTCGGAAGTGTCTTTAACCATCCTGCGCGAAAAGCTCTTCGGGTCTGGCCAGTCGAATGTGATGGCCCGCCGCTCCGGCTCCGCGTTGGGCCAGGGAATGCAGGCCACCCTTTTATTAACCTCGCCCGGCAGCTTCACGATGATGTTGACGAAGCCGCCCCCCCGCCGCGCGCCGTCGTCGGCGACACCCGATCGCGCGGTGTGGTGTTCGTCGCCAAGCTTGCCAGCGATGAGCCTAGCGACCCCGTTGGTCGAGAGATAGTCCTGCCGCAGTTCCTCGTCCCCTTTAGGCAGACTCCGCACCTCGTTCAGCGTTTCGAAAAAACGCATTACCAGCAGGTAGGCGAATCCACAGAGGAAGAACTTGAGGGGCAGCGCGAGCCCCAGCAGTAGCATGTCGAACCGGTCGAGCCGTTCCTCGAAGGGGAGTTCCGTCAGTGACATGATGGCCAACAGCGGGCTCGCGCCGTACGCGAGTTGGAGGAACGCGTAGACGCACGCGACGAGCACGGCCCCTAGCGCCATCCGCCGGTGACGCCGGATGCTAATGTTGGCGAAGATTGCGAACCCAACTTTGAACAGACAATAGGCCGAGAAGATGGAAGCGATGCCACGACTGAGGAGTATGTTAGCGAGCGAATTTTCTAGTGGGAAGAGGAATATGAACAGGGTCGTGAAGATCGCAGCGACTGCGAGCACCTTTGCCGTCCGCGGCACTAGGTGGCTCTTGTTCTCGATGTCCTGAGCTGCGGCCACGGCGCACAAGTTGTTTACCATCGAGACTAGGTGAATGACTAGGATGAAGACCGCGCTGTCGGTCGTGCTGGCCTGGGCGGCGGCGGGCGCGCCGGGATGGACGTTGCGGAACCAGTCAATGAGGAACAGCAGGTACTGTAGGGAGAGCAGGCCAAACGACCATGAGAAGAATTTCATCCACTTCTCGGTCTTGATACGTCGGTACGCCACCCACATCAGGAACGAGAAGAGGGCGGCGACCACCGTCGACAGCATGAAGACGGACGACCGGTGTGCCTTGATGATCTCGGCTAAGGTGTCGAGGCTCGTGACGGCGAGGCATGTAAACGACGCGAACGTATTCAAGGCTTACCCTCCTCTCCTGCCCGGGCTGGCGGCAGCCTACGAAGCGAAGCTCTGAGCGACAGACGGGGAGTACACCCCTCCGCCCGCACAGGGCTTCCGCCAACTCCTTCTCGTGCGGGCCAACCCGCGCCGGGGAAGTAGCCGCGATCGTTCGGGGATAAAGTCGGGAGAAGTATTTCCAAGGGATGTGGGAGGCTAGGTGTCTTGGGAGGCTGCGGAGTTTCAACGCGGGGAGATTTGGCGTGTGCGCGCTCGAGGCCGTTAAAGGCCGGTCGCCCTCCCGGCGGGGAGCGGTACGCGCTGGCCCGAGCCACGAAGCCTTCACCGTTGAGAGAAGGGCGGCAGCGGCGGGATTTCCGGACGGCGTGATCCGAAAATCCTGCCGACTGCCCATCCGTCTGAAGCGACCGGTGACCAAGTCCTGTGGCCGTGTGTAGGTCGCCACCGATAACTCCCTCTGATGTACACATGTGCACCCTCCAAAAGTAAAGATGCGGCCCGCGCGACTAGCTCTCGACCGTTATCAGGCGCACATGTATCCATCCGCCGTTGTCGTCCTGCTCCTCCTGTTCGAGCTTGGGGTGGAAGACGTGGTGCACGGCACGGATGCAAATTTTCCCCCGCGGCAACCACGCGTACCTCTGCCTAAGTCTCTGGCTCGTTAGAGATTGTCTGGCCCTCGGCATAGCTGTTGACCTCCTTCTGTCAGCATCAGGGTGGAACTGTTGATGTCAACTTCACTCCGGCGAAGCCGCTTTGGTCGCCTCGCTTCCAGACCAGTGCAGCCGGCGTGCCAAGCGTTGAAAGCCACGCAGTCTCGTAATTTCTTATATTTTTCGGGCGTTAGGGCATAAATGACCATGCCCGGGGTATGAAAAACCGGACTTCCCAAGTCCGGTTCGCCGGACTGGAAATTGAGCGCAGAACGTATGCCTCTGACGTCAGATTCTATGCAGGTTGCGCCGTCTGAAAGTAACCCCGCGCGGCAGGACAGGAGCAGGCAGACAGCCTTTCCCGCTCCCATTAAGATTCCAGAATTGTTCTAGTAGTGGAAACAATAGATGAGAAACGATGATTTACACCCATCTTATGTTAAATAAGATGCCTCTCTCATGTTTCACGACTATGGGGGTGTCTCTGCCACCCCAAGTGGACATAAGCATCTCGTCGAAAGCTGCAACTCGTCGAATAAGGCAACTGAAGATGGGGCCGGGCCGCTGACGCTGAAGTAACGCTCGCCTCCTGATGAACTCCCTTACCCTACCTAATTACGCCTCAGCATACGCATTTATTCTCCCCGACTAATACAGTGCACAGTCTCTACAGCTTGATAGATGGCTAAGACTCACTGCCGCTGTCCGCTGCCGCTGCATCAGACCAGCGAAGAGTTTCCTCCCGTCGACTCGCGGCTCCATGATTCGCTCGCGCGTGAAACGTGGCTCTGTAGGCGGTGCGAGAGACGAGTGAGGACCTAGCGCAGAGCATCTTGTCGATTAACTATCCGACTCGTAGTTCGCGAATGATCAGAAGAAGGGAGCGAGAAGCGGGTGAGAAATATGGTCTAGCCAGCCCACCACTCGCACCGGTCGGACGTGTAGCGGCGTCGTCTACGGCGCCAGATACGCATGACCACTGCGGCCGCTAGAAGGCAGATAAATAACCCTACGAGTAAGAACGAAAACTGAGGTACGTAAGCAGTTTAGCAGAGCCCATTCCGTGTCCCCCACATCAATTTGCTTAGGAGCATAAATTTCTGATTTTATTGGAATTCAGGTTCTTTCGATGCGGTAATGTTCTTATCTATTATCGGAATTGGCGTATTAAAATGGGGAAATAAAAAGTTTTTCATAACTAAGTGATTTTATCGCTTAATTTGTACTACTGTGAAACGCCGTGAAACGTCGTGATATGCGGGCATTTTGTAAGTCTCGTCAGGACAAAGTTGTCATCCAGCAATATTACCAAAAATGGTGTGATAAAGAATTCTGAGGATTGAGTAAATGCTAGTTCGGGGTAGTTATGGTATGTGAAACCCTGTGAAACATAGGTAATCTGCGAGGTTGATTATTGAGTGCGGGATACATCCGCGAGTTTCGAGTGCCTACACTTTGAGACGCCGCGCTCCTGCCCTTCCGGGTACCACCAGCCCGTCCCCCCGCAGTCTGGGCATTCACGAACGTTCGGCGGGGGCGTTTCATTGTTAGCGGTCTGGCCTGGCAGTTCCCTCCCTTCGGCCAAAGCTTGGCGTTTGTCGATCTTCCACAGGCGCCTTCGCAGGTGCTCGGCTAAGAAGGCGGGCACACTCGAAACGGTAGTGCGGCTGGCGGCAATTCTGAGTTCTGTGGTAAGAACTTCCCCGATTTCGCGCCAGCGTTCCCGGTCAGCCGCTTTCGGCGACTTCCCCGTTAAATCGGCTGATGCCTGTCTGAGAAGGTCAATCAGGTCGGCGAATGCCTCATCATCAATAGTTTCTTCTTTAGTCTTAAAAGAAGTCTTGGAATCCCCGGATGTTGTTGATTCTAAAGACTCAGAACCCACGCCACGCACCCCACTTTCTACGGGGGGTACGGGGGGTAGTTCCACCCGTGCGTGGCGTGGGGTGCCTTCGGTGGGTGGGGTGCGTGGCGTGGGTGGGGTACGTAATCCAACTTCTTCGGGTGTGAAAACTTCATACGTATTGCCCTCGTGTCGCCCATCCGTGTACGTCACCCGAAGGAGTCTTAGGTCTCTGAGGTGCGCGACATTCTTGAGCAGCGTTCGCTCCGAGCCGATGCCGCTGGCCCTCATCAGGTCGGGCTTCGAGATGGCAAGCCGGCGCGTCGGCACAATGGCCCCTCGCGTCCTCTGATAAAGGCAGTCGTAGAGCTGTTTGGATTTGCCTATGAAATGCCCGAGCGGTACCACGTCGCGTGCCAGCGAGTTAGGAACCTTGGTAAAGTCACGCTCCGGTGAGATGGGGTGCGTGGCGTCCGTGGGTGGCGTGGGTGGGGTGCGTGGCGTGGGTTCATCTTGCGCCGCCTTCGCCGGTCCCACCAAGTTGAATATCGGATGGCCCGGGTCGAGGGGTCTTGCCTCTGGCTGTTCCAGCGGCTTCGCGGGTTCGCGGAGGGGAAGTTTAGAGGCTCGGGGTTTGGGCTTGGTCTCTTTCATCACTTCTGTACCACGCTCAGGTGCGGGGCGTTCGCCGCCATGCCGACACGTTCCAGGATTTCATCCGTCAGCTCGGCGTACTGCTGTGCGCCGCGGGTGTTCGGGGCGTAGACCTGAATTGGCTGATGCACGAAAGGGGACTCTTCCAGCTTGGCCTGCGCGTGAATGACGGTGCTGAAGGCGAGGTCGCCGGACTTCTCCTTCAACTCCAGCAGGGAAGCGCCTGAGACGTTCATCCGCTTGTCGAACATGGTGCAGAGGGTGCCCAGGATGCGCAGATTCTCGTTCAGGCTCCGCGCGCCGCTGATTGCGTCCATCAGGTCGTCGTAGCCGAAAAGGGCGAAGGGGGCGGCCTTGACGGGGATTATCACGTAGTCGGCGGCCGTCAGGGTGGCGGTCAGAAGAAGTCCGAGATTCGGGGGAGTGTCGATAACGGCGAAGTCGTACCTGTTGGACACGACCTTCAGTGCGCTACGGAGCTTCGTTATCGACAGCGGGCTCTCACGCTCGAACTTGGCGAGGTTAATGTTCGC
>JBEVKV010000321.1:0-7184 GCA_040509515.1 Pyrinomonadaceae bacterium | reverse complement strand
AGCCGCCGCCGCCGCCATCGCCGCCGCCGCCGATGTCACCGCCGCCTCCACCGCCGCCGCCGGAGCCGGGCGAGAGGGGGGTGCCCAACGTCGTGTTCGCGGTCATGGCGTCGCACGAGCCGGGGCCTTCGCGACCGGAGGTCGTGTCGTTGTAGTCGCCGCTGTAACCGGTCATGACCGAGACGCCCGCGCAGCAGGTGTCGCAGTCGTCAATGCCCATCGTGTGGCCGATCTCGTGCGCGACCGCCTGAGTCATGGCGGTGAGGTTGGTCACGCGCGGGTCAATGTTCATCACCGCCCGGTCGAGGCTGCTGCCGTCGGAGGTCGGGAACCTGAAGGTCTCCGCCTGCGCGGTGCCGCCGTTCGGCGTCTGTAAGTTCACCTGCACGCCGCCGGAGCCGACCGGCGTGCTGTTGTAGGTGTAGACGAAGGTCACGCCCGTGGTGTTGCTCTGGCTGAACTGCCAGTTGTCGAAGGCCGCCTGAACGGCGTTCCGCTGCTCCTGCGTGAAGTAAGGGTTGATGTTGACCGTCACCTGCGTGTTCGCGCGCCACGAGTTCTGCTGCGTGTCGGCGGGGGGGCAGGTGTCGCAGGACTGCTGCGCGAGCGACTGCGACTGTGCGGCGATGATGACCAGCAGGCAGGCGCAGAGCGCCCAGCCCGCCCGGAGAGGGCGAGGTAAAGAGTGAGGTAATCTCATCGGCTTTACCTCCTACTTCCTGGAAGTCTGCGGAGCCTGAGCGATGGCCGCGCGCACTTCGTTGAGGAAGGCGGCCTCGTCAGTCCCGTCGAAAGCGCCGAAGCGCGACTTCTTGTTGCCGTCGAGCGCGAACACGCGCCCGCCGCGGAGTTCGTACCCGGTGAGGATGGTGTAGTCCTGCCCGTCCGGGTTCCGCTGGAGGAAGAGCACGTAACGCCGGCCCACGCGCGGGAAGCCCATCGCGTTGAGTCGGAAGGCACGCGTGCGGCCGTTCGCGAATTTGACCGCGCCGCCCACGCGCTCGCCCGTCACGACGCCGGCCAGCGGGCCCGCCGCGTCGTCCTTGAGCGTCTGGACGACTTTGATGGTGAACTCGGAATAGACGCCCGTGTTGTCGTCGTTGAGGAACGCCTTCGCGTCGCCGACTTCGCCGACGACGACGGCGTCGCTCTTGTCCGCCGGCAGCGGCGAGAGACCGGCCCACCAGTGGGCGGTCGAGTTCGCGGGCATGTCGTTGCCCTCGGGGTCGATGGGCATCGGCAGGCGGTTCTTGTAGCGCGCGCCCTTGGCCTTGCGCTTCGCGTTGGTAGATTTCGGGGTGTTGAAGTCGGTGATGGGGAGGGTCGCCTCGTCGGGGGTCGCCTGAGCGATCTGCCCTTCGGGCCTCAGGGCGACGACCCGCGTCTTCTTCCGGGCGTTCTGCCCGTGACTGTTGAGCGTCGCGAAGGTGCTCACGACAGCGAGCGCAACCGCGGCGAGGAGCGCCAGTTGCGCTTTCTTTGGTTTTCGCATCTCTACAGTTCCTTTCATTGAGCCAGTAAGGTTGGTCAGCGCCGCCGCGCGGCGGCGCACTTCACTCGACTGAGTGCGGATGATTCGTGGGCAGGCCCCGGCGGCGGACGCATTCGCCCCGTCGGACAGGCAGGCGCGGCCCGTAGAAGTAGGTGACGCTTAAAAATACCGGCGTACCATAAGTACCTTGCTGCTTGATTGAACGTGAGTTACGTGAGTTCGGCGGGCTTGAGAAGCACGCCGCAGTTGCCGCGAAGTCTTTCGATGGAAGCGTCGCGTCTCAAGTTGCATCACCCCAATTTTTTTTGGGCCCGGCGCGCCCGCGCTCCGGTGGCGCGCCCGCGGGCGAACCGCATTTGCCGATCACGCGCGCCGGGCACATAATTCTCGGCGAAACACATCCGAACAATCGAGCGCCCGGGGGCAGTCTGATGGCCGAACACAAGCACACGAACCGTCTCTTGAACGAGACCAGCCCGTATCTTTTGCAGCACGCGCACAACCCGGTGGACTGGTACCCGTGGGGCGAAGAGGCTCTGGCGCGCGCGCGCGCGGAGGACAAGCCGATACTTCTGAGCATCGGCTATTCGGCCTGCCACTGGTGCCATGTGATGGAGCGCGAGTCGTTCGAGGACGAGGAGATCGCGCGCCAGATGAACGAGCAGTTCGTCAACATCAAGGTCGACCGAGAGGAGCGCCCCGACCTCGACCAGATTTACATGAGCGCCGTGCAGATGATGACGCGCCACGGCGGCTGGCCGCTGACGGTCTTCCTCACGCCCGACCTCGTCCCCTTCTACGGCGGCACGTACTTCCCGCCCGAAGACCGCCACCAGATGCCGGGCTTCCCGCGCGTCCTCGCCGGCGTCTCCGAAGCCTACCGCACGCGCCCCGACGAGGTGCGCCAGTCGGCGGGCGAGATTCTTTCGGAGCTGCGCCGGATGAGCGACGCGCCCGAGTCGTCCGAGACGATAAACACGCGGCTTCTCGACAACGCCTACCGCGGGCTCGCGCGCGCGTACGACCCGCTCCACGGCGGCTTCGGCGGAGCGCCGAAGTTCCCCTCGTCGATGAGTCTCGACTTTCTGCTGCGCGCGTGGAAGCGCACGGGCGACGGGCGCGCGCTTGAGATGGTGACGCACAGTTGCCTGATGATGGCCGCGGGCGGGATGTACGACCAGCTCGGCGGCGGCTTCCACCGCTACTCGACCGACGCGCGCTGGCTCGTCCCGCACTTCGAGAAGATGCTCTACGACAACGCGCTGCTCACGCGCCTCTACCTCCACGCCTTCCAGGCGACCGGCGACCCATTCTTCCGCCGCGTCGTCGAGGAGACGCTCGGCTATGTCCGGCGCGAGATGACGGACGAGTCGGGCGCGTTCTACTCGACGCAGGACGCCGACTCGGAGGGCGTCGAGGGCAAGTTTTTCGTCTGGGACAGGGAGGAGGTCGAGTCGCTGCTCGGCCCCGAGGACGCGCGTCTCTTCTGCGCCTACTACGACGTGACCGAGGGCGGGAACTTCGAGGAGGGCAACATCCTCAACGTCCCGAAGCCCGCCGAAGAGGTCGCGCGCGAACAGCAGGTGACGCCCGAGCGTCTGGCCGAGGCCGTCAACCGCGGGCGCGGGATTCTCTTCACAGAGCGCGAGCGGCGCGTCAAGCCCGGCCGCGACGAGAAGGTCATCGCTGGCTGGAACGGGCTGATGCTCGAAGCCTTCGCCGAGGCTGCGGCCGTGCTCGGGCGCGAAGACTATCGTGAGATGGCCGAGCGCAACGTCGAGTTCATCCTCGACACGCTCGTCTCGGACGGGCTGCTCCTGCACGTCTACAAGGACGGCCGGGCCAAGCACGTCGGCTTCCTCGACGACTACTCTTACGTTGTCTCCGGCCTCGTCACGCTCTACGAGACGACGGGGCGCGTGCGCTGGCTTGAGGAGGCCGTGCGGCTGGCCGACAAGATGATCGAAGAATTCTGGGACGAAGAGGGCGGCGGCTTCTTCTACAACGGCAGGAGCGGCGAGAAGCTGATCGTACGGAACAAGGACTATTTCGACAACGCGACGCCTTCGGGAAACTCCGTCGCGGCGGAGGCGCTGCTCAGGCTCTCCGTGTTGACCGGCAACGAGAACTACGGGCGCAGGGCCGCGGGCGTCCTGCGGCTCGTCCGCGACGCGGTCGAGCGTTACCCCTCTGCGTTCGGCTACGCGCTCGGCGCGTTCGACTTCTACCTGTCGAAGCCGAAGGAGGTCGTCATCGTCTACGGCGGCGACGAAGGCGGGGCCGCGCGTCTGGGGCGCGAAGTCTGGGGCCGCTACCTCCCGAACAAGGTCGTCGCGCTCGCCGCGGGCGAAGACGACGGCGCGACCGCCGAACTCGTCCCGCTCCTGCGCGAGCGCACGGCGCTCGGCGGCCGCGCCACCGCCTACGTCTGCGAGAACTACACCTGCCTTCAGCCGGTCAACACGCCCGAAGAACTGGCCGCCCAACTCGAAGGCCAAACGGGGCGCGAGGCAGAGGGCTGAAGCTCAGATTTCAAATTTCAAATCTGAATTTAGGCTCACCCGCAGGACTCGCGGAGTGCGCGGAGGAGGTCTTCGCCAAAGTTTCTTATCTTCGACTCGCCGAGGCCGTAGATGGTGGCGAGCGCTTCGAGCGTCTCGGGGCGGGCGCGCGCGAGGTGTTCGAGCGTCCGGTCGGGGCAGATCATGTATGCGGGCACGCGCTGCGTGTTCGCGCGCTCAAGCCTCCACTGCTTCAGCGCCTTGACGACGAGTTTCTCCTCCGGCGTCAACACAATCTCCGGCCCGGCCGGCTTTCTCTTCTTGCGCGGCTCCTTCCCCGGCTCGGCCGGCTCGGCGGGCGCGAGTTCCGACACGCGCAGCGCAAGCTCTAAACGCCCCTCCTCCGCCAGCATCCGGCTCAGCTCGTCGTAGACCAGAAGCGCCATCCGCGCGTCGAGCGCCGCGTACTCTATCTGTGCGCGCGTCAGCGGTCGCCGGCGCCAGTTCGACTTCTGAAACGTCTTGTCCAGAGGCAGGCCGAAGAGGTGCTCGGTCAGCGCGGCGAGGCTGTGCGACTGAAGCGTGAGCGCCATGCGCGACATCCGCAGCGTGTCGATGAGCCCGGCCGTGAGGACGCCCGCCGCGCGGAGCACGCCCTCGTCGAAGCGCGCGTTGTGCGCGACCATCTTCGTCTCGGGCGACTCGATGAGTTCTCTCAGCGGCTCGACGCCCGCGGCGAGCACGTCGGCGACGATCACGTCGCCCGCGGGCGGCGCCAACTGCACCAGCGAGACCTGCTGCGAGCGGTCGGTCTTGAAGTCCCAGCAGGTCTCCGTGTCGAGCCCGAGCATCTTCTCGCCGGCGAGCGCCGCGGCGGCCTCGCGCAGCTCGCCCGGGTCGGTGACGTAGCGCCACGCGACGCGGCCCGAACGCTCCAGCCAGCTCAAACTTCCGCCCTCGTGTTCATAAAGAATTTCCCCCCAAGACGAAGGCGCGCAATTTAGCACAAAAAGGGGCGCGTCCGCAGGCTAATTCGCTTGACTTGGGTCGCACGAACACGTTACCTTTTCTGTGCCAACAATGTTGGCCGCCGCTTCAGGCCGCCACCCGTCACACGCCTTTTCCCGCGCACATTCCCCGTTTCAAAGATGCCGCTCAACAGCTCGAAAGTCACCGTCCCGCTCGTCTCGTGTGTCGTCGCGTTCGGGTTTCTCGCCTCGCTCCTCGCCCTGCTGCTCGGCACGCCGGGGGCGTTTTCGGCGGCGGAAATCTCGCTCACCCTCACCGGCGGCCTCTTGCTCCTGCTGCTCGCCTACCTGCCCCTGCGCCACGGGAAAATTCTTGACGAGGTGCGCCGCGACGAGTCGGCGAGGTTTGAGCGGCTGCGCGCGGCGGCCGACCTGAACCTGCGCGCGGTCGAGTCGCTGGCCATCGCCATCGACGCCAAGGATCAGACGACGCACGGGCACGTACGCCGCACGCAGGTCTACGCGCTCGGGCTCGGCCGTTTGCTCAACGTCGGCGCGGACGAGCTTGAGGCGCTAAGGGCCGGGGCGCTGCTCCACGACGTTGGGAACCTCGCCGTCCCCGAGTACATCCTCAACAAGCCGGGCCGGCTGACCGCCGCCGAGTTCGAGAAGATGAAGATTCACACCTCGGTCGGGGGCGACATCGTCAAGCGCGTCGGCTTCCCCTTCCCCGTCGAGGACGTGGTGAGGTCGCACCACGAGCGTTGGGACGGCACCGGGTACCCGCGCGGGCTGAGGGGCGAGCGCATCCCGCTCGTCGCGCGCATCATCTCGGCGGTGGACTTCTACGACTCGACGCGCTGCGAACGCCCGTACCGCGCCGGCATGACGCGCGACGAGTCGCTCGCGCTGCTCAAGCGGATGGCCGGCAAGTCCTTCGACCCCGTCGTCGTCGAGATGTTCGTCAAACACGTCGACGACTTCGACGCGCTCATCCCGCCCGAAGACCTGCGCGAACAGGTTCAGACGACGACGCTGGCGTCACAGCCGCCCGACACCTGCGCGAACAGCTTCACGGCTCCGCACGCGACCGACGCCGCACACGACGGCGCGGAGGGCTTCCGCTCCATCGCGCGCGCGCAGCGCGAGGTCGCCGCGCTCCACGAGCTGGCGCAGCTCATCGGCAGCTCGCTCAACCTGCAGGACACGGCGGCGCTCGTCGCCGCGCGTCTCCGCTCCATCGTCGCTTACGACGCCTGCGTCATCTACGCCGTCGACGAGCGGTCGGGACGCGCCGAGCCGGTCTTCGCGGCCGGCGAGTGGGCCGAGTTCTTAGGCTCGCGCGGCGTGGGCGTGGGCGAAGGCATCACGGGCTGGGTCGTCGCGAACGCGCGCGGGATGCGCGACACGCCGCCCGAGCTTGAGCTTGCGGGCGCGCCCGCGGAGGTCGCCGCGGAGGTCGCCGACGTAATCTCCTCGCCGCTCGTGCGCGAGGACGGGGCCTTCGGCGCAATCACGCTCTACTCGAAGACGGCGGGCGCATACGCCGAAGAGCACCTGCGCCTGCTCGAAACGGTCTGCCTCCACACGTCGGCCGCGCTCGCCAACGCGCTGGCGCACGAGCGCACGCGCGAGAGCGCGCTGACAGACCAGTTGACGGGGCTCCCCAACGCGCGCGCTCTCCACCTGATGCTCGAACACCGTCTGGCCGAGTGCCGGCGCTATGAGGGGGAGGTCGTCTCGGTGCTGAGCATCGACGTTGACGACCTCAAGGCGTTCAACGAGCAGTTCGGGCACGGCGTCGGCGACCGCCTTCTGGCCTCGGTCGCGGAGGTCGTCAAGAGCCAACTGCGGCAGATGGATATGCTCGCGCGCTTCGCGGGCGACGAGTTCCTCGCGATCATGCCCGGCGCTTCGGCGCAGGTGGCGGCCGCCGTCGCCGAGCGCATACGCACCGCCGTCGAGTCGCACGGCTTCAACGTCAAGACCGGGCTCAGCGCGCAGGCCACGGTCAGCGTCGGCGCGGGCTGCTACCCCGACGACGGCGAGACGGCCGACGACCTCATCTCGGCCGCGACGCGCGACATGCAGCGCAAGAGTCTCGCGCGCAAACACGCACACGCGCCCGCCGCCCCCGTCGTCTCCATCGACGCATACAGGTAAGAAGATATTAGGGAAAGGCGAAGGGGTCAGGGGGAAGGGTCTGGAAACCTTTCCCCCTGA
>JBEVKV010000320.1:0-8903 GCA_040509515.1 Pyrinomonadaceae bacterium | reverse complement strand
AAGAAGGCCGCGGGTCTTTTTCTTATCGCTCATCACTCATCACGTGTCACCGGCTTACAGTCCTTTTTCTCCGAGGAACTTGACGAGGTCGCGGACGCGGCAGGAGTAGCCCCACTCGTTGTCGTACCAGGAGAGCACCTTGACGAGGTTGCCGCCGATAACTTTCGTGTACTCGGCGTCGACGATGGACGAGTTGTCGTTCTTGCGGAAGTCCACCGAGACGAGCGGCTCCTCCGAGAAGGCGAGGATGCCTTTTAGCTCCTCGTTGGCGGCGTTCTTTAAGGCCGTGTTGACCTCCTCGGTCGTCACCTCGCGCTCGACCTCCATCACCACGTCCACCAGCGAGACGTTCGGGGTGGGCACGCGCACCGAGATGCCGTCGAACTTGCCCTTCAGCTCCGGCAGCACCAGCGCCACGGCCTTCGCCGCGCCGGTCGAGGTCGGAATCATCGAGAGCGCGGCGGCGCGCGCGCGGCGCAAGTCCTTGTGCGGCAGGTCGAGGAGCTGCTGGTCGTTCGTGTACGAGTGAATCGTCGTCATCTGCGCCGACTTGATGCGGAAGTTCTGGTGGATGACCTTGGCGACGGGCGCGAGGCAGTTCGTCGTGCAGGAGGCGTTCGAGATGACGTGGTGCGCGGCCGGGTCGTAGGCTTCGTCGTTGACGCCGAGCACGATGGTAATGTCCTCGTTCTTGGCGGGCGCGCTGATGATGACCTTCTTGACCGAGCCGCGCAGGTGCTTGGCCGCGTCCTCGCGGTTGGTGAAGCGACCCGTGGACTCGATGACGACCTCCGCGCCGACCTCCTCCCAGGGGATGAGCGCCGGGTCTTTCTCGGAGAAGACGCGGAACTCGTCCGAGCCGACGCGGATGCCGGTGTCGGTCGCCGCGATCTCCTCTTCGAGGTTGCCGAGCACGGAGTCGTACTTCAAGAGGTGCGCTAAGGTCTTCGTGTCGGTGATGTCGTTGACGGCCACGAAGTCGATGTCGGCGTCGCCGAGGCAGGTGCGCAGGACGTTGCGGCCGATGCGCCCGAAGCCGTTGATTCCAACTTTGATTGCCATTGCGTGGTTAAGCCTCCTCGCGGTGCTGTGGACTTCCCGGCGCACGCCTCCCTTCGGGGACGACCCCGGCCGACGCCGGGGAGCGCGCCTCTACACTGTCAGTTGTCAGGGCTGACTCATAAAGAGAGAAAGACTAAGCCTGCACGCGCCCACTGTCAAGCGAACCATCCGGCCGCTTCGCTCGTCTCACCCTGGCGCATTTCGGCGGTCACTCCGGGGCGACCGGCGCGTCCACGCGCGAGGACTTAAATGTATGTTTTTGAAACCCCGTGCGGGCGGGCGACGTAGTAGGCACCGAGTCAGCCGCGGCTTCGGAAGGGTGTCAGAGTCGGCCGCGGCGCACCGTTTGCAACCCGTACCACACGTTCGCGCTTTGATTCTCTTACGTCCCGCGCGCCGACCCGCGCGCAGATTCTTCTGAACAGTTTTAAGGTAGAGAAAATGGTCAAACTGAGTCGGTCTCTTGAAGCCAGGCGGAGAAACGCCCCGGCCTTCGCCTCTGTCGGCATGAGCGCGCTTCTCGTTTTCGGGAACGCCGTGTCCGCTTTTGGGAATACGCCCGCCGAGACGAAGGCCAAACCGGCCCGGCCGTCGAAGCCGGTCTTTACAAAGGTGGGCGAGCCCTTCGTCGTCGAAACGGCGGCGGCGGCCGAGCCGCAGTCCACGCCGGCGCAGACGCCCGCGCAGCGCGACGCGACCCGCCCGCCGGGCACCGAGCAGCGGCAGAGCGTCCCGCCGACGGCGCGGCCCAACACGCAGGATCCGCGCACGCCCCCCGGCACTCAGAACCCCGCGCCGCAGACGCCGCCCAGCGTCCAGACGCCGCAGCCGACGCAGCCGCCCGCGACCACACGCCCCGACCCCGCGCAGACCGACCCGGCGACACAGACACAGACGCCGCCGGGCACGACCGTCCCCGTCGACCCCAACGCCCCCCTTGAGGAGCCGAACTTCCCGGCCGTCCAGCCGCGCCCCGTCCCGCCGCTGCCGTCGCTCGTGCGCGTCGGCGTGACGGGCACCGAGTCGCTCTCGCTCACGCTCAACGAGGCCATCCGCCGCGCGCTCGAAAACAACAACGAGATCGAGTTCGCGCGCGCCGACGTGCGGCTCGCCGAGCAGCAGCTCATCTCGCTGCGCGGCGTCTTCGACCCGGTCTTCAACTACACGCCGGAGATCAACAACAGCGTCCGCCCCGTCACCAACATCTTCGGCGGCGCGGGGACGGCCGGCACCGTCTCGACGACCGACTTCACCAACAACGTCTCGGTCAACAAGCAGTTCGAGCGCGGTGGCGGCAACGTCTCGTACTTCTTCAACAACACCCGCGAGACGACTTCGGCGACGAACACTTCGCTCAACCCGTTCTTCTCGTCGGCGCAGGGCATCCAGTTCACGCAGCCGCTCTGGCGCGACCGCTCCATCGACCGCAACCGCCAGCAGATACGCATCCAGCGCAAGCGGCTCGAACAGACCGACGCCGACTTCCGCCTGCGCACCATCGCCATCATCTCGCAGGTGCAGCGCGCCTACTGGGATCTGTTCTTCGCCATCCGCAACGAGCAGAATCAGGTGGCCAACGTCAACCTCGCGCGCGAGAACTTCCGCCGCACGGAGGCGAGCGTCGCCGCCGGCGCGTCGGCCCCGCTCCAGCGCGCCGAGATCGAGACCGAGCTTTCGACGCGCGAGTCTTCGCTGCTCATCGCCAACCAGCAGGTGACGGTCGCCGAGAACACCCTGAAGAACCTGATGCTCAAGGACCCGCTCTCGCCCGACTGGTCGAAGGCCGTCCTGCCGACCGACCAGCCCACTTTCGACGAGACGCCCGTCAGCCTTGAGGTGTCGCTCAAGGAGGCGCGCGAGAGCCGCCCCGAGATGCGCCGCCTGCGTCTGGAAGAGGAGGTCAACGACATCAACCTCCAGTTCTACCGCAACCAGACGAAGCCGCGCATCGACCTCGTGGGCACCTTCCAGACCAACGGGCTGGCGGGCACCCTCAACCCGGCCGTCATCGACAACACGGCCTCGCCGCTCATCACCGGCGCCGCCGACAGGTTCCTGTTGGATCAGATCAACGTGGTGCGCGCCGGGCAGGGGCTCCCCCCCATCGAGTCGCCCATCGTCCCGCCGGCCGACGTGACGCTGCCCTCGCAGTTCATCGGCGGCTACGGCCAGACGCTCCAGAACCTCTTCGGCTTCAAAACGCGGCAGATAGTCGTCGGCGCGACCATCCAGTTCCCGTTCAAGAACCGCACGGCCGAGGCCAACCTCGCCTACGCGAAGATTCAGCGCGAGCAGCTCGGCGCCTCGACGCGCTCGCAGGAGCAGGCCATCGAGGTCGAGGTGCGCAACTCCGTGCAGGCGGTCGAGACCGCGCGCCGCCGCGTGCTGGCCGCGCGCGCCGCGCTCCGCAGCGCCGAGGAGCAGCTCGCCGGCGAGCGCCGACTCTATCAGGTCGGGCGCTCGACGACGTTCCTCCTCTTCCAGCGCGAGAACGCGCTCGTCAACGCGCAGAATCAGGAGCTACAGGCGCAGACCGACTACAACAAGGCGCTCGCAGACCTTCAGCGCGCGACCTCGACGACGCTGCGCACCAACAACGTCTTCATCGACTCGCCCGTCCAGCCCGAGAAGTTCGGGAGGTAACGTCGGCGGTCTTAAACAAAAAAAGCGGCCGGGAGAGTCACGCTTCTCCCGGCCGCTTTTTCCGTCCCGCCTGCTTTGCTCTCTCGCGTCCGTTCTCGTATCCTCGCACGCGAACGCGGCGCCGCACGCCCTCTGAATCGCCTTGAAGATTTCCGCCACCATCATCACTTTTAACGAGGCCGACAACATCCGCGCGGCGTGCGAATCGGTCGCGTGGGCGGACGAGATTCTGGTGGTCGACTCGCGCTCGACCGACGCGACGCGCGAGGTGGCGGCCGCGTGCGGCGCGCGCGTCGTCGAGCGCGACTGGCCCGGCTTCGCCGCGCAGAAGCAGTACGCGGCAGAGTCCGCGATTCACGACTGGGTCTTCAGCCTCGACGCGGACGAGCGCGTCTCCGACGAGCTTCGCGCGAGCCTGACGGCGTTGCGCGACGCGGACGAATCGCGGCTCGCGGACGGCTACCGCGTTCCCCGCCGCTCGTTCTACATGGGTCGTTGGATTAAGGGCGGCGGGTGGTATCCGGACTTTCAACTGCGCTTCTACGACCGGCGGCGCGGACGTTGGGAGGGCGCGCACGTCCACGAGTCCGTGAAGATGTCGGCCGGCGCGCGCACGGGGACGCTCGGCGGCGACCTTCTGCACTTCAGCGTGCGCGACGCCGCGCACCACCACCGCATGATCGGCGAACGCTACGCGCCGCTGGCCGCGCGCCAGATGTTCGAGGCCGGGCGGCGCACCACCCCGCTCCGCATCGCGACGGCCGGCCCCGCGGCCTTCACGCGCAGCCTGATTCTAAAGGGCGGCTTTCGCGACGGCCTCGCCGGCCTCGCCATCGCGCGCTTCGCCGCGCACCACGCCTTCCTCAAACACCTCATGCTCTGGGAAATGCAGAGGGGTGATAAGTGATGAGTGATGAGTGATGAGAAAAAGGAAGCGGGCTTTGCCTTCTCTTATCACACATCACTCATCACTCATCACTTACTCAAGCACTTCTAAATCGGTGCTCTCCAGTTGATGCCGGGGCTTTTCCGGTTTGGGGATGGGTGCCGGCTGATCCTGACTGAGCGTTATCTCGGAGAGTAGCTGGTCGGTGGCCTGCCGCGCGACGGCCACGTCCGAGCCCTGATTGAGAACGACGAAATAGACCTTGCCGTACTTCTGCGTGTAGATGACGCCGCCGAGGCTCGCCATCCCGCCGTCGTCGTGGACGAGCGTCCCGGTCTTGGCGACGACCGCGCCTTCGAGCGGCGTGCCCACCATCCTGCGGCGCAGCGTCCCATAGTCGTCGCTCGCCACGGCCATGATGTCCACCAGTTCCATCCCCTGCCGCCGCACCTCCTCGTCGAGCGCGCGGATGACCGCGACGAGCCCGCGCGCCGTCATCCGGTTGACCTCAAGCCCGGAGGCGGTCGCGAGCGTCACCTGCTCGGGCGGCAGCCGCACTTCGCTGACGAGGTACTGCCGAATCGCTTCCGGCCCGCCGACCATCGCGCCGAGGCGCTCGGCGACGAAGTTGCTCGAATGAGCGTTCATGTAGAGCAGAATGTCGCGCAGCGGGTAGGAGAGCACGGAGAAGGCCGGCTCGCCCGTCGGCGCGTCGGTCAAGGCCCAAGTCTTCGGGCCGAGTTTGAGCACTTTGGCGAGACGCTGCGCGGCCTCGTCGGGCTTGTCCGTGAAGTTGAAGACGAAGTCGGGCGTGACGGCCAACTCACCCTCAAACTTCTTGATGCCGCGCTCGGCCAGTTTCTTCGAGATGAGCGTGGCGTGGAAGTCGCCGAATGTCGGGTCGTGCCCCGAGACGAGGAGCCGCCCCTTGAGCACGCCCGCCTGATCGATTGTGCCGTCGATAAAGATGCGCGTCTCGAAGCGGAAGTCCTTGCCCAGTTTCCTGAGCGCGACCAGAGATGTCGTCAGCTTGACGAGCGAAGCGGGGTTGTAGGCCGCGTCAGGGTTGTGCTCGGCGAGCGTCACGCGGCCGTCCGCGGACTGCGCGAGCAGCGCGTGGCGTCCCGGGTCGTCCTCGCGCGCGACGTACCAGCCGGCCACGTCGAAGGCCGGCACGGAGGGCGTCGGCGCGGGCACGGGCGCGGCGGCGGGCTCGGCCGCGCCGTTCGAGCCGCCGAGCGGGACGTGCATGTAGGTCGTCACCGCCTGCCGCGCGCGCGAGACGAGCGCGTAGGGCGCAAACGTCAGCGCGATGAGAATGGCCGCGCCGATGGTGATGAGAGCGTATATTGGCTTGCGTGGGTTCAAATTATCTGTCCCCTTATCAACTGGTTATCAATCGTTTATGAACCGACTGTATTATTCCGAGCCTTTAACAAAGCCCGACAAAGCTTTAATATGCAAATAGGGAGCCACCCGTCAAGGGGCGCGCCCGCCGAATCCTTTCTTTTCCCTTCATCCACATCGAATGGACATTCTTCAAAGATTCGTGACACAGGACGCGCTGACGGGGCTGCCCGTCTGGCTCCTGACCGCTTTCGTGGCCGCGCTCGGCGCGATCATCGGCAGCTTTCTCAACGTCGTCATCCACCGCGTCCCGCGCGAGGAGTCGATAGCCTTCCCGGCGTCGCACTGCCCTTCCTGCGGGACGGCGATACGACCTTACGACAACATCCCCGTCGTCAGTTGGGCCGTTCTGCGCGGGCGCTGCCGCTCGTGCCGCGCCCCCATCTCGGCGCGCTACCCCGGGGTCGAACTGCTGACGGGCGCGCTCTTCGCGCTGACCTACGTGCTGCACTCGGGGCTCACGCTTTCGCTCCCGTTCGACCTGGCTTTTGTCGCGGCAATCGTCGCGCTGGTCTTCATCGACGCCGAGCACATGATTCTGCCGAACGTCATCACGTACCCGGGCTTCGCGCTGGCGCTCGTGGCGCGCGCGGTCGTCCCGAACCTTTACGGCGTTGCCTCGTTCGGTGACGGGCAGGTGCCGGCGTGGCTTCTGTCGCTCGGCGGCGCGTTGCTCGGGGCGGTGGTCGGCGGCGGGTTTCTGTGGCTGGTCGGTTGGCTCTGGGAGCGCTTCCGGGGCGTCGAGGCGATGGGGCTCGGCGACGTGAAGATGATGCTGATGGTGGGCGCTTACCTCGGCTGGCCGCTGACGCTGCTGACGATCTTCGTCGGCGTGCTGAGCGGCTCAATCGCGGGCGTCGCCGCGATGGCGCGGCGCGGCGAGCGCGACATGCAGATGCTTCTCCCCTTCGGCATCTTCCTCGGCCTCGGCTCGCTCCTCAGCCTTCTCTTCGGCACGCGCATCATCGACTGGTACGTCGGGAAATTCTGAGGAGGCGTGAACCGTGAGCTGTAAACCATGACGAGAGAAAGCTCGCCCTCGCTCGACCGGTTTTCGGGCTCAGGGTCCACGGCACTTATGCCGCGATACGAAAACCGTGTGCAGTTGGCGCTGGCGCTGTTGGTGGGGCTGCTGCTCCTGGCCAACCTGTTCACGCTGACGCTGGTGGCGCTGACGCCCGCGACGCGCGCGGAGCGCGTGCCCGTCCTCTACACGGTCTTCATCCTCACTTTCGTCATCAGCGTCCCGAGCATTCTGCTGCTGCCGCGCTGGCTGTTGCGCCCCTACCGCCAGCTCGTCGACGAGGCCGAACGCGCGCCGGTCGAGCCGGCAAAACGGGGGCGCGGGCGCGACGAGTCGGAATTCGTCCTCGAAACTTTTCAGGAGGTCGTCGCACAGCTACGCGCCAAGCAGCGCGAGCTTGAGCGCCTGAGCGCGCGCGCCGCCGAGCGCGCCGCCACCGCCGAGCAGTTCAGCGAGCGCGTCGTGGCGAGCCTCCCGTCGGGGCTCGTCGCCTTCAACTCCGAGGGGCGCGCGACCGTCGTCAACGCGCCCGCGCGCGCGCTGCTCGGCGTCGGCGAAGGCGCGGGCGGCGACGGCTTCCCCACGCTCCTCGCGCGCGCGCCGGGACTGGCCGAGATGGTCGAGCGCTGTCTCAAGACCGGCGAGCTTTACCGGCGCGAGGAGGTGACGGCGAAGTCGGACTCGGGGCGCGCGCGCAAACTGGGCGTGACCGTCGCGCCGATTGACCCCGCGTCGGCGGACGGCTCGCGCGGCGTGCTCTGCATGCTGACCGACATCACGGAGGTCGTGGAGCTGCGCGAAGCGCTCGCGCGGCGGCGCAACCTCGAAAGTCTGGGCGAGATGTCGGCGGGGCTCGCGCACGAGTTCAAGAACGCGCTGGCGACGCTGCACGGCTACGCGCAGCTCTTGCAGCACGCGGGGCTCGCGGGCGAGGCGCGCTCATCCGCCACCTCGGCGCTGCTCGCCGAGGTGCGCGGCCTGTCCGAGATGGTCACCTCATTTCTCAACTTCGCCCGCCCCAACCCGCCCGACTTCGGTGACGTGTCTCTCCGAGAGCTTCTCGACAACAGCGCCGCCGACCTCCGCCGGCTCTTTGAGGAACGCCGCGTGCGGCTCGCCGTCGAAGGCGACTTCCCCGAAGTCCGCGCCGACGAGGCGATGCTCCGGCGCGCGCTCCTCAACCTCCTGCGCAACGCCGCCGAGGCGATACCCGACGACGCGGCCGAGAGACGCGTCAGCGTCCGCGGCTCGCTCGTGCGCGACGCCGACGGCCGCGACTGCGTCTCGTTGGAGGTCGAAGACACGGGCGCCGGCATCGCCGAAGAGGACTTGCAGCGCATCTTCATCCCCTTCTTCACCACCAAGTCCAAAGGCCACGGCGTCGGCCTCGCGCTCGCGCACCGCGTCGCCACAGACCACGGCGGCACGCTCTCCGCCTCCAACTCCACAAACGGCGGCGCACTCTTCACCCTCCGCCTCCCGCTCTGAGCAATACTTCTCTCGCCCAACCACCACGCGCCGAACTTTATTGACACGCCGCCCCGCCCCCGGGTTACAACTACTCCGCGCGCCACCCGCGCCCGAAGGAGCCATACATGTCAGAGCACACCGAAACCTCTCCGCCCCCTCCCGGCTTCAAGCTACTGCAAACCCTGCGCGGTCATGATGACATGATTTGTCGCATTGCGTGGTCGCCCAACGGTGAGAAGCTGGCCAGCGCGTCAATTGACCACTCAGTTTCGCTATGGGACCCGACATCCGGGAAATTACTGTCCACTCTCGAAGGTCATAACGATTGGGTGCGCGGAGTCGCTTGGTCACCTAACGGAAAACTTCTTGCCTCCTCCTCGTATGACCATAGAGTCGGTATCTGGGACGTAG
>JBEVKV010000319.1:0-12865 GCA_040509515.1 Pyrinomonadaceae bacterium | reverse complement strand
TTCGGAACCACCCTCCACACCGCGGGTGGTTCCGAACCGAGTTACCAGCGTAGCCGTCTTAGTGCGAGGGAACAGATGTTCTGTCCGCGCTGCGGCCAGCAGGCCGCCGAAGAGGTTCGCTTCTGCTCGCGCTGCGGGCTGCCGCTCGACGCCGCGGCCGAGATCGTCGCGACCGGGGGGCGTCCCGTCACGCGCGCCGAGCCGGACGACGCGGGCGGCGCGCTCACGCCGCGGCAGAGGGGCACTCGCAAAGGCTTGATGGTCGCGGCCGGCGGCGCGATCTTCTTCGTCATCGTCGCGCTCCTGCTCGCGGTCAGGGACGAGCTTTTCCCCTTCCTCATTCTCGCCGCCCTCATCCTGACGGCCGGCGTCATGCGTATGCTCTACGCCCTGCTCCTCGAAGAGCACGGCCCGGGCGCGAAGACCCGTAAGCCTGACGCCGTCAAAGCCTCCGACTCCGTCCAAGAACTTGGCGGCGGCCGCGCGGCCGAACTCCCGCCGGCGCGCGCCGTCCCCGTCTCGTTCTACGCCAACACCTCCGCCGACACGAGCGACATGGCCGCCTCGCCGCTCAGCGTCACAGAGGGCACGACCCGCCTGCTCGACGAAGTCGAAGAGGGCGGCAAGCGGTAGGTGCCGAGATAGATGGAGCAGTCAACCTTCTCGCGTCGTAAATTCCTCGCCGCCCTCATGGCCGCGGGCGTGTGGGTTAAGGAGCGCGCCGGCGGCCATACGCCGACGGCGGACTCGGCAGAAATGACGGCGGCGTCCGACCCCACGGCCGCGCCGCGGGCTCAGACGCGAAAGGGAGCCCGCCTCATCGACCGCGCATCGCTGGTCGGGCGACACGGCCCGCGTCTCGACAGGATTGACCCGCTCTCGCCCTTATCGCTCGGCAACGGCGAGTTCGCCTTCAGCGCCGACATCACGGGCTTGCAGACGTTCCCGCGCGAGTACGAGAACGCCATGCCGCTCTGCACGATGTCGCAGTGGGGCTGGCACACCACGCCGCCGCCCCGCGGTCTCGACACCAAAGCCCTCCGCCTAACGCAATACGATACTCACGGCCGGCCGGTCGGCTATCAGACCAGCGCGGAAGGGCAGAGAGAACTGTACAACTGGCTGCGCGAGAATCCTCACCGTCTACACCTCGGGCAGATCGGTCTGCGACTTCTGAAGGCCGACCGAAGTGAGGCCCGGCCGTCCGACATCCACGACGCCGAGCAGCGACTCGACCTCTGGCGCGGGGTGCTCACGAGCCGCTTCAAACTGGAAGGCCGACCGGTGAAGGTCATGACCGCCGTTCACCCCGCGCTCGACCTTTTGGCCGTCTCCGTCGAATCAAGCCTGATAGGTGAAGGGCGGCTCGCCGTGCGCTTCGCCTTTCCTTACGGCTCGCCGGCGATGCAGGCCGCCGATTGGACGCAGCCCGACAGGCATCAATCGAGCGTCACCGGCCGGACGGTCGACGGCGTCGAACTTCGTCGCACGCTCGACGCCGACGAATACTTCGTGGCTATCGGTTGGAGAGGGCGGGCGTCGTTCGCCTCCGAGAAGGCACACGAGTTTTTGTTGACCCCGGCAAGGCAAGGCTCCCGGCTTGAATTCAGCGCGGCGTTCTCCGCGCGCGCGCCTTTGAAATCTTTGCCGGCCGCGGCCGCGACGTTCGACGCCAGCGCCGCGCACTGGGAACGATTCTGGACGGAGGGCGGTGCAGTCGAGCTGGCCGACAGCCGCGACCCGCGCGCCGCGGAGCTGGAGCGGCGTGTGGTCACGTCGCAATACCTGACGGCGATTCAGTGTTCCGGGTCGCTGCCGCCGCAAGAGACCGGGTTGACCGTCAACAGTTGGTACGGCAAGTTTCACCTCGAAATGCATTGGTGGCACGCGGCGCACTTCGCGCTGTGGAATCGCCTGCCGTTGCTTGAGCGCAGCCTCGGGTGGTACGACTCGGTGCTGCCGTCCGCGCGTGAGCGCGCCCGTGAGCAGGGCTACGCGGGGGCGCGCTGGGCGAAGATGACCGCGCCGGACGGACGAGACAGCCCCTCCCCGATAGGGCCGTTGCTCATCTGGCAACAGCCGCACCCCATCTTCTACGCCGAACTCTGCTACCGGACGCGCGGCACGCGCGCGACGCTCGCACGCTACCGCGAGATGGTTTTTGCGACCGCCGAGTTCATGGCCTCCTACGCCCACTTCGAGCAGTCGAAGCAGCGCTACGTGCTCGGCCCGCCGGTGATTCCGGCGCAGGAGAACCACCCGCCGCGCGAGACGTGGAATCCGACCTTTGAACTGTCGTACTGGATTTACGGGCTCAAGACCGCGCAACGCTGGCGCGAGCGTTCAGGCATGAAGCGTAGCGCCGAGTGGGACGGAATAATCGCGCGGCTCTCGCCTCTGCCCGCGCGCGAGGGTGTCTATCTCGCCCACGAGAATTGCCCGCAGACATACACCGAGCGCAACCGCGACCACCCGTCCATGCTCGGCGCGTTGGGCATCCTGCCGGGCGACGGAGTCGATAGAGAGACGATGCGCCGCACGCTGCATAAAGTCATGAAGGAGTGGCGTTGGGCCGAGACGTGGGGCTGGGACTACCCGATGACGGCGATGACGGCGGCGAGACTGGGCGAACCCGAGCTGGCGGTCGACGCCCTGCTGATGACGACCGAGAAGAACCGCTATCTGCCGAACGGGCACAACTGGCAGCGCCCGAATCTGCCCTGCTATCTGCCGGGTAACGGCGGGCTGCTCTACGCGGTCGCGCTGATGGCGGGCGGCTGGCAAGGCGCGCCGCGGACACACGCCCCCGGCTTCCCCGCGGACGGCTCCTGGACGGTGCGCCGGGAAAAGTTGAACCCCTCGCTCCTCAAGAACATTTGATTCATATCCTTCTGTTAACAGGCGGCCATTTTTCGCCGTTAGGGTGAGATGACGACGCGACTGACGCCGACCATCCTGCGTTTCGATTCGCTGCCCTCGACCAACACGGAGGCGGCGCGGCAGGCCGCGCGGGGCGCGCACGAGGGTTTGTGCGTCGTGGCGCGCGAGCAGACGGCCGGGCGCGGCCGGCGCGAACGCTCGTGGGTCTCGCCGAAGGACGCGGGGCTTTACGTGAGCGTCGTGCTGCGCCCTCGACTTGAGCCGCGCGACTGGCCGCTCATCACGCTCGCGGCGGCGCTGGCCGCGCGCGACGCGCTCGCCGAAAGCTGCCGACTCGAAGCCGACATCAAGTGGCCCAACGACCTGCTCGCCGGCGGGCGCAAGCTTTGCGGCATCCTCGCCGAGACGGCCGAGGGCGCGCGCGGCCGCGCCGTCGTCCTCGGCGTCGGCGTCAACCTGAGCGAGCGCGCCTTCCCCGAAGAACTGCGCGAGACGGCCACCTCGGTCGAAGGGCAGACCGGCCGCGCGCCCGACACGGAACACCTGCTCGCCACGCTGCTCCGCGCGCTCGCGCTGCGCTACGAAGCGCTCCACGCGCCCGGCGGCGGCGACACGACCCTGCGCGAATGGGAGGCGCACTCCACCTACGCGCGCGAACGCCGCGTCCGCGTCCGGCTCGTCGGCGAGACTTTTCAAGGCACCACGCGCGGCCTCGCCCCGGACGGCTCGTTGCGTGTGGAAACAGACGACGGCCAACTCAGAACAGTAAGCGCGGGAGACGTGACGGCTGTAAGGCAGGTGACGAGTGACGAGTGATGGGTGATGAGAGGAGGCAAGACGGCCCTCGCATCACCCCACACTTATCACTCATCACTCATCACTCATCACCATGAAAAAAATCGTCATCTCGACCATCGGGTCTTTCGGCGACGTGCACCCGTACGTGGCGATTGCGTTGGAGCTGAAGCGGCGCGGGCACCGCCCCGTCATCGCCACGTCGGAGATTTACCGCGAGAAGACCGACGCGCTCGGGCTTGAGCTGCACGCGGTGCCGCCGGACATGCCGGGCTACGACCAGCCGGATGAGGTCGCGCGGATGGTCGCGGAGCTGGTGGACACGAAGAAGGGGCCGGAGCGCGTCTTCGAGCGGTTCATCAACCCGCACCTGCGCGGGATGTACGACGCGCTCGCCGAGGCCACGGGCGACGCAGACCTGCTCGTGACGCACGTCCTGTCGCTCGCCGGCCCGCCGCTCGTCGAGAAGACCGGCATCAAGTGGGTCTCGACCGTGCTCGCGCCCATCTCGCTCTTCTCGAACTACGACCCGCCGGTCTTCCCGCAGATGCCGTGGCTCTACCGCGTGCTTAAAATCCACCCGTCGGTG
This sequence comes from Pyrinomonadaceae bacterium, assembly GCA_040509515.1. Taxonomy (GTDB): domain Bacteria; phylum Acidobacteriota; class Blastocatellia; order Pyrinomonadales; family Pyrinomonadaceae; genus QHXN01. The sequence continues at coordinate 8,601 of JBEVKV010000319.1, read as the reverse complement.
TCGCGCACACTGATGCTCGCCGCGCGCTGGAAGCTCGACCAACTGGCCGCGCCGCTCTATCGTCTGCGCGCGGAACTCGGGCTCAAGCGAGGCGGCAACCCGATGCTCGAAGGCCAGCACTCGCCGCGCATGGTGCTCGCGCTCTTCTCTTCGGTCATCGCGCCGCGCCAGCCCGACTGGCCGCCCCACACGCGCGTCACCGGCTTCCCCTTCTACGACCGGCGCGACCGCGCGGGCGACGCGTCGGAGCCGCTGGACTCCGCGCTCCTCAAGTTTCTCGAAGCGGGCGAGCCGCCGGTCGTCTTCACGCTCGGCTCGTCGGCCGTCTACGTGGCCGGCGACTTCTACCGCGAGTCAGTCGAGGCGGCGCGCGCACTGGGCGTGCGGGCTCTGCTCCTCGTCGGCGAGCAGAGCAACCGCCCGCCCGATTTGCCCGAGTCCGCCGCCGCGTTCGACTACGCGCCTTACAGCGAGCTGCTGCCGCGCGCGCGCGCCGTCGTGCATCAGGGCGGCATCGGCACGACCGCGCAGGGACTCCGCGCGGGCATCCCGGCGCTCGTCGTCCCCTTCAGCCACGACCAGTTCGACAACGGCTCGCGCGTCGAGCGCACCGGCGTCGGCCGCATGCTCCCGCGCTCGAAGTACAACACCGCGAGCGCCGCCCGAGAATTACGCGCGCTGCTCGCGGATGAGAGTTACACTACGCGCGCGGCGGAGGTCGGCCGGCGGGTCAGGGAAGAGGACGGCGCGTCGGCCGCGGCCGACGCCATCGAAGAAGTGTTGAGGGGATGAAAAAGGCATGTTGATGGTGATGGACGTGGGGAACACGAACACTTCGCTCGGCGTGTTCGAGGGCGAGCATCTGGCGTGGCACTGGCGTCTGACGACCGAGCGCGCGCGGACGGTGGACGAGTACGGCGTCCACGCGCGCAACCTGTTCGAGTTCGCCGGGCTCGACTTCAAGGCCATCACGGCCATCGCCATCGCCTCGGTCGTGCCGCAGCTCAACTACACGCTGAAGCGCCTCGCGGAAGTCTACTTCCACCGCACGCCGCTCTTCGTGGACGAGGCGGCCGAGACGGGGCTGACGATTCTCTACGACCCGCCCTCGGACGTGGGCGCCGACCGCATAGTCGACGCCGTCGCCGCCGTCCACAAGTACGGCGCGCCCTGCATCGTCGTGGACTTCGGCACGGCGACCAACTTCGAGGTGATCGAAGAGGGCGGCCGTTACCTCGGCGGCGTCATCACGCCCGGCATCTCCATCTCGACCGACGCGCTGTTCGCGCGCGCCGCGCGCCTGCCGCGCGTCGGCATCGAGCGGCCGCACACGGTCATCGGCACCTCGACCGTCGCCGCCATCCAGTCCGGGCTTTACTACGGCTACGCGGGGCTGGTCGACGGCATCCTCCGCCGGATGATTGAAGAGTTGGGGCGGCGACCCCGCGTCGTCGCCACGGGGGGCCTCGCCCCGCTCATCGCCACCGCCTCCGAGTTCATCGACGAGGTTGACCTGACGCTCACGCTCGACGGCCTGCGTCTCGTCTACGAGATGAACCGCGGCCGCGCGCCGGAGGATTCCAGCCGTGCCACCGCAGCCGATTGACGAGGTCATCGCGCGCCTCAACGAAATGATCGACGACGCGCCGCGCGCGACCTCGCGTGGCTCCTCGCCGAGCAGATAGTCGCGGCCGGCGGGGCGGGGAAGGCGAGCGTCATCGCCAAACGCGACGCCGAGACGGCCGTCGTCGGCCAGACGCTCTACCCGCTCCGGGGCTTCGCCGCGCGCGTCGCCTCTTGGCTCCACACCTCCGAGTGCAAAGACATCCGCACGAACATTCAAATCATCTCGGAATGAAAACCGTCTTCACTCTTGACTAATCTCCGCGCGCTGTTCATTCTTGCAGCGCAGGTTCGAGGGCTTTCATCTAGCCGAATCCTTCTGAAGTAATTTCCGGCACAGGTAAGTGATGGACAGAGCCGAGGCGGCGCTCGCCGCCGTAGACGCGGGGCACGCGCCCCTGAACTATTTCAACTACTTCACCGAGATCGAAGAGGCGTTCATCCGCCGGCGCGGCAGGCACCTTTTGGTCAGCCCGCTCGACTGGTCTTTGATGGAGAGCTGGAAGGCGATGGGCATTCCGCTCCACGTCGTGCTGCGCGGCATCGAGAAGTCTTTCGACTCCTACGAGTCGCGCCCGCGCAACCGCAGCGTCAAGACGCTCTTCTACTGTCAGGAGGAGGTCGAGGCGCAGTTCGCCGAGTGGCTCGAATCGCAGACCGGCGCGCACCGCGACGCGGCGGCCGAGCCCGACGCCGCTTCGGCGGAACCCGGCGCGGCCGAAGCAAAGAAGGCCGCCGAGGCGGACGACGCGCGCGCACTCCCTTTCCCGCGCGCGGTCATCGAGGCGCACCTGAGCGAGTCGCGCGCCGAACTGGCGCGCGCGCTTGAGCGGCGTCGGGCGCGCGGCGAAGACGACGCCGTCTGCGAGGCGCTCGCGCGCGCGGGCTCGCGGCTCGAAGAGCTGGCCGCCGACTTCGGGCGCGCGGCGCGGCCGGACGCGGAGCTGCTCGAAGCCTCGCTCGCAGACCTCGAAGGTCTCATCGAACGCGCGCTGCGCGCGTCGCTTACACAGGCCGCGCTCGAAGAGGCGAGGGCCGAGGCCGCCGGGCAGTTGAAGCCTTACCGCGCGCGCATGGAGCGCGCGACCTACGAGCAGACGCTCGACAACCTTCTGGCAAAGTCCCTGCGCGAGACGGCCGGCGTCCCGCGTCTCAGCCTGTTCTACCTCTAGCCCCTGCAACAAAAAGGAGAATCAGCCAATGGCGAAAATGGTCATCAAGCGCTTCGGAGTCTTCTCGGCGGCGAAAATCTACGCCGTCGTCATGGCGGGAGTGGGTCTCGTGATCGGCGTCCCGCTCGGCCTCATCATGATCGTCTTCGGGGCGGCCATGATGTCCTCCACAGGGCGCGGCGGGGCGGCGGGCGGCGGGTTCGGCATCGGCCTCGGGCTCTTCTACATGATAGGGCTGCCGATCATGTACGGCGTCATCGGCTTCATCTTCGGCGCCATCGGCGCGGCGATCTACAACATGGCCTCACGCACCATCGGCGGGCTGGAGCTTGAGTTGGAGAACGCCGGAGACGCTTACTCCGCACCGCCCTCGCCTTCGTGGGGCGCGCAGGAGTACCAGCAGCCCGGCCAGCAGCCCGGCCAGCAGCAGTACCCTTACTGAACACGGGTAATGAAGAGGCATAGACAGACGCCGCGGGGCGGGGCGCCCGAGCGGGGCGGGCGCCTGCGCGCGGGCGCGCTGCTCGACGTGAGAATCGAGCGCCTCCTGCCGGGCGGCGTCGGCCTCGCCCACGCGGAGGGGCAGACGCTTCTCGTCGGCCTCGCCGCGCCCGGCGACCTCGCCCGCGTGCGCGTCGAATCCGTCAAGGGGCGCGTCGCCTTCGCCTCCATCGCGGAGGTGCTCGAACCCTCGCCCGCGCGCGTCGAGCCGCCCTGCCCGTACTTCGGCCGCTGCGGCGGCTGCGACTTCCAACAACTAAGTTACGAGGCGCAGCTCGAAGCCAAGTCCGACATCATACGCGACTGCCTGCGCCGCATGGCGCGCGTCGAGCCGCCCGGCGAGATCGTCGTCGAGCCTTCGCCCGAAGTCTGGCGCTACCGCTCGCGCGCGCGCTGGCAGCACGACCCCGTGCGGCGGCACCTCGGCTACTACGAGCGCGGCTCGCACCGCGTCTGCGACGTGGCGGACTGCCCCGTCGCCGCCCCGCCCGTGGGCGAGCGCCTGCTGCAACTGCGCTTGCTGATGCGTGAGGGGCGTCTGCCGCAGGCGTCGGAGTTCGAGGCGGTCGCGGGCGACGAAGGCGTCGCGCTCGACCCCGCGGTCGGCCCCGGCGACGAAGCCGAGCAGGTGCGCCGCGTCGGCGGCGAGACGTACCGCTTCGACGCCGGCTGCTTCTTCCAGATCAACCACGCGCTGCTCGGGCCGCTCGTCGCCGAGGGGCTGCGCGGCGCCGAGCCGACGGCGGGAGGAGACGCGGGCGCGACGGCGCTCGACCTCTACAGCGGCGTCGGCCTCTTCACGCTCCCGCTCGCGCGCCGCTTCCCGCACGTCGTCGCCGTCGAGGGCAACGCCGCGTCCGCCGCCTACGCGCGCCGCAACCTCGCGGACGCCTCGCTCACGAACGCACGCGTCGAGACTTCGCCGGTCGGCGACTGGCTCGCGCGCCACGCCGACGAACTCGGCCGCGCGGACTTCGTCCTCCTCGACCCGCCCCGCGCCGGGGCCGAGCCCGAGGCCGTCCGCGGCATCGTCGCACTACGGCCGCGCCACATCTCCTACGTCTCCTGCGACCCCGCAACCCTCGCGCGCGACCTCCGCGCACTCCTCGACGCCGGCTACCGCCTCGACTCCATCCGCGCCTTCGACATGTTCCCCCAGACGCACCACGTCGAAACGGTCGTCCACCTCTTCAACTCCGATTCGTGAGGACGAAAGTCCGCGCGGGGAGATATTTATGATTCGCATTTTGGGGATTGTGCTGGCGGGGATTTTCGCGCTTTTGAGTTTTATTCATCTGTATTGGGCGGGCGGCGGCAGGCTCGGGCGGGGCGTGGCCGTTCCGACCGCCGGCGGCGCACGTCTTTTGAACCCTTCGCCTCTCGGGACGATTTTAGTGGCGGCGGCACTTTTGGCCGCCGCGCTCGTCGTGCTCGGACGAATTAAATTTTGGGGCGCGTCTGTCCCCGGCTGGATTTTCTACGTGGGGACGTGGGTGATTGCGGTGTTGTTCCTGCTTCGGACAATCGGCGACTTCCGCTACGTCGGGTTTTTCAAAAGCGTTTCCGGTACGGACTTCGCGCGCTGGGATACGATTCTATTTTCGCCGCTCTGTCTGTTCATCGCCGTCGCCGCTTTTTTGATCAGCTATTACGAAGCCTGAGAAAACTGAAAGAAACGCTCACGGCTTAATTTAAAGGCCACCCGAATAGCTTGACTCGCCGGCGCGATTGACGGTATGTTGCCGCCCCGAACAAAGTTGGGCTGGCCGACAGAATTTGCGTTCGCCCGCAATGCTCCCACCAGCCTTTTAAAAGTCGAAGGAAGTTTCCGACGGAGCGTTGACCACGGCCCCCGCGCGCGTGTGCCCGAGCCTCGGTCGAAGGAGTTTGAAATGTCGTTCCCCAAAACCGTCCGCCTCGTGGTCTGCGCGGCGGCGCTCGGGCTGGCCGCCGCCGCCCTGCTCTTTAACTATGGCCTGCCCGTCGCTTCGGCGTCTCACACGTCGCAGCCTTCGAGCGTCACCATCGCCGGCAGCCTCCAGAGCGAGCTGGGCTGCCCGGGCGACTGGCAGCCCGAGTGCGGCAACACGCATTTGACCTTCGACGCGAACGACGGCGTGTGGCAGGGCGTCTTCGGCGTCCCCGCCGGCGAGTGGTTCTACAAGGCTCCGGTCAACGACAACTGGGGCGAGAACTACGGCCGCCACGCGCAGCAGAACGGCCCGGACATTCCGCTCAACCTCGGCGCGCCGTCGCAGGTCAAGTTCTACTACGACCACGAGTCGCACTGGGTGACGAGCAACAGAAACTCCGTCATCGCGACCGTGCCGGGCAGCTTCCAGTCGGAACTCGGGTGCTCGGGCGACTGGGATCCGTCCTGCCTGCGCTCGTGGCTGCAAGACCCGGACGAAGACGGCACCTACACGTTCGAGACGACCTCGATCCCGCCGGGCGATTATTTCGCGAAGGTCGCTCTCAATGAAAGTTGGGACGAGAACTACGGGCAGGGCGGCGCGCAGAACGGCGCGGACATCCCCTTCAACGTCAACGCGCCCAACCAGAAGGTGACGTTCAGCTACGACGCCGCGACGCACGTCCTGACCATCGCGGCGGGCTCGCCCTCGGGCGACATCAACTGGGACGGCCTGCGCCACGACACCTTCGACTCGTACTACCGCTCGCCCTTCGGCGCGGTCGCGGCCGGCTCTTCCGTAACGCTCCGCTTCCGCACCTCGCACTTCGACGTTGACGGCGTGAGCGTCCGCGTCTACACCTACGACGCCGCGACGGGCGCGACCACGGGCCCCGTAGACCACGCGATGTCGTTTTTTGAGAACCGCGTCGAGAACGGCGCCGAGTACGACATCTGGTCGCTCGCGCTACAGACTCCGCCGGCCGCGTCGGTGCTCTACTACAAGTTCCGCGTGACTGATCAGGGCGACGAAGACTTCTACAGCGACTCGTACCTGAACGACCACGACAACCTTAATCAGGGCGGCGCGGGCGCGGCCTTCGACGGCGAGCCCTTCCCGGCCTTCCAGATTACGGCCTACGCGGCCGACTTCCAGACGCCCGCGTGGCTGCGCGACGCCAACGTCTACCAGATTTTCCCCGACCGCTTCCGCAACGGCGACACGTCGAACGACTACTGCCGCCCCGGCTCGACCGCGGGCTGCCCAACGTTCTACGGCGACCAGACGCCGCTCCCGCGCGAGCCGTGGAACGCCGCCGTCGGCGACCCGCGCCAGCCCGGCCCTTTCCAGGGGCAGTACGGCACGCAGTTCTTCGGCGGCGACCTGAAGGGCATCGAGCAGAAGCTCGACTACCTGCAGGCGCTCGGCATCGACACGATTTATTTGAACCCGATCTTCAAGGCGCGCTCGAACCACCGCTACGACGCGGACGACTTTATGGAGGTTGACCCGGCCCTCGGCGGCGACGCGGCGCTGGCCTCGCTCGCCTCGGAGGCCGAGCGGCGCGGGATGCGGCTCATCCTCGACGGCGTCTTCAACCACTCTTCGTCCGACAGCGTCTACTTCGACCGCTACCACCGCTACGCCACGGACGGCGGCTGCGAGTCTACGGCCTCGCCCTTCCGCGGCTGGTACAACTTCTTCAACTCGAACGCGCCCTGCACGGGCGCGGACTACGAGAGCTGGTTCGGCTTCGACAGCCTCGCCGTGTTCAACGAGAGCGGCGCGGTGCGCGACTTCTTCTACCGCGCGCCGGCCGACAACGTGACGAAGCACTGGTACGAGCGCGGCGCCGCCGGGTGGCGCTTCGACGTGGCCACCGACTTCAGCCATAACTGGTGGCACGAGTACCGGCCTTACGCGAAGGGCTACAAGGCGGACGGCCCGCTCGTCGGCGAAATCTGGGAGGACGCGAGCCAGTTCCTCGCGGGCGACCAGCTCGACTCCGTGATGAACTATCGCTTCCGCAAGAACGTGCTGGGCTTTGCGCGCGGCGCGAACTGGGGAGATAACGACAACTTCGGCGGCAACGAGATTCTCGGGCTCTCGCCCAGCCAGTTCGACCGCGCGCTGCGCTCTGTGCGAGAGGATTACCCGCCGCAGGCGACGGCCGCGATGCTCAACCTGCTCGACTCGCACGACACGAACCGCTCGCTCTACGTGCTGACGCTCGTCGGCGACGCGGGGACGACCGAGGCGAAACAGCGGCTCAAGCTCTCGGCGCTCTTCCAGTTCACGTACCCCGGCGCGCCGATGGTCTACTACGGCGACGAGACGGCCGTGGACGCGCCCTCGCTCGCCAACGGCCCGAACGGCCCCGAGGACGACCCGTACAACCGCGCGCCCTTCCCGTGGGAGGACGAGGCGGGCGACCCCGAAGTCTACGGCCCGGCCGACGCGGGCGTCCGTGACTTCTACACGAAGCTCGCGCACATGCGTAAGCAGTTCGTCAGCTTACGCGAAGGTTCGTTCGAGACGCTGCTGACGGGCGACACGACGCCGTCCGCGTCCGACGAGAACACCTACGCCTTCGCGCGCGTGAGCGGGGCGGACGTTGCGGTCGTCGCGCTCAACAACGGCGCTGGCGCGAACACGGCGTCCGTCCCCGTCGCGGCGCATTTCGCCGACGGCGCCGCGCTCGTGGACGTGCTCAACGGCGCGGCGTACACCGTCTCGGGCGGCCACGTCTCGGTCACGCTCGCGCCGCGCACGGGCGTCGTGCTCCTGCCCGCGCCCGCCGAGGTGGACACGACCGCCCCCGTCGCAAACATCAGCGTCAGCCCCGCGCCCAACGTTAACGGCTGGCACAACGCAACGCCCGTCAACGTCAACCTGAGCGCGGCCGACTCGGGCAGCGGCGTCAAGGAACTGCGCTACTGGGTCGGCGGCGGCGCGCCGACGGTGGTCGGCGGTTCGGCCGCGAGCTTCCAGATAAACCAGCAGGGCGTCCACACCGTCTACCTGCGCGCCATCGACAACGCGGGGAACGCGAGCGCGCTCGCCACCCTCGTCGTCCGCGTGGACACGGCGGCACCGATTATCTCGGCCGTCTCGGCGAGCCCGTCGGTCATCGACAAGTCGAACCACAAGATGACGGACGTCGTCGTCAGCTACGCGGCCACGGACAACCTGAGCGGCGCGACCTGCTCGCTCGGCGTCGTGTGCAACGAGCCTGTGAACGGGACGGGCGACGGCGACACCGCGCCCGACTGGCTCGTCCTCGACGCGCACCGCGTCCAACTTCGCGCCGAGCGTTCGGCCGCGGGCTCGGGGCGCGTCTACACCGTCAGCGTCAACTGCGCCGACGCCGCCGGCAACACCGCGTCGCGCTC
>JBEVKV010000318.1:0-7701 GCA_040509515.1 Pyrinomonadaceae bacterium | reverse complement strand
CGCCCAACTGCACGCGGTCGCCCGTGTAGAGCGACGAGGCGGCCGCCGCCGACGCGTACATCTCCCAGCAGCCGCGGTTCCCGCACCGGCAAACCTTCCCGCCCGCGACGATGGTCATGTGCCCGAACTCGCCCGCGAAGCCTTCGCCCAGAGCGTCGCCGCGAAAGACCTCGCCGCCGAGCACGAGCCCGACGCCGAGCCCCGTGCCCGACCTGACGAGGACGAAGTCGTCGAGCCGTTCGGACTCCGCGCGCCCGACCCTCACGCGCAACTCGTAGAGCGCGGCGGCCGTCGCGTCGTTCTCGACGACGACCGGCACCGCCGTATCAACCGTCGCGGCGTTGCCTTCGTGGTCGAACCTGAGCGCGTCGGCGACCGGCACGTCGTGCCAGCCGAGGTGCGGCGCGTACGTTATCTTCTCCCGCGCCGCGTCGGTCGGCCCCGGAACACTCACGCCGATGACGCGCAGGCGTCGCCCGCCGGCTCGACGCATGAGACGGCCGGCCGCCTCCCTCGTCACGCGGAGCGCGTCCGAAGGCTCCGAAGGCGTCTCGAACTCCTCTTCGCCGAGCACCTCGCCCGAGAGCGTCGCGAGGCCGACCGTCGTGCGGCGCACTCCGATGTTGACGCCGGCGAAGTAGCCGTGCCCGTCGTTGAAGGTGAGCGCCGAGGGCGGCCGTCCCAGACTTCTGCCCGCGCCGGGAGCGGGCGCGCTGACCGCCTCCTCGCGCACGACGCCGGCCGCGATGAGCGGCTTGAAGGTGTCGGTGACCGTGCTGCGGTTGACGCCGACGCGGCGCGCAAGCTCCGCGCGCGAAATGGGCTGCGCCGCGCGCAGAAGCCTCAACAGCATGACGGTCGCGCGCGCCGGCCCCGTGGCGTCCGGCGCGTGCGCCGCCGTCTTCGCGCGCGGCTCGTCCGGCTCCAGCGTCGCGACCGAACCGCTGATTTCTGAGGCCAGTGCTTTCCTCGTCGGCATCTCTTCCTGCTCCGTTCCCCTCGTCCGCCCGAGCCCTTTACAGCGAGACAGTCTGCTCGGCCCAGAACTGAAACTCCCTGTGCTTATGCTCCTCGGCGCGCGCCTGCGTCTCGCCCGAGGCGACGCTGACGAAGTGCTCGAAGACGCGCGCGCCGACCTCTTCGATGGTCTCGGTGCCGTCGATGACGCCGCCGGCCGAGAGGTCAAGGTCGCGCGACATGCGCTCGAAGACGGCCGTGTTCGAGGCGAGCTTGACGACGGGGGCGATGGCGTTGCCGATGGTCGTCCCGCGCCCCGTCGTGAAGACGACGACGGTCGCGCCCGCCGCGACGAGCCCCGGCGTGGACTCCTGATCGTAGCCCGGCCCCTGCATCAGGTGGAGCCCGCGCCCGCGCACCGACTCGGCGTATTCGAGCACGCCCTCGACACGCGTCGTCCCCGCCTTCGACATCGCGCCGAGCGACTTGATGGTGATGTTGAGCAGGCCGCCGGCGACGTTGCCCGGGCTCGGGTTCTGGTTGAGCACCGCGCCGAACTTCGAGGCGTACTCCTTATACCAGTCGATGACGCGGTAGATGGCGCGACCCGTCGCGGCGTCCTTCGCGCGGTGCGCGAGGATGTGCTCGGCCCCGCAGAACTCCGGAACCTCGGTGATGAGGACGGTGCCCCCCGAGCGCACGAGCGTGTCGGCCGCGCGACCCAGACTCGGGTTGGCCGAGATGCCCGAGAAGCCGTCCGAGCCGCCGCACTTGACGCCGAGCACAAGCTCGCTCACCGGAAATTCCTCGCGCTCGGCGCGGTTCACCTCGGGGAGCATCCGCTCGACTTCCTTCAAACCCTGTTCGATGGCGGCCTGCGTGCCGCCGATCTCCTGAATGCCGATCTTGGCGACGGGTTTGTCGAAAGACTTCTCGCGCTTCAAAAGATACTTCTCGACGCGTTCGAGGTTCGTCTTCTCGCAGCCCAAGTCCAACAGGACGACGCCGCCGACGTTCGGGTGGTCGGCGTAGTTCGAGAGCGTCCGCAGCATCACGTCGATGGTCGAGCCGTCCTGACAGCCGCAGCCCTTGTTGTGCGGGATGGCGACGACGCCGTCGACGTTCGGGTATCGCCCGCGGTTGTAGTGAAGGAACTCCGCCATCAACGCAATCTGCTGCGCCTCGTGGCTCGCGCACATCGAGGTCGGAACTATCAGCACGAAGTTGCGCGTGCCGACGCGGCCGTCCGGGCGGCGGAAGCCCTTGAAGGTCGCGCGCTCGCGTTCGGGGATGTAGTCGGGCGGCGGGGTGCGCAGGTCTTCGGGCAGGTCGCGCACGACGGGCACGTCGTCCGTCATGTTGTCGTGCGAGATGTAATCGCCCTCGCGTATGCCGAGGCTGGTGCCGATGGGCTGTCCGTACTGGAGGACGAATTCGCCTTTGGGGATGTCGCGCGTGGCGAAGCGGTGGCCGGGCGGAACCGTCGCGCGCACGCGTATAACGCGCCCCGAGGCGAGCGTCACTTCGAGTCCGGGCGCGGTCTGCTCCTTGACGACCGCGAGGTTGTCCTTCGGGTCGACGACGATGGCGTAGGCGCTTATCGGCGGGGCCTGCGTGGTGGTGCTGCTCGACATCTTAAGTCTTCGACTGTCAGCGAACCTTTAGAACATTCAAACGCCCGCCTCGTTCGTGAGCACGTCGGGGAGAATCAGAGACCTCACGTTCGGGTGGACGCGGAGCCAGAGTCCCGGGTTCTCGTCGAGTTGTCGCGCCTGCTCCGCCGGGTCGCTCGAAATCTCCTCGTCGAGCAGGCGGCGGTAGCTCGCGGGCTTGGCCGGCGCGGTCGAGGCGTCAACAATCGACTGGACGATGCGGCGCGAGCCGAGGATGGCCGCCGGCCCGAGCGTCAGGATGTGCGTCGCGGCGCGGCACTCGGCCTCGTCCTCGGGCGTGACGTTGCTCCCGCCGGCCTTGAACTTGCCGATGTGGTGTTCGAGGATGCTCGGCGAGATGGGGATGACGCCCGCGAGGTCGCCCGCCGCCGCGCCCGAGCCCGGCTTGATGTATGCGAGGTGCGAAGCCGCGCCCGCCTCCGGCCCCATCCCGAGGAAGAAGATGTCGATGCCGCCGAGCGCCTCAAGCTTCGAGAGGTACTCCATCAGCCCGCCTTCGAGGTCGTCGGTGTCCGTGCGCATCGGCGTGAAGCTCTTGACCTTGCCGAAGAAGCCGTCGCCCAACAGCCGCTCGAAGTCGCGCACGAAGCTGAGCCCGTTGTCCATCCGCATCGGCGCGAGCGCGTCCTGCGTGAAGACGTGCAGGCGGCCGAGCAGTTCGTCGGCCTCTTTGGTGCGCGCGATTTCGGCGACGTGTCTGTACATCGCCTGCGCGCCGCGCCCGCCGAGGAGGAGGATGACGAGGTCGCCCTCCTTCTCTCGCGCAGCGCGCTGAACCTCTTCCCACTGCGCCAGCCCGACGGCCTCTTCCGTCGGCAGGACTTCGTAGCCGAGCGGGCGCGGGGTCAGCGCCGCGTGCGGCTGGCCGGCGCGTGTGAGCCAGACGTTGCTGCCCACGACGCGGCGCTCAAAGCTACTTTGTTTGGGGGACGACAAAATAAATACCCTCTTCCTGGCTGAACGGACAAAAAATCCTTTTGGATGAAGCCTTTTCGTGTGCCGGTCGAGAACCGCCGGCGGAAAGTTTCGGTTGAGTGGTTAGACCACTTAAAGAAATCGCGAAAGTTATTTACCACATTCCGAACGGCTAAATCAAGGCCATTCTGCTGAAACAAAGAATTAAGCTTGCAAACGCATCTCGCCCGGAGAATTGGACTTGACACAAATCGCTTAGTGGTGTTACACAATATTCGCAGTCCGGTTAATTGGTAATACCTTCTTAAAGTCAAATTCAGAACCCAGAAGGCCGGCGGTTTTCCCCGCGTAGCACGCCGTCACCTTTGAACTGTCCGCAACTCGCGCGCACGGTCTCGACAAGGGGCCGGCGGCTTCCCAGAGAGTGAAAATGAGTCGATGAGCTACGCCCCATTTGAACTCGGCGGAAAGGTGGCGGTGGTCTTCGGCGGGACTTCGGGCATCGGCCGCGCCATCGCGCACGGGCTGGCCGAGGCGGGCGCCGACGTGGTCGCGACCTCACGCAGCGGCGAGCGTGTCGAGGCGACCGCCGCCGAGATAGAGGGGCGCGGCCGTCGCACGCTGCGCGTCGTCTCGGACGTGCAGGATCGCGGCTCGATCAGCGGGGTGCTTGACGCGGCGCTCGGGGTCTTCGAGAAGGTCGACATCCTCGTCAACTCCGCCGGGCGGACTCTGCGCACGCCGACCGCCGACGTTTCGGAAGAGGACTGGGAAGGCGTTATCGGGACGAACCTGACGGGGACGCTGCGCGCCTGCCAGATTTTCGGGCGGCACATGCTTGAGCGCGGCAGCGGCCGCATCATCAACATCGCCTCGCTCTCCTCTTTCGTCGCGCTGGCGGAGGTCGCGGCCTACTCGGCGAGCAAGGCGGCGGTCGCCTCTTTGACGAAGTCGCTCGCGGTCGAGTGGGCGCAACGCGGCGTCAACGTCAACGCCATCGCGCCGGGCGTCTTCCGCACGGGGCTCAACCAACACCTGCTCGACGACACCGAGCGCGGGCGTGAGTTGCTATTGCGGACGCCGATGGGGCGCTTCGGCAACGTCGAAGAGTTGGCCGGCGCGGCCGTCTTCCTCGCCTCCGACGCGTCCAGCTTCGTCACGGGCGAGGTCATCGCCGTGGACGGCGGCTTCCTCGCCAGCGGCGTCAACAAGTGAAGGAGTGATAAGTGATGAGTGATAGGTGATAAGAAAGACGAATGGAAGTTTTTCTTATCACCTATCACTCATCACTTATCACTAAAAGAATGGATAAGAACGCGGAGATTGCGGAGAAGACCGGGCGGCTGGCGGCCGTCGTGGCGGCAGAGGGGCTGGGCGGCGTGCTTCTGGGCGCGCAGCACAACTTCGCGTGGCTGACGGCGGGCGGGCGCAGCGGCATCGACCTGAGCCGCGAGCCGGGCGCGGGCACGCTCCTCGTGCGCGCGGACGGCAAGCGTTTCGTCATCGCCAGCCGCATCGAGATGGCGCGGCTGCTCGAAGAGGAGTTGGCCGGCGCGGAGTTCGAGCCGGTCGATTACGCGTGGGAGGACGAGAAGGCTTCGCCGACTTTCGTCGCCGACCTCGCGGCGCGTCTGACGGAGGACGGCAAGGCGCTCGGCTCAGACCTGCCCGCCGGCCCGGGCTTGAAGGTCGTCGAGGGCGTCGTCGCGCGTTGCCGCTACCAACTCACGCCGTGGGAGCTTGAGCGCTTCCGCCTGCTCGGGCGCGACGCGGGCGAGGCCGTCGGAGAGTTCGCGAAAAGTCTTGAGCCCGGCGAGACCGAGCGGGAAGTCGCGCGCCGCTTAAACGACGCGCTCGCCGCGCGCGCTATTCATTCGGTCGTGACGCTGGTCGCGGCCGACGAACGCATCGGGAAGTTTCGCCACCCGGTTCCGACCTCGCGTGCGTGGGAGCGCGTCGTGATGCTCGTCACCTGCGCGCGCCGCGGCGGGCTCATCGCCTCGCTCACGCGCATCGTCTGCGCCGGAGCGATACCCGAAGAGTTGCGACGCCGTACGCAGTCGGTCGCGCGGGTCAACGCGCGTCTGCTGGCGGCGACGCGGCCGGGCGCGGTCGGCTCCGAACTGTTCAAAACAATCGCCGGCGCATACGCCGAAGAGGGCTTCGCGGGCGAGGAGCGTCTGCACCATCAGGGCGGAGCCTGCGGCTACCGCACGCGCGACTGGGTCGCGCACCCGGCGAGCGCGGAGACGGTGCAAGCCGGTCAGGCGTTCGCGTGGAACCCGTCCATCACGGGGACGAAGGCGGAAGAGACTTGCGTCGCATCCGTCGATGGCGTAGAAATTTTGACAACATCCCCCGCATGGCCGCAAATCCCGGTCAGATTCGACGGCCGCGAATACCTTTCACCCGACGTTCTGGAAATCTGAAGCAGCAGAGGCCGTGCCGGCGTGCGCCCCGTCCGCCCCGAGGCACACAAGAAGGAGAAGCATCTTTTATGTCATCGCCCAGGGATGAGAAGTCCGACCACACCGTCGCCGATGTCGTCGAGGCCACGCAGAAGCCGGTCTCGTTGTCAGAGAACGAGGGCGACCAATCGACCGGGGCGAGCGCGACCGGCGCGGCCGTCGCGGCCGCCGAGACGGTGACCACGCGCATGGGCCGCTACCGCTGGCTCATCTGCGCCCTGCTCTTCTTCGCGACGACGGTCAACTACGTAGACCGCCTCGTCTTCGGCATCCTCGGCCCCGAGTTGCAGAAGACCTTCGGCTGGACGGCGAAGGATTACACGGACATCGTCTTCTGGTTCGAGGTGGCCTACGCCATCGGGCTGCTGGGCGCGGGGCGCGTGCTCGACTGGATCGGGACGCGCGCCGGGTACGCGATCTCGCTCACCTTCTGGAGCCTCGCCTCGATTCTGCACGCCTTCATGGGCAGCATCTTCGGCTTCAGCGTCGCGCGCTTCCTCCTCGGGCTCGGCGAGGCGGGCAACTTCCCCGCCGCCATCAAGACGGTCGCCGAGTGGTTCCCGAAGAAGGAGCGCGCGCTCGCCACGGGCATCTTCAACGCCGGCTCGAACGTCGGCGCGATCATCGCGCCGCTCGCCGTGCCGTGGCTCTACCTCAACTGGGGCTGGCAGTGGGCCTTCATCATGACGGGCGCCATCGGGCTCGTCTGGCTCATCTTCTGGTTCGCCTTCTACCACCGCCCCGAGGAGCACCCGAAGATCAGCCGCGAGGAGCTGGCCTACATCCAGAGCGACCCGCCGGAGCCGACCGTCAAAATCCCGTGGCTCAGCCTGCTGCCGCACAGGCAGACGTGGGCGTTCGTCATCGCCAAGTTCGCCACCGACGCCATCTGGCGCTGGTACCTCTACCTGCTGCCGCTCTTCTTCGTGCAGGTCTTCGGGCTCGACATCAAGAACTTCGGCCCGCCGTTCGTGGTCATCTACCTGATGGCCGACGTGGGTTCAATCGCGGGCGGCTGGCTCTCCTCGAAGCTCATCAAGGGCGGGCGCTCGGTCAACTTCGGGCGCAAGGTGGCGCTGCTCGTCTGCGCGCTGTGCGTCGTCCCGGTGGTGCTGGTGACGCACGTCGAGAACATGTGGATCGCGGTGGGGCTCGTGGGGCTCGCGGCGGCGGCGCATCAGGGCTGGTCGGCCAACCTGTTCACGACGGCCTCAGACATGTTCCCGAAGCAGGCCGTGGGTTCGGTGGTGGGTCTGGGCGGGATGGCGGGCGCGCTCGGCGCGATGGCGATTCTGCTCCTGACGGGGCAGTTGCTCGGCGACAAGCCGGACGCGGCCTCGTTCGCGCCGCTCTTCATACTCGCGGCGACGGCCTACGTCGGCTCGCTGCTCATCATCCACTTACTCGTGCCGCGCCTTGAGCCGGCGCGTCTCGGCGCTGAGGGCTGAGGTTCTTTGAAAGGCGTGTGAGGCGGCGAGGCGGCGCTCGGGTTTAGTGAGCGCCGCCCGCGCCGTTGCCATCCGAGCCGTCCGCGGGCGAGTCGTCCGCGGCGTCCTGCTTCTCCAACTCCCACGCGCGCTGCGCGCGGTCGAGGTGCTCGCGCATGGCGGCGCGCGCGCCCCCCGGGGCGCGCGCGCGTATGGCGCGGTAGACCGGGCGGTGCCTCTCGGCCGCAACCTTGAGGTCGG
>JBEVKV010000317.1:0-17821 GCA_040509515.1 Pyrinomonadaceae bacterium | reverse complement strand
TAGCCGCTTCGACCCGCACTCTTCCCGCGCACCGAGTTTGTATGGTATGTATTTAATAACACGCCTCGTCCGGCCCGGACGAGGCGGTCGCGTCACTCGCCGCTCTGTTTAGGCTTACGCCAAGTCTACCGCTTCAATAAAGGGCGCACACAGCCCGACCGTTCGGACGGAACCGGGCCTGTTCGCCGCGACACGCCGAATCATGCTCAAAGGGATAAAAAAGACTGTGCTGCGGTCGCTCAGGGCGCTCGGCGCGTTCAGCGTCGTGCGCGACAGTCGCTGGCGGCGGCGCCGGCTCCTGATTCTCGCCTATCACGGCGTCTCGCTCGACGACGAG
Source organism: Pyrinomonadaceae bacterium (assembly GCA_040509515.1). Lineage (GTDB taxonomy): Bacteria > Acidobacteriota > Blastocatellia > Pyrinomonadales > Pyrinomonadaceae > QHXN01. The sequence goes on along the minus strand of JBEVKV010000317.1, from coordinate 17,484 downwards.
CACCTGTGGGACGGCTCGCTCTACATGTCGCCCGACTGCTTCAGGTCGAAGATGCGTGCGCTCGAAGAGTCGGGCGCGGCGGTGCTGCCGCTGGGCGAGGCGGTCGAGCGGCTCTACGCGGGAGACCTGCCCGAAAGAAGCGTCGCCCTCACGTTCGACGACGGCCATCACGACTTCTACGCGCAGGCGTTCCCCATCATCCGCGAGTTCGGCTTCCCCGTCACGCTCTACCTGACGACCTTCTACTCGAACTTCAACCGCCCCGTGTTCGACACGTTCTGCTCCTACCTGCTCTGGAAAGGGCGTGGCCGCCGCCTCGACGCCGGCGAGTGGGCGGGACGGCCGCTGACGCTCGACCTTTCGTCGGCCGCCGGGCGGGCGGCCGCGTGCGAGTTGCTGCGACGCTCCGCGCGCGAGCGGCGGCTCTCGGCCGAGGAGAAGGACGCGACGCTCGTCCGGCTGGCGGGGCGTCTGGGCGTCGACTACGAGGAACTCGCGGCGCGGCGCATCCTGCACATACTGAAGCCGGAGGAGGGGCGGCGGCTGGCCGACGCGGGCGTCGACGTGCAACTGCACACGCACCGCCACCGCACGCCCCTCGACCGCGAACTCTTCCGCCGCGAGATCATAGAGAACCGCGAGTGCATACGCGCGATGACCGGGGGCGCGGCCTCGCACTTCTGCTACCCGAGCGGGGCCTACGACGGCGCGTTCCTGCCGTGGCTCGAAGAGCTGGGCGTCACTTCCGCGATGACGTGTGACGTGGGCTACGCGTCGCGCGACTCGGAGAGGCTGCTGCTGCCGCGCCTGCTCGACGTGTCGTCACTCTCGCGGCTGGAGTTCGAGGCGTGGCTGACGGGCGTGGCCGCCGCGTTGCCCCGCCGCCGCGGCCGGGCCGACGCACGCGGGGACTTGAGGGTCGCCGCCGGGTCGGTGCTACACTCTCCGTAAGTCGCACTTATCAAACTCATGTTCACAGGCATCATCGAAGAGTTGGGGCGCGTGCGGTCTCTGGAGCGGCGCGGCGAGGGCGTGCGGATGACGGTCGAGGCGCGCGCGGTCACGGAGGGGACGCGCGAGGGCGACTCCATCGCGGTCAACGGCGTGTGCCTGACGGCGCTGGAGGTGCGCGCCGACTCGTTCGCGGCCGACGGCTCGCGCGAGACTTTGCAGCGCTCGACGCTCGGCCAGCTCCGCGCCGGCTCAGTCGTCAACCTCGAACGCGCGGCGACGCCCTCGACGCGGCTCGGCGGCCACATCGTGCAGGGGCATGTGGACGCGCGCGGCCGCTTCCTCTCGGCCGAAGAGCACGGCGGCTCGTGGACGGTGCGCGTCGGCTTCCCCGCGGAGGTCGCGCGCTACTTCGTCTTCAAGGGCTCGGTCGCGGTCGAGGGCATCAGCCTCACCATCGCCGCGCTCCACGAAGAGCACTTCGAGGTCGCCGTCATCCCGAAGACTTGGTCGGTGACGAACCTCTCGACTTTGCGCCCCGGCGACCCCGTCAACCTCGAAGTGGACATCATCGCCAAGTACGTCGAGCGCATCCTCTCGCACGGCGGCGGGCGCGCCGAGCCCGCGACCGCGCTGACCGCCGAGCGGCTCGCCGAACTGGGCTACAAATAGCCGCTCGGAGTTCGGCCGTCGGCGCTGAGGCAACCCCCGGCAGCCCTCCGAGGCATCTCAACGTGCGTCCACACACCACGGCCTTCTGAGGCCGCACGCGGAGAGCAAAACATGAACGAAGAGAGAGCCGACCTGCTGTCGCGCATGCGCGTCGCCTCGCCCTGCCCGGCGAGCTGGGAGGCGATGGCGGGCGACGAGCGCGTGCGCTTCTGCCGCCTGTGCGACCTGCACGTCTACGACTTCTCGGAGTTGACGAGGGCCGAGGCCGAGTCGCTCGTCGCGCGCACCGAGGGGCGGCTCTGCGCCCGACTCTACCGGCGCGCCGACGGCACCGTGCTGACGAAGGACTGCCCCACGGGGCTGCGCGCCGCCCGCCGCCGCGCGGGCCGCGCGGCCGGCGCGGTCTTCGCCGCCGTCCTCAGCCTCTGCGGCGTCGCCTTCGGGCAGGGCAAGTCGAAGCGCGCCGACGCCTGCGAGTCGGGCTCGGCGAAGGTGAGCAGGACGGCCAAGCCCGGGAAGGGCTCGGCGCTCAAGGGCGTCGTCTTCGACCCGAACGGGGCCGTGATACCGGGCGCGAGCGTCCTCTTAACCGAGAACAAGACGAAGAAGAAGTTTGCGGCCCACACCTCCGACGAAGGCGCTTTCGAGTTCGCGGCGCTCCCGCACGGCGTCTATCAGGTCGAGGCCGTCTCGCCCGGCTTCAAGAAGCTGAGGATGACGTATCTCGCCGTCGGGGCGGAGGAGGCCGTCGGGCTCGACCTCACCCTCCATGTGGAAGCGGAGGTGATGATAGGCGTCGTCGCGGTCGACGACATGAGGCCGGCCTTCTCGCGCGACGGCAACGGCGTCACGACCTTCAACGAAAAGCAGGTCACGAAACTCCCGATCCCTTAAAGCGGCGCGCTCCCCGACCGAGACCCTCCCCGCGCATTCCATTCGCCAAAAGCGCCCGTTTCGGGTAACATACCCGGCGACTGCTAAAGCTCTCCACAGTTGATTTTTTAGGCTAAACACGATGCCTTTTGCTTCCATCGAAGAGGCCGCCGCTGACCTGCGCGACGGCCGCATGATCATCATCGTGGACGACGAGGATCGCGAGAACGAGGGTGACCTCGTCTGCGCCGCCGAGCTGGTGACGCCCGAGGTCATCAACTTCATGGCGACGCACGCGCGCGGCCTCATCTGCATGCCGCTCACCGAGGAGCGCTGCGACGAGCTGCACCTGACGATGCAGGTCGCCGACAACACCTCGTTTCTCGGCACGGCCTTCACCGTCTCCATCGAGGCGCGCAGGGGCGTGACGACCGGCATCTCGGCCGCCGACCGCGCGACGACCATTCTCACGGCCGTCGACCCCAAGACGCGCCCGCAGGATTTGGCGCGACCCGGCCACGTCTTCCCGTTGCGCGCCCGGACGGGCGGCGTGCTCGTCCGCCCGGGTCAGACCGAAGCGAGCGTAGACCTCGCGCGCATCGCGGGGCTGAACCCTTCGGCCGTCATCTGCGAAATCATGAACGAGGACGGCACGATGGCGCGCCTGCCGCAGCTCGAAGAGTTCGCCGCGCGCCACGGTTTGAAGATCATCACGGTCGCCGACCTCGTCCGCTACCGGATGCGGAAGGAGGTTCTGGTGCGCCGCGCGGTCGAGACCGACCTCCCCACGGTCTACGGGGTCTTCCGCGCCGTCGCCTTCGAGAACGCTCTGAGCGAGGAGGTGCACCTCGCGATGGTGATGGGCGACGTGCGCACCGACGAGGCGGTGCTCGTCCGCGTACACACCGAGAACGTGACGTGCGACATGTTCGGGTCGCTCGTCGACGACACGGGCTTCCAACTCCACGCCGCGCTCGAACGCATCGCGGCCGAGGGGCGCGGCGTCGTCCTGTACCTGCGGCAGCGCCAGAACAATCTCGACCTCGTCCACCAGCTCAAGACCTATCAGCTCATGCGCGAGCGCGGGCTGTCGAAGCAGGAGGCGAGCGTCGAGACCGGGTACGGCACAGACCGCGACTACGGCGTCGGCGCGCAGATACTCCACGAGCTGGGTCTGCGGCGGATTCTGCTGCTGTCGAACCACCCGCCGCGCGTCTCGGCGCTCGAAGGCTTCGAGCTGGAGATAGTCGGCAACGTGCCGCTCGGCACCCCGGCACGGGAAGAAGGTAAGAAAGAAAGTAAGCATGTGATAAGTAATGAGTGATAAGTGATAAGAGAAGAAGACGGCCCGCGTCTTCCTCTCATCACCTATCACTCATTACTTGTCACTCCCATACCGCTCTCCATAACACAGGGTCTTTAAGTCTCGCGCGCCGACTCCCCCCGGCGGCACTTCACTGACAAGCTATGCCGACCGACGAGCACGACGAGCAACCGGCTCAGCCGACACCCGCGCCGCCGGGCGACGCGCCCCATCCGCCGCCTTCCGGCCCGGCCGCGGCGGCGCGCGCGCGAAGGCGCGGCATCCGGCGCGTCGTCAACCGGCGCAACGCGATGTGGACGGGCATCGTCGCCATCGTCGGCGTCCTCGCGCTGGCGCTCATCGCCTTCATCCTCTACCGCTCGGGGCAGGTCGACCGCTACGTCGCGCGCCAGATTATCGCGACGCTCGCCAAGTACAACGTCCGGGCCGAGATAGGCTCGTTCAACACGCGGCTCGGCGCGCGCGAGGTCGAGATCAACGACCTCAAGCTCTACAACGCGACGACCGGGGCGCAGATCGGCAACGTCGGCCGCATCCTCGCCACCGTCCGCATCGAGGATTTGTACGCGATCAAGCTCAACCGCAACGTCAACCTCGAAAAGCTCGTCGTCGACCGGCCGGAAATCTGGGTCGTCTACGACGCCGAGGGGCGCTCGAACTTCTCCGGCCTCAAGATTCCGCCGCCCGAGCCGAACAGCCGCCTCCTCTTCGCCTACTCGACCGCCGAGGTCACGGTCAACGAGGCCGTCGTCCACTACGACGACCGCCGCTACGACATCTCGGGCGAGGCTAAGAACGTCCGCGCCACCGTCATGCCCGACGACCCGAACGCGCCCGCCGAGAGCCGCATGAACCGCATCGAGCTTTCGGCCTCGGGCTCGACGTTCGCGTTGGGCGGCCGCTCGGTCAACCCCATCGACGTTAAGCTGACCGCGCGCGCCAATCAGGTGCGCGCCGACATACAGGAACTCGTCCTGCGCTCGCCCGTCGCGGAGGCGCGGCTCGCGGGCACGCTCGACGACTGGCGTGCCCTGCGCTACCACATGGACGTGCGCGCCGACGTTGACCTGACGCAGACCTCCGACCTGCTCCGGCTCGACACGACGATGCGCGGCGCGGGCCGCTTCGAGGGCAAGGTCGAGGGCGAGGGCGACCGCTACAAGGTCGAGGGCAACGTCGTCTCCGACGCGCTCGCGGCCGACGGCGTGCGTCTGAAGGCTTTGAACGTCAGCGGCAGCGCGTCCGGGCAGGGCGGCAGTTACGAGGCGCGCGGGAAGGCCGTCGCCGAGCTTCTCTCCGCGGGTGACTACCAGCTCAACCTCGTCCAACTCGTCGGCGGCGTGACGGGGACGGGGACGGACTTCAAGTGGCTGGGCGACCTCCGCGCCGCCTCCGCGCGCAGCGGCTCGACGAGCCTCGCCGGCCTCTTCGTCAAGGACGCGGCGGCCGAGTTGAAGGGCGGCGAACTCTCGGGCGCGAGCGCCACGTCGGCGTCGGCCGACTCGGTCGTCTTCGCGGGCGGGCGCGTCGCGGGCGCGCAGGTCTCGAACGTCAAGGCGGCGCGCGACCCGGGAGGCCGGCTGCGCGTCACGGCCGACTCGGCGCGCGCCGGCGCCATCAACGCGCGGGGCGCGACCGTCAGCGGCGCGCAGGCCGCGGGTGTGGACGCGACCGTCAATCCCGACAACTCGGTCAGCGCCACAATCGCGCGCGTGAGCGTCGCGGGGCTCAACGCCTCGGGCGCACGCACCGGGAGCATCAACATCGCGGGCGTGCGGCTTTCGGTTTCGCCGGGTGGGCGCGTCGAGGGCACGTCGGGCGACATCGGCGTCGGCTCGGTCGCCTTCACCGTGCCTCCCGCGTCGAAGGGCGCGGCGGCGCAGGCCGGGCGCGCGGAGAACGTGCGGCTCGCCGGCCCGCGCTTCGTCCTTGAACCGGGCGGGCGCTACCGCGCGAGCGCCGATTTGAGTCTGGGCGGCGGCGTGCTCGGCGAGTTGAAGATGGGGCGGGCGCGCGCGGCCGTCGTGGCGACCAACGACCAGATTCAGTTGAACGACTTCGTCGCAGACCTCTTCAACGGCAACGCGCGCGGCAGCGCGACCATCGCCACCAACCCGCGCGCCGCTTCGAGCGTGCGCGCCGCCTTCGAGGGCGTGGACGCCGGCGGCCTGATAGCACTCGCCTCGGGCAACGCCGTCCCGCTCACGGGCGCGGCGACCGGCACGGTCGACCTGCGCTTCCCCGGCACCAACTTCAAGCTGGCCTCCGGCCGCGTTGACGCGACCTTCGAGGGCGCGGCCGGCCGCGACGAGTCGGCGCGTACGCCCCTGACCGGGCGTCTGGCGCTCACGGCCGACCGCGGCGCCTTCGACATCGAGCGCGCAGACCTGCGCGCGGGCGCGACCGAGGTGACGGCGACGGGGCGCTTCTCCTTCGAGGGCGGCTCAGACCTCGCCGTCAACCTCAACTCGACCGACGCCGCGGAGTTTCAGGCGGTCGTCCTCTCGACCGGGCTGCTCGCGGCGTTCGAGGAGAACGTCAAACGGCTCGACGTGTCGCTCGCCGGAAACCTCCGCTTCGACGGCCGCGTGACCGGCGACCTCGACGCGCCCGTCGTCAACGGCCGCTTCGAGCTTCAGTCGCTCACGATGCGCGGGCGCAACCTCGGCGCGCTCTCGGCCGACATCGCTTCGAGCGCGACCGAGACGCGCATCGACAACGGCCGTCTGGCCGAACCCGACGGCGGCGGCGTGACCTTCACGGCCGTCGTCCCGCGCGCGGGCGAGAACAACGTCTCGTTCGACGCGACGCTTGAGCAGGTCAACGCCGGCAATCTGCTTGAGGCGGTCGGCGTCGGCGGTTCGTCCGCGGCGACGCCGACGGGCACGGCCGCCGCGCTCGTCGGCAACCTCTCGGGGATGGGGCCGGCCTCGGGCAAGATCAGCGTCAAGGGTTACCCCGGCGCGATGGAGGGCAGCGCCGATTTGCGCGTCGCCGCCGGCCGCATCGGCTCGACGCCCTACGACGGCATCGTCGCGCGCGCCAGCTTTAACGGCTCAAACGTCAAGCTCGACGCCTTCGACGTGCGCCTCGGCGACGGCCAAATCACGGCGACCGGCTCCATCGCCTTCGTCGAGGCCGGGGCGGGCGGCGCGGGCGGCATCACGGTGCCGACGGTCGAAAACTTCCGCGTCGACGGAAAGAACGTTGACCTCGCGCTCGTCACCACGCTCTTCGGCGCGCGCGGCCTGCCGCCGCTCACGGGCAAGGCCGACTTCGACGCGACGCTCTCGGGCAACCCGCTCGACCTCGCACGGTTCCAGGTCAAGCTCAACGCGCGCGGCCGCGACGTGACCGTCAACGGCCAGCCCGCAGGCGAGCTGACGCTCACGGGGAACATCGACGACAAACAGCGGTTCGTCGCCGAGTTGACGACGGGCTTGCTCGGCCAGCCGCAGGTCGTCCGCGCCACCGTAGACCTCGCGGGCGAGAATCTGCCGCTGACGGTCGAGACGACTTTGACCGGCGCGGACTTGACGCCGCTCTTCGCCGCGCTCATGGGCAACCCGAACGTCCGCGTGACGGGGCGCGCCGCCGGCACCATCCGCGCCTCGGGCGATCTGCTCGACGAGGAGGGCGGCTTCGCCGCCGGCGCCATTACGGGGCGCGCGGAGTTCTCCGAGCTGAGCGTACAGGTCGAGGACGTGCCGCTCACGGCCGAGAGCCCGCTCGTCGTCACCTTCAAGCCCAACGAGGTCACGTTCGAGCGGACGCGCTTCACAGGCCCCGGCACCAACATCGTCTTCGGCGGGACGGCCGCGCTCGGCGCGGGCGGGCGACAGAACCTGACCGTCAACGGCGACCTCAACCTGCGGGTGCTCTCAAGCGCGCGGCGCAACTTCTTCATGTCGGGCGTGGCGCGCGTGGCCGCGGGAGTCTCGGGCAGCTTCGAGCAGCCGCAGGTGACGGGCACGGCCTCTGTGCAGGGCGCGTCGCTCGCGCTGCTGCTCTCGAACGAGCGCCTGATGGCGACCGACATCAACGGCTCCGTGCGCTTCAACTCGAATCAGGCGAACGTCGAATCCTTGACGGGGCGTCTCGGCGGCGGACGCTTCTCGGTGACGGGCGGCGCGCTGCTCTCGGGCTTCATGCCGACGCAGTTCCGCGTCGTCGCGCGCGGCGAGAACGTGACGGTGCCGGCCGCCGCCTTCGTCACGCTGCCAGCCTTCCTCGGCGACTTGCCGACGACGGCCGACGCCTCGCTCGAAATCCGCGGCGGCACAGAGGGCGTCATCGCCTCGGGCACGGTCAGGGTGCGCCGCACCGAAATCACGGAAGACATAGACCTCGCCGACCTCATCGACCGGCGCAACGAGGTGCCCATCACGTCGGGCGGCGGGGGCGGCGCGGGCGCGGGCGCCGGCTTCCTCGGGCCGACGACGGTGGATTTGACCATTCAGGGTCAGGACGCGCTCGTCGTCCGCAACAATCTCGCCGACATGGTCGGCTCGCTCAACCTGCGCGTGCAGGGGCCGATTGACGCGCCGGTCACGTCGGGGCGCATCACCGCGACGCGCGGCACGGTCGCCTTCCGCAACGACCGCTACGAGATTCAGCGCGCCACCGTCGACCTGCCGCCGCGCGTCGAGGCACCGCCGGTCATCAACCTGCAGGCGCAGTCGGACATCCGCGGCTACCGCGTGACGGTGACGATGTCGGGGCCGGTCTCGGGCGGTCTGACGACGACCGCCACGTCCGACCCGCCGCTGCCGCAGGCGGATGTCATCGCGCTCATCACGACGGGGAACCTCTCGGGCGGCCCCGAGGGCACTTCGACGCTGGCGCAGACCGGCTTGGGGACGGCGACGAGCCTGTTGACGGACACGCTGATTAACGCGCCGGTGCAGAAGGCGACCGACAAGCTGTTCGGCCTGAACCGCTTCGAGTTCGACCCCGTCATCGCGGGGCGCGCCGGCCAGAGCCCGACGGCGAGGCTGACCGTGGGGCGGCAGGTCAACCGCAACCTCGCCATCACGTATTCGACCAACGTCACGGGCGAGTCCAATCAGGTCATCGCGGTCGAGTACCGCGTCAGCGACCGCCTGTCGTTCATCGCGCAGTACCAGCAGGGCTCGACCGACACGCTCAGCTCGCGCAGCAACAACTTCAACTTCGAGCTGCGCTTCAGGAAGAGGTATTGAGCGTAAGGAGTCAGGAGTCGGAGGTCGGAAGTCAGTAGGCTCCGCTTACTGCGCGTCGACTCTGACTCGCGGACGATTCACTAAAGAAGGTTTTTCTACTGACTACTGACTTCTGACTTCTGTCTACTGTGATTATCAAGCGGGTCTTACTCCTGACTCTCGCGTTGCTGCCGCTGCTGCTGGCGCCTTCGGGCGCGCGCGCGGCGGGCGACGGCGGCGGGCCGCGCCTCGCGCCCGACCTGAGCCGTTACGAGGGGCGGACGATTGAGAGCGTCGCGCTCGAAGTCGAGGACGCCTCGGTGGACGAGGCGGCGCTCGGCGAGTTGCGCGCGCGGCTGCGCGTCGCGGCCGGCACCGTCTTCTCGGCCGTGCTGGTGCGCGAGTCTTTGCAGGCGCTCTTCGACACCGGGCGCGTCGCCGACGCGCGCGTCGAGGCGCGCGACGCCGCGGGCGGCGGCACAGACGGGCGGCCCCGCGTCGCGCTCCGCTTCGTCTACCGGCCGCAGGTGTCGGTCGCGGGCGTCGAGTTTCAGCTCGCCGACGCGCCGGGCGCGGGCGTCGGCGAGGACGAGCTGCGCTCGCGCGTCACGCTGTTGGAGCCGGGCAAGCGTCTGACCGAGGCCGCGATGCGCGAGAACGCGGAGGCCATCGTCGCCTACCTCCACGACCGCGGCTTCTACCGCGCCGAGGTCTCCTACGAGCGCCGCCTCGACCCGACGCGGACGCGCGCCACCGTGGTCTTCGACGTGCGGCCGGGCGCGCCCACCGCGCTCGAAACGTTCCAGATAGACATCAAGGGCTTCGACCCCGCGAAGCTGGCCGCCGTCCGCCGCGAGCTGCGTCTCCAGCCGGGCGAGCGGTTCACGCAGGCCGCGCTCGGCGAGGACTTGGCGCGCGTGCGCCGCGCCGTCGTCGAGACTGGCCACCTCGCCCCGCGCATCGAAGAGCCCGACATCCGGCTCGACTCGGCCGCCAACCGCATCACGGTCACGCTCAAGGGGAGCGTCGGCCCGCGCGTTGACGTCGCCGTCACCGGCTACGAGCTGAGCGAGAAGCGCCGCCGCGAGCTGCTCCCCGTCGAGCGCGAAGGCACCATCGACTACTCGGCCATCGAGGAGGGCCGCCGCCGCATACGCAACCGCCTGCAGGGCGAGGGCTACTTCTTCGCCGACGTGACGGCCGTCTGCTCGGTCACGCCCCCGCTCGCCCCGCAGCCCGACGCGCTCGGCGGCGAGGCCGACCCCTGCGAGCTGCTCAACCCCGACGAGCTGGCGAGTAGTAACGTCACCATCACCTACGAGGTCGAGCGCGGCCGCCGCTTCAAGCTCACCGACATCCGCATCGAGGGGACGGACAGGCTTTCGGTCGAGGACGTGGACGCAGACCTCCGCAGCCAGACCGCCAACGCCTTCGCCATCATCCCGCTCTTAGGTTACGGCCGCGGCTACACGAGCGAGGACGCTTTGGAGCGCGACCGCCGCGTCGTCGAGGCCCGCCTGCGCGACATGGGCTACCGCCGCGCGGCGGTCTCCGTCCGGCAGGGCATCACGCTTGAGAGCGACAACCTCATCATCACCTTCGCCGTCACCGAGGGGCCGCTCACGCGCGTCGCCGGCGTCGAGACGCGCGGCAACCAGATTTACACCTCCGAGCAGTTGGGCGACGCGCGCTGCATCGCCGGCACGGCTTCGCGCGAGGGGACGCCGGCCGGCGCGCCGCCCGACGAAGGCTGCCTCGTCGTCGGTGGCCCGTACTCGCGCGCCGCCGCGCGCGCCGACGGCGAGCGCATCCGCTCTCACTACGTCCTCAACGGCTACATCGAAGCCGCCGTGGACGTGTCGCTCGACGAGCTGCCGCCCGCGCCCAACGGCGACGAGCGCGTGCGGCTCGTCTATCAGGTCAACGAGTCCGACAAGTTCTTCATCAATCACATCTACGTCAACGGCCTCGTGCGGACGAAGAAAGAGGCGGTGCTCGAAGCCATCCCGCTGCGCGAGAACGAGGTGCTCCGCGGCGACGACCTCGCCGAGAGCGAGCGCGTGCTGCTGAACACGGCCGAGGCGTTCCAGCAGGTGCTCATCCGGACGGAGCCCGCGCCCGACGGCCCGGGCGGCTTCAAGCGCCGCGACGTGATCATCGACGTGCAGGAGCGCAAGAGCCTGACGACCGAGTACATCGTCGGCTTCTCGACCGACACGGGCGCGCTGGGCGGGTTCGAGATTCGCAACACCAACCTCTTCGGCAAGCTCCGGCAGGGGGCCATCCGCACGCGCGCCAGCCGCGAGCAGCAGCTTTTGCGCTTCGAGTACTTCGACCCGCGCTTCCGCCGCTACGGCGAGAAGGAGTTCGCGCCGCTCTCGCTCTCCGTCCAGTACCAGCGCGACACCTCGGTCACGCGCTTCTTCCGCAACAACATCGACCGCGGCACCAACGGCATCGTCCAGCGCTTCGACGAGGAGGGCGAACTCATCGACGAGTTCGGCCAGCCCGTCCCCGGGCCCTCCATCAACCGCTTCAGCGTCAACCTTGAGACGCGGCGCGACCTCGAACTCGAACTGACGCCCTCGGGCGCGCAGCTCAAGCGCACGACGCTGTTTTTGCGCTACAACTACGAGGACGTGCGCCTCTTCAACATCGAAAGCCTGCTCATCGCCAACGTGCTCAGGCCCGACCAGAACGTGCGGCTCTCGCGCTTCGGCGCGAGCCTCGCGCGCGACACGCGCGACCGGCAGTTCGACCCGACGCGCGGCGACTTCCTCACCGTCGACTACGCGCTGGCGGCGCGCGCGCTCGGCGGCAACCTCTCGTTCAACAAGCTCAACGTCCGCTACCAGCGCTACCACTCGCTGGGGCGGCTGCGCGACACGGTGCTGGCGGCGAGCGTGCAGCTCGGGCTCGCCAGCATCTTCCAGACGCAAGACCGCAACGCCAACGGGTTCATCGACGACCCAGACCGCCGGCTCCCCATCAGCGAGCGCTTCTTCTCGGGCGGCGCGACTTCGTTGCGCGGGTTCGGCTTCGAGGAGGCGGGGCCGCGCATCGTCGCGCCCTTCTGCACCTTCGGGCCGCAGCCCGGCCCCGTCCCGAGCACCAGCCCGCCGCCCGCCTTCCTCCCCCCGTGCGGGACGTTCCGCGACAGCGAGGGCGTGCCGGTGACGGTCAACCCCTTCTCCGTCCCCATCGGCGGCAACGCGATGGCGGTCGTCAACCTCGAAGCGCGCGTCGCGCTGACGCGCAACATACAGGCCGTGCCCTTCTACGACGGCGGCAACGTCTTCGACCGCGTCGGCGACCTCTTCCGCCCCGGGCGCTGCGAGGCCGGGCGCGACCCGAACTCGTGCCAGAAGTGGACGCACACCGTCGGGATGGGCTTGAGGCTCAAGACGCCGCTCGGCTCCATCGGCGCGGACTGGGCCTACCTGCTCAACCCGCCGGAGTTCATCATCCCGCAGTTCGGCGGCGGCACGGCCATCCACCGCCTGAAGAACAACCAGATACACTTCCGCTTCGGGCAGACGTTCTGATGATTTGAAATTTCAAATGTGAGATTTGAGACTGTAAGTTTGAAGTTCGAGGGTTTGAATATGAAGACGCTGCTGCCGGCAATCCTGCTTGTCACGTTCGCCACGTTCGCCGCGCCGGCGCACGCGCAGACGCCCGCGGCCGGGGGCGGCGAGGTCGTTGACCGGATGGTCGCCGTCGTCAACGGCGGCGAGCTGATCACCTACTCGGACTTGCTGTGGCAGCTCGCGCTCCAGCCCGGCGCGCAGCTCGAAAGCCCGCGCCGCGAAGACCTGCGCCGCGCGCTCGAACTGCTCATCGACCAGCGGCTCGTCGTGCAGGAGGCCGAGAAGCTGCCGCACGTCCACGCCACGGAGGAGGAGATGAAGAAGGCCGAGGCCGAACTCGTCGCGCGCTTCCCCTCGCTTCAGGAGTTCCAGAGCCGGCTTGAGCGGACGGGGCTGACGGCCGCGCAACTGCGCGAGATAATCCACGAGCGCCTCGACATGGTGAAGTACCTCGACTTCCGCTTCCGCTCCTTCACCGTCGTCACCCCGCAGGAGGTCGAGGCTTACTACCGCGAAGTCTTCGTCCCGCGCCGCCGACGCCAGTCGCCCGGCGCCATCGTCCCCGAACTCAAGGCCGTCTACGACGATGTGCAGCGCGAACTCATCGAGCGCAAGGTGGAGTCCGAGACCGACGCCTTTCTCGAAGACTCGCGCGCCGCCGCGCAGATAACCTTCCTCGACGAGTCGCTCGCCGACGGGATTCAAAAGCCGGAGGCCGGCGGGCAGAGGTCTGTAAACTCCGACTCTCGAACCCGGCCGGCGGTGCGCAGAACGCCCGGCAACTGAGCCCCCGAACTCCGACCACGACCTCTGTTTTTTATGAGGCGCAACTCTGACAGCACAGGCGGGCGGCCGCGGCTCGGGCTCGCGCTCTCGGGCGGCGCGGCGCGCGGCCTCGCTCACGTCGGCGTGCTCAAGGTCTTCGCCGAGCACGGCGTCCGCGTCGACCGCGTGGCCGGCACGTCGGCCGGCGCGCTCGTCGGCGGCGCGCTGGCGGCGGGGATGTCGGCCGAAGAGATTGAGAAGATCGGGCGGGGCTTGCGCTGGCGCGACCTCGGGCGTGTGACGGTCTCGCGGCTCGGCGTTCAGTCGAACGCCGCTCTGGAGCAGTACGTGCGCGAGCGCTTCCCCTTCTCGCGCTTCGAGGAGCTGCCCACGCCCTTCGCGGCGGTCGCCACAGACCTGCGGACGGGCGCGGCCGTCGTCATGCGCGACGAGGGCGACCTCGGCTTCGCCGTCCGCGCGAGCTGCGCCATCCCCGGCTGGTACGTCCCCGTCACCGACGCGAAAGGGCGGCAGCTCGTCGACGGCGGGCTCGTCGCGAACCTGCCCGTCTCGGTCGTGCGCGCCTTAGGCGCGGAGGTCGTCGTCGCCGTGGACGTGAACTCCGAGGGCGCGAAGTTTCTGGGGCCGCCCGCGTCGGTTCTCGGCGTCCTGATTCAGTCGATGCTCGTCGTCCAGCGCGTCGCCGTCGAGCACCAGCGCCAACTGGCCGACGTGGTTCTCAGCCCGGCGGTCGGACATCTCCGCTGGGACGAGCTGTCGCGCGCCGACGAGTTCATCGCCGCCGGCGTCGAGGCCGCGCGCGCCGCCATGCCCGCCATCAAAGAACTGCTCGAACCACAGCCCGAAGAAGAGCCCGGCTGGTTCAACTTCCGACGCCACCGCGCGCGCCAGCCCGCCAAAGACTGAAGCCCCGCGCCGCCTGACTCGTTTCAAAACGCGAAACCCGCAGTCCGCACCGCCGCCTTCGTACTGAAAGCGGGCGAGTCGGCGTGTGCGACGGCGGGCTCGGCTGTCGAAGTCGTCAAAGACGCGGTTTTTGCGCGGGCGCGGCGAATCGGCGGCGTCGGCATGGTCGTTGCAATGTGCCGTGGCGGACATTGAACCGACAGCACAAGGGGGGAAGCAGAAACGATGAAGGAGATAGCCGACAGCTTTGTAAAGCTCCTCGCACTCATCATGACGATGATCACGCTCGCCGTCTCGACGGCCGCGTTCTCGACGATGTTCGGCTGAGGCCGCGCTTTGAAAGACCCGGAGGTTCCAGCGAAGGCTCTCCCCGCCGCCCGGAACGAGAAATCGGTGACGATTAGTCGTTTACTTCCCGCACACGGAAGGGACTTTGAACAGCCCACGACGGGCATGCGTGTGCCCGCGCACGCGCCGGGACAGGTGTGTCGAGCTGGAGTCGAAACCGAATGGCGAAAGAGACACAGACGGCCGGGGCGGATTCGGGGACGCGCGCAGGAGGGCGCCGTCGCTTCCCGCGCGTGCGACTCTACCGCGCGACTGTCGAAGCCGACGCGAGCCCGCGCCGCGGGCGTCTCCTGCGCCGTCTGCTCCGCGTCTCGTGCGCGCTCCTGATTGCGGCGGTCGTCGCCACGGCGTCCGCCTTCGCATACCTTTACTCACACTACTCGAAAGTCGTTGACGGGCGTCTCGCGTCGGGCTACCTGACGAGCCGCGCCGGTCTCTACGCCGCGCCGCGCGCGCTGCGCGAGGGGCAGCGTCTGACGGCCGAAGGGCTCGCGGAAATCCTGCGCCGCGCCGGGTACGTCGAGGGCGAGGCGGCGAGCCGCGTCTGGAACGGCAGCTTCCGCGCCGCCGACGGCGCGGTCGAAATCTTTCCGTCCGAAGACTCTGACGGGGCAATCGCGCAGGGCGTCTCGTTCGTGCGCGTCGAGTTCGACCGCCGGGGGCGCGTCGCCAGACTGACCGGCGACGGCGCGCGGCTCGACTCCTACACGCTCGCGCCCGAGCCGCTCACCGTCGAGGCCGGCGAGAAGACCGGCGAGCGTTCCGCGCTCACGTACGCCGAGATACCAGAGGTGCTGCGCCGCGCCGTCCTCTCGGTGGAAGACCGCCGCTTCTTCGAGCACGGCGCGGTCGACCTGTGGGGCGTCGCGCGCGCGGCCTTCAGTTGGGGCGACGATTCTCAGGAGTTGAAGCAGGGCGGCTCGACCATCACGCAGCAGCTCGTCAAGAACACGTACCTCACCCCGGAGCGCACGCTCCGCCGCAAGTTCCGCGAGGCGGCCGTCGCCACCGTCCTTGAGAGCCGGATGTCTAAAGAGGACATCTTCGCGCTCTACTGCAACGAGATTTACCTCGGCCAGCGCGGCTCAATCGCCGTGCGCGGCGTGCGGCAGGCGGCGCGCGTCTTCTTCGGCAAAGAGTTGAAGGACGTGACGCTCGCTGAGGCCGCGACGCTCGCGGGCATGATACAGAGCCCGGGCCGCTACGCGCCCGACCGCCACGCCGACGCGGCGCGCAACCGCCGCAACATCGTTCTCGCGGCGATGCTGCGCGACGGCGCGGTCACGGCCGAAGAGGCGCGCGCCGCGTGTGACGAGCCCGTCGCCGTCGCGCCGCTCGAACGCGCCAACGCCACCGCGCCCTACTTCATCGACTACGTGAGCCGCGCGGTCGAGTCGCGCCGCGAAGACACGGAAGCGAGCGCGGGGCGCGACCTGCGCGTCTACACCACGCTCGATCTGGACTTGCAGCGCGCCGCCGAAGAGGCGGTCGGCCGGCAGGTCGAGCGTCTGGAAAAAGTCTTCAAGGGCAGGCGCAGGCCGCAGGCGGCGCTCGTCGCCTTAGACCCGAAGACGGGGCATGTGCTGGCAATGGTCGGCGGCACGTCCTACGCGGAGTCGCAGCTCAACCGCGCGACCGACGCGCGCCGGCAGCCGGGCTCGGTCTTCAAGCCCGTGGTCTTCGCGGCGGCGTTGGAGTCGGGCGTCTCGCCGCTCACGCTCTCTTCGGACGCGCCGCGCGAGTTCACCTACGACGTGCGCTCGCGCTACCGGCCGGCGAACTACGGCGGCGGGTTCTCGATGCGCGACGTGACGCTGCGCGCGGGGCTCGTCCGCTCGCTCAACGTCGTGACGGTGGACGCGGCGATGCGCGTGGGGCTGACGCGCGTGGCGGCGCTCGCCGAGCGGCTCGGGCTCCCAAAGCCGCAAGCCTACCCCTCGATGGCGCTCGGCACGGCCGAGGCGACGCCGCTCGAAGTGGCGACCGCCTACACGGCCTTCGCCTCGGGCGGCCGCGTCGCGCATCCGAGCCCCGTCCTGCGCGTTGACGGCGCGGGCGACCCCGCGGCGAATGACGCCGTGCGGGAACAGCCGGCGCAGGTCTTGAAGCCGGCGACCGCGTACATGCTGACCGACATGCTCTCGGCGGTCATCGAGCGCGGGACGGCGCGCGCGGCGCGCGGCGCGTTCAAGGGGACGGCCGTCGCGGGCAAGACCGGCACGTCGCGCGACGGTTGGTTCGCGGGCTACACGCCCAACCTCGTCTGCGTCGTGTGGGTCGGCTTTGACGACGGCAAAGAGTTAGACCTGACGGGCGCGGACGCGGCGCTGCCCGCGTGGACTGAGTTCGTCCGCCGCGCGGTCGAGCTGAGACCCGAACTCGGCGGCGAAGAGTTCACGCGCCCCGCGTCGGTCACGTTCGTCGACGTTGACCCCGAGACGGGGCTCGCGGCCTCGCCCTCCTGCCCGCAGCGCGAACGCGTCGCGCTCTCGCCCGCCTTCGTCCCCAACCACGAGTGCTCGCTCCACGGCGACCCGTGGGGCTTGATGGCGCTCGCCGCCTCTTCGACGCAGTACGCGGCGCTGACGCCGACCGCGCGGACGGAAGCGCCGCCGGCCGTGACCTACTACTCGGGCGACCCGCGCGGCGCGCGCCCGGCCGCCTACGCGCCGGCCGCCGCCGTGACGCCGACCGCAGCGTCGGAAGAGTATCCGCCGACCCCGAAGCGTGAGACGCGGGCCACGCGCGTCGAGGTCGGCCGCGACGGGCGACGCAGCCTGACCAACGACATGAGCGTCGCGCCGAAGGGCGCGGACGACTGGCAGGAATAAAGAGAGGCTAAAAGTCGGAGAGG
>JBEVKV010000316.1:0-11344 GCA_040509515.1 Pyrinomonadaceae bacterium | reverse complement strand
GGGCCGCCTGTGCGGAGTCCGCGGCGCTTAGAAGCGCGCGGGCGCCGCGGGCGTGAGCGTCACGGGGCCGAGCAGGCCGGAGTCGCGTGGCGCGAGTTTGGTGGCATCGAAGAGTCCGTCGGCACCGCGGTTCTCGGGGCGGCGCGCGGGGAAGTTCGTGTTGTAGAAACGCTTGTACTTCACGCCGCGCCGCTCCATGTCGATGACGCGGTTGAGCATGACGTTCGTCACCTCGACTTCGAGCGTGTTCCTGTCTTTCAACAACGCGGCCGGGATTCGCAAGCGGAAGGGCGACGCGATGAGCGTGCCGAGGTCGCGCCCGTTGAGCCGGACGCGCGCGCTCTCGGCGACGCGGCCGAGGTCGAGGAGCCAGTCGCCGCCGTGACCCGCCGGGCGTCCGAAGTCGAGCGTGTAGCGCGCCGTGCCGGAGAAAGACCTGTAGGCGTCGCCTTCAAACTTCGTCCACGATTCGAGCCGCGCGACCCTTCTACCGGGCGGGAGCGCCGGCCCGCCTTCGATAAAACTCACGTCCCATTCGCCGCCGAGCGACGTGGCGTCGGCCGCCGGCCTGAAGTACGGGAAGAGCGCGCCCGCGCCGCCCTGCGACGCGTCGAAAGTCTTCACGACGCACGACTCGCCCGGTTCGAGTTGCAGAAAGACACTCTCCACATCGCGCTCCTGAGGCTTGAAGTAGGAGAGTCCCGCCTCGCCCGTCATCGGGTTAAAGACCGCGGCCCCAGTCGCGCGCGTCGCGAGCGTGGCCCAGCCGTCGAAGCGTTCCGCGCCACGGTTGAGAATGAAGTAGTAAGCGCCGCCCGCGTAACGGCGGCGCGTGAAGCTCAAACCCTTCTCCACTAACGTCTCGCGGCGCGTGCCGGCGTGCGCGAGCAGCCGCGTCAGGTCGTCGCCGACGAGGAAGCGCCCCGCGCCGACGCGCGCGGCGCGGACGCCGGGCGTGTCCGTCTCCGCGAAGCTGAGCTGCGAGGTGAGCCGCCGGAGCGCCGCGCGCCGTGCGTCGAGGTTCGCGAGGCCGGGCACGTCCGCCGGCAGGCTCCTGCGGACGACGACGGTCGCGCCCTGACGGGCGAGCGCGAGCAGCTTCTCAAAAGTTTCGACGGGGACGAAGCGACTCTCGGGCAGCACGACGGTCTGATAGGAGAGGCCGCCCGCGCGGAGCGAGCCGCGCGCAAAGGTCACGCGCGCGAGCTGCCGGTCGGAGAAGAGGTCGAAGGCGTAGCCGGCGTCGAGCAGCGCCTGCGCGTCGCCCTGCGTGATGCCCACGTCGTGGCCGCCGCCGACGTGAACGAGCCTCTCCTTGCCCGGCTCCATCCACATGTCGTGGACGGGGTAGTAGAGCAGCACGTCGTTGTCCGAGCGCCCCTGTTGCAGGAACGACTGGACGCGCGCGATGTAGCGGTTGAGCGCGGGGAAGTCGCGCCACTGCGGGTTCGTCGGCTCGAAGTGGACGGCGGCGTAGAAGAGCCGGCCGGGCCACGGCTCGTCCTCGGGCGAGAAGGCGAGCCCGTGGTAGATGACGTGGTTGATGCCGCCGAGGAAGTTCAAATCGACGGCGCGCTTCACGTCGCCGAGCGAGGAGACGAAGTGCTCGTCGAGCCACGTCACGGTCTCGGCCGAAGCGAGCCGCTTGGCCGTGAGGTTGGCGGCCGAGGCGGCGAACTTCATGCGGACGATGTCGGTGCCTTCGGTCTCGGGGATGTCGCTCGCGGCGTAGAGGTCGAGGATGTTGGCGGGCGAGCCGTGCGACTGGTTGCGGACGACCGCGCCCCGCCTGTGCGCCCACTCGCGCCACGGCGCGGTGAAGCGTTCGAGCAGCAGGTCTGAGACGGTCTCGCGGTAGTCGTGGAGCACACGCGCGCGCGCGTCGCCGCCCTCGTCGCCGAGGAGCGCGGGCAACTGACCGCGCAGGTCGTAGCCACGCCGCGCGCGGAACTCGTCGAAAAATTTCGGCGTCCAGTCGGACTGTCCCTCCGCGTCATCAACCTCGTACGAGTCGTTGAAGAAGGCGCGCAAGGAGCGCAGGTCGCGTCCGGCAAACGCGCGGTCGAACTTCTTGAGATAGTTGCCCAACGCCTCGGCCGAGAAGTGGTCGATGACGTTGCCCTCGCCGCCGGGCGCGGCGCGCTCGACCATCTTGCCGTGCCACCCTTGAAAGACCGCGTAGAGCTTCCAGCGCCCCGCGGGCGCGACCCAGTCGAGCGCGCCGTCGGGTCGGACGCGCGCAGTGAGGTCGAGCGTCTCGCCGCGTTCCGAGCGCGCCACGAGCGCCTGCAACGGGAGCGGCTTCTCGAAGCGCACCTGGTCGAGCGCAAGCTCTTGCAGGTTCGGGTTCGAGGCGACGGGGTCGCGCAGGGTTTTGATGTCGGGGCGTCGGCCGACCGCGCGGACGAAGGGCTTTTGCAAGAGCCGGACGGGCTCGCCGAGACGCGCGCCGCCGCTCAGCTCGTAGGTCTTCGAGACGAGGTCTTTGCACGCGTCCTCGTCGCCGACCCACGGGCCGCCGAAGGGCCAGCCCGTGCCCGTCGCCATGTCCACGCCGAGCCCGCGGCGTTCGGCCTCCTTCAGCGTGTGTTCGAGCATCCCGACCCACTCGGGCGAGAGGAAGTCTATGAAGCGGTCTTCGCGCCCGCGCACGCCGTAGATGGGCGTCAGCTCAAGACCGCCTAAGCCGGCCTGCTCGTACTTCGCCAGCGCCGCCGAGAGGTCGCGACGGCTGACGGCGCTGCCGAGCCACCACCAGCGCGTCCACGGCTTCGACTCGCGCGTCACGCGCGGCCACGCGAGCGAGGCCGAGACGGACGCGCGCCTCTGTCCAACGCCGCGTCGCTGCGCGGGCGCGCCCAAAGGCGCGAGCAACTGGACGGCGAGCAGCAGCGCGGCGAGGGCGCGCGCCCCCGCGTGTTTGTTCGGCTTCGTCACGTCTTGGTTCTCCTCTTCAAACAGTGCCGCGCGGCCGGCCGTCTATCTTTTCGCGGTAGAGATTGAAGGCGAGCCCTGCGGGGTCTGTCCCGAGCAGACGCCAGCCGACCCAGACGCGGCCGTCCGTCTGGCGCACCGCGACCACGCCGCGTCCATGTTCAAACGAAGTCTCGTCACTTTGCGGGTACCCTCGCGCCGACCTCTTTCGCGCGCGCCGAGAAGTATCTGCCGAGCGGGTCGCCCTTGAGTCCTTTGAGACCGGCGACGACCGCGGCGGCGTTGAACTCCGCGCCCTCGGGGCTCGTGTGCGTGTGGTCGGGGCCGAAGAGCGCTTTGACCTTCTCCTGCCCGAGCGCCTCGTAGCGGTCGGCGACGATGCGCGTCACGTCCACGAACTCGACGCGCTCGGCGCGCGCAATCTCTTCCGCCCACTCTCGAAACTTGCCGGAGCCGCGCTCGACGCGATTGTCCTTCCAGATGTTGCGCACCGTGAGCGAGAGCAGGACGGGCGTCGCGCCCTTCGCTCTCACGTCCGAGATGAAGCGGCGGTTGTACCAGCCGAAGGTGTGGACGACCTCTCTGCCGCCGTCGGGCTTTGTGACCTCGCGCGTCTCCTCGCCCAAGCCGGGCAGCGAGCCGCGCGCGCGTCCCGTGTCGAGCGGGCCGCCGTCGTTGTGGCCGAACTGTATGAGCACGAAGTCGCCCGCCTTCAGGTCTTGCAGGACGCGCTCCCAGAGTCCTTCGGTCAAAAACGTCCGGCTGCTGCGCCCGGCGCGCGCGCGGTTGACGACGTTGATTTTTGAGGCGTCGAAGAAGCCCGCGAACGGGTCGCCCCACCCGCGCGCGCCGTTCGCTGAGTTGTTCGCCGTCGAGTCGCCGACGACGAAGAGCGTCGGCGTCTGCGCGGCCGTCTGCGCGCCCGCCGCGACCGTCCACAGGCAGAGCGCGAGCGTGAAGAGCACGAGCGCCTCGGTCTTCTTTCTCAGTTGCCGCATGGTTCGTCTCGAATGTAACAAGAGTCTTCAGCGCTTGTCGTCGGTCGGCCCCGGCCAGTCGTCCGTGCGGAAGGGCGCGGCCGGCAGACCCGAGTCGTTGGTCAGGTTGGGCTGCCGCGGGTTGTTGTTAAAGGCGTAGCGCGCGGCGACGGGGCGCGGCACGTCGGCCGACCAGACCTCGACTTTGTTCTTCCCGACGATGCGCGCCTCTGCCCAACGCCACTTTCGATCTTCGCCCGCGACGGCGAACTCGCGCAGACGGTCGCCGTCACGAATCCTCAACCCCGCGCCCACGTCGTCGAACGTGAGGACGAGCTTCGAGCCGTTGACCTTCACGCGGCTGAACATCGGCCCCGCCGGCGTCAGCTTCCGTCCGTAGACTTCCGCCAGCGCCCATCGCGCCATGCGGCGGCCCACGTCGAGCTTGTTCTTCGGGTGGATGTCGCGCGCCTCGCCCACGTCGATGGTGACGACGAGGCCGGCGTTCTTTGTCGCGACGGCCGTGCGGCGCTGCGCCTCGCGTACGTGGCTCCAGGGCTCGTCCGACGGCTCTGCGCGGGGCTCGCGGTAGTTCGGAAGCTGGACGATGCCGAAGGGAAAGTCGCCCTGCCCCCAACGCTCGCGCCACGCGCGTATCATCGTCGGCAGCAGCAGTCCGTACTGCTGTGCGCGCGCCTCGTTCGACTCGCCCTGATACCAGAAGGCCCCGCGCACGGCGAAGGGGATGAGCGGCTCGATCATGCCGTCGTAGATGGAAGACGCGACGCGGTACTCGCGCAGCGCGTCGGGCACGGGCGGCGAGGGCGAGGGTCGCGCGCCGGCCGCGCGCGCCTTGTCGGCCTCCTCGCGCCAGCGCTTTATCTGCTCGTCGTACTCGACCTTCACCCGAGGTCGCTCCTCGTCCCAGATTTTCGTCCGCTCGACCGTCGGCCGCAGGTCTTCGCTGGCGAGCAGGTACTCGACCGGCGTCCACGCCTCGGCCTGCGAGCCGCCGTAGGACGAGTTGACGACGCCGACGGGGACGCCCAACTCCTTCTGCACCTCGACGGCGAAGTAGTAGCCGGCCGCCGAGAAGTCTTTGACCGACTCGGGGCTCGACGCGCGCCAGGTGGCGAGCGGCGGCGGGCGGTGTTTGAAGGCGACCTGCCGGCTGACGTTGAAGAGGCGTATCTCTGGATGGCTCGCCGCCGCGATGGCGGTCGCGGCCTCGCGCGTCTCGGCGAGCGTGAACTGCATGTTCGACTGTCCCGCGACGAGCCAGACTTCGCCGACGAGCACGTCCTTCAACTCAATCCTGTTCGCGCCCGTCACGGTCAGCACGGCCGGCGTCGCGTTCGCCTTCAAGGAATCGAGCCACACGCGCCAGCGGCCGTCGGCGCTCGTCGTCGTCCTCTTCGTCTGCCCCGCGAAGCTGACCGCGACGGCCTCGCCCGGCTCGGCCCGGCCCCAGACGGGCACGCGCACGCCGCGCTGCAAGACCATCGAGTCCGAGAGCACGTCGGGCAGCGAGACGTTGGCGCGCGCCTCCGACGCCGAGGCGAAGACGAAGACCGGCAGAAGCGCGCACGCCGCGAGCGGCGAAAGTCGCCTGACCGTTTTCGAGGGCATCTTCACGATTCTCCGATGGCAGACGGATTTAGTGAAGCCCGCCGTCAGCTTGGCGGCCGCGCGCCGCGTCGCCCCCGGCGGGCTCGTATATCTCGACCTCGATGATGCTGAGCGTGCCGCGCGCGCCGCCCTTGCCTGCGCCCGACTGCTGGTCGGGCGTCCCCGGTATCTCGACGATGTTGCCGAAGGCGTCGCGGTTGCTGGCCGCGCCGGTCAACTCAATCCGCAGTCTCCGGCCGACCGACGGCGGGAACGAGAGCGTCACGTAACCGAGGCTGCGCGGCGTGTCGCCGCTGAAGACCACGCGGTCGTCCAAGAGGACGCGCAGCGGGTAGGACTGCGTGCGCCAGCCCGTGAGCTTGAGCACGACCTCCGAGACGCGCGCCGGGCGCTCGAACTCGTACGCGACCCACGCCGCCTCGGGTTTTCCGTCGCTCGCCCACGCGCTGACCTCGTTGTCGTCAAAGCTGGCCGCGACCTTGTCGGCGTTCGAGCCGGCCTCGGCGCGCACTATCGCCACGGGACTGCGCGAGACTTTGAAGGAAGACCCGGCGGGCGTCGGGCCGCGCTCAAGGTTCGGCGCGAGGCCGTCGTCGGGCATCTCGTCCGAGAGCCCCGAGGCGACGGCCGAAGCGCGCGAGACGATCTCGACTGACGCTGGCTTCAGCCCTTCGGCGGTCGCGCGCAGAACGACCTTGCCCGCCTTCGTCGTCGAGCGGACGATGACGCGGTTGACGCCGTTCTCGACCGGCAGCGTTCGCGAGAGGATGAAGTTGTCCGGCCCCTGCGCGATGCCGCCGCGCCACTCGGCCGGGCCTTCGAGCGTAAAGCTGATCGTGTCGAGCGCGGTGGGGCAGCGGTTGCCCTCCGCGTCCACGACCTCCACGTCGAAGAGCGCCACGTCCGCGCCGTCGGCGCGCATTCCCGAGGGGCGTGTGCGCGGCGTCAGCCGCAGCGCGGCGGGCGGGCCGGCGGTCTTCTTCGACGCCTCCGCGATTCTCCTCCCGGCCGCGTCGTAGCCCACGGCGCTCAGCGTGCCGGGACTCCACTCGACGTTCTTGAACGTGTAGAGAAAGCGGCTCGACTGCTCGCCGAAGCCGAGCGACTTGCCGTTGACGAACAGCTCGACCTTCTCGGCGCTTGAGATGACGTAGACGTTCTTCTTCGTGCCGGGCGCGTAGTTCCAGTGGCCGACGACGTGCGCGCGCGGCCGCTCCACGTCCACCCAGCCGTCCCACATCACCTGATGCGCGAAGAATCCGTCCTTCGCGAGCCGGACGGCGTCCACCTCGCCGCTGCGTCGGTAGTTCTCAGCGCCGCGGTGGTGCGTGTTCGAGTCGGAGAAGACGATGTTGACGCCGCCCGAACTGACGCGCGCGCCCGTCCCCGGCCGCTCGCGCCAGTAGTCGTACCAGCGCACCACGTTCTCGACGGCGTGCGAGTCCTGATTGCGGTTGTAGGCGCTCGCGTCCTGACCCTGATGCAGCGGGCCTTCGCCGTCCTTGTGGTAGGGCGGCGAGAATTCGTCCCAGTATTTCCTGAGCGCCTCGTCGCGCGAATACTCCATCGCCCAGACGGGGATGCGCGCGCTCTTGTTGATGTAGAGCATCTCGCCGCCGTACTCGGCCGTGCGGCTGTCGAGCATCTCGCGCGAGCCGGAGGCGCGCCCGCCGTGCGGGTCGTACTGGTCGCGGATGGCCTTCATCTGGCGCATGTGCTCTTCGCTGACGCCCTTGTTGCCCGACTCGTAGAAGACGACGCTCGGGCTGTTGCGGTTGTGGATGACGGCGTCGCGCATCGCTTCGAGCCGCTGCTCCCAGCGCCGGCCGTCCACGTCCTTTTCGGAGTCGCCCGCCGGCAAAGCCTGCAAAAGCCCGACGCGGTCGAAGGATTCAACGTCCTGCCTCCACGGCGTGACGTGCATCCAGCGGACGAGGTTGGCGTTCGACTCGACCATCAGCCGGTTCGAGAAGTCGCTCAGCCACGCCGGCACGGCGGAGCCGAGCGCGGGCCACTCGTTGGTCGTGCGCTGCGCGTAGCCCTTCAACTGAATCACGCGCCCGTTGAGCTTGACCACGCCGTCGCCGAAGTCGGTCTTGCGAAAGCCCGTCCGCGTCGTGACGACATCGACCGGCTTTCCGTCCACCTTCAAGACCGTCGAAACGTCGTAGAGGTAGCCGTAGCCCCAACTCCAGAAGTTCAGCCCGCCGAGCCTCGCCGACGCCGTCACGACTTTCGTCTCGCCGGGCGCGAGCGTGTGCCGGCCGCCGTCCAACGTCTTCACCACACGGCCGCGCGCGTCTCTGACGACGACGGTGTAACTGAACGTTTGCGGCGCGGCGTGTTCGTTTCTGACCTGCGACTCGGCGTTGACGTTGGCGGCGCGGCCGCGCAGGTCGAAGTCGGTGGCGTAGACGTAGACGCCGGTCGTGCCGAGGTTCGAGTAGAGCGGTAGCGTCTGGTGCAGCCGGCCGGCGACGTGGAGAAAGACGTTCTTGTTGATGCCGCCGTAGTTGGCGTAGAAGTTCCGGTCGTTCCACTGGAAGCCCGAGCCGGTGGCCTTCTCTTTATAGCCCCAGTCGTTGTCCACGCGCGCGGCGACGACGTTCTGCTGCGGCGCGGGGAGTACGAAGTCGGTCACGTCAAAGCCAAAGGCCGTGACGCCGTTCTCGTGGCGGCCGATCTGTTTGCCGTTGAGATAGAACTCGCCCGCCTGCCGGATGCCCTCGAACTCAAGAAAGACTTTGCGGCCGTCGGAGCCGGCGGGGAGCATGAAGCGCTTGCGGTACCACGCGACGCCGGTCGAAAGGTCTTTGATGTCCTTTCTGAATGCGTCGTCCTCGTTCCACGCGCGCGGCAGCGTCACGTCCTTCCACGCGGAGTCGTCGAAGCCGGGCTCGTGCGCGCCCCGCGGGTCGCCGACGAAGAGCTTCCAGCCGCCGTTAAAGTTGTACTTCGCGCGCACGCCGCCGCGCTGTGTGGTCGCGAGAGACGGAGACGCCGCCAGAAGCAGCGCCGCGCAGGCGAGTAGTAAGAGTCGCGTTTGTCGCATCTGTCTCATCGTCGGAAGACCTCGCGCCGGTTAGTTGCCGAGCGGCTTGACCTCAGTGTTGACGGGGCTGGCCGGAATGCGGAAGCCCGCCAGTGGGTCGGGGCGCGCGGGGTCGAAGGGGCGCGCGTCCTTCGCGAGGTGTCGGGCGAGGCCGAGCCGTGTGGCGCGGATGCCTTCGACGATTGCGCGCGCAAGCTCGTAGCTGCCGTAGTTGTTGTGGTGCGTGCCGTCGCCCGGCGCGAAAGCCTTCTTCGACTCGTCGGGGCCGAGCGCCTCGTAGAAGCGCGCGCTCATCCGGTGGAGGTCGATGAGGGGAACGCCCAACTCCGTCGCCGTCTGACGGACGGCGTCGTCGTAGTCGCCGTGCGAGTCCTTAATCTTGCCCGACGCGTCGAAGGTGCGCCGCTGCACGGGCGTCACGAGCACGACGGTCGCGCCTCGCCCGCGCGCCTCCTCGACGTAGCGTCCGAGCGAAGCCTTGTAGGTCGTAAAAGCCCCGACGCCCTCGCCGCGCTCCTTCTCGTCGTTGTGCCCGAACTGTATGAAGAGATAGTCGCCCCGCCTCATCGCGCTCAAAACTTTTTCGAGGCGTCGCGCGCCCGCGGAGCTGCGGAGCGACTCGCCCGACTGCGCGTGGTTGGCGACGGCGAGGCCGGCGCGGAAGAAGCGCGGGAGCATCTGACCCCAACTGTTGTAAGGCTCGCCCGGCTGGTCGCAGACGGTCGAGTCGCCGAGCAGGAAGAGCGTGGGGGCGTCGTCCGTCCTCCGAATCTCGACGGCCGCGACGGCCGGGCGCGCGTTGTTGAATTCGAGCGTCAGCTTCTCGTCCCAGGCCCAAGCCTCCGTCTTCCGCTCGCGTTCTTTGAGCTTGACCTCGCCGCCCGCGGGAATGCGCGGCGTGCGGACGTTGACGGTGAAGGTGCGCGACTCGACGCGCCCGCGCCCGGTTCGCACCTCTTCGAGCATCAGGCGGCGCAGCTCGGCCTTGACCGTCGTCACCGACTCGCCCTCGCGGTCGCCGAGGGTGACGGTCACGTCGTAGTTGCCCTCGGGCAGCGCGACCGAGAAGTGGAAGGGCGTCTCGGAGGTGCAGAAGTCGCCGCGCACGGCGTCGCCGCCGCGGTCGAGACAGGTCACGCGCGGGCCGGGCTCGAAGCCGTAGCCGCGCTCCTTCGTGTAGAGGGTTTCGGGGAGCACCTGCCGGTAGCCCTCGCCGACCTTACCGGGGCCGAAGTCGTATTTCAAGCCGGCCGTGGCCGCCCGCTCCGCCCGCGCGCCCGCCGCGCGTGTCGCCGGGAGCGAGGCGGCGAAGAGTGCGAGCGCGAGAGACGCGGCCACGCCCTTGAGAAATTCGGACGCCATTCTAAACCCCTCCTTTCGGCCTTGCCGGCTAGAGTAAGTCTTTCGAGCGGCGGTTGGCAAGCGGTTAACCAGTCGCCCGGAAGACCGTGTGCTCGTTGCGTGGCGATGGCGGGTCGGGTTCGTGCTAGAATCTGTAAGTGGTGTAATAGTTTAATTTATGGGTCGATAAAAGGCATTTATCCGCCCGCGCGTCGCGTGTTCCACACGGATGCGGGCGGGAACGGACGTAGGGCGGAAGGGGAGTGATTCGTGACGACTTTAAGAGACGTGGCGGCGCTGGCGGGGGTTTCGACGGCGACCGTTTCGCACGTCATCAACGAGACCAGACGGACAAAGCCCGAGACGCGCGAGCGTGTCGAGCGGGCGATTGAGCAGTTGGGCTTTAGCCCGAACGCGGCCGGGCGCGCGCTCGCGATGCGGAAGACCGGAGCCGGCCTCGCCGTGTCGGGCGCGGCGGCTTCGGTCGCTTCGGTCGCGGTCGCCGAAGCCTTCCGCGAAGGGCCGGCGGCGTTGTCGTCCCCGACGTTAACGTTGGGGGCGGTCGGGGCCGCGCGCATGATTCTCAGGCTGGTGCGCGCCGCGCAGCCCATCCCGCGCGTCGAGATCGCGCGTCGGCTCGGCGTCAACCGGAGCACGGTCACGGACGTGGTCAAACCGCTGCTCGCCGAAGGGCTGCTGCGCGAGCAGCAGGAGGCGACGCCTGCGGGCTTGATTCGCACGGCGGGGCGTCCGCCGGTCGGGCTCTCGTTCGGCGACCTGAGAGAGTTCTTCGTCGGCGTCAGCGTCGGCGTCAGGCACACGACCGTGGGCATCGCGACGCTCGGCGGCGAGACGTTCGGCGAGGAGGAGTTCGAGACTCCCGTTGACGCGTCGGAGGCGCTTGCGCGCACGCGCGCCGCGGTCGGGCGTCTCTGCGCGAAGGTGCCGGGGCGCGAGTTGAAAGTCATCGGGGTGAGCGCGCCGGGGCCGACCGACGCCGAACGCCGTCGGATGCTCTACGCGCCGCACCTCGGCTGGCGCGGCGTGGAGGTGGCGGAGGCTCTGAGCACGAGCCCGTGCGGCGGCGCGGCCGTCCCCGTCGTCGTCGAGAACGACGCGACGGCCGCCGCGATGTACGAGGCGCGTCTGCGCCTGCGCGATTCTTCGGAGACGCCGCCGTCGAACTTCGCGCTGGTCAGGTCGGGGACGGGGATAGGCGTCGGGCTCGTGCTCGGCGGCGAGGTCTACCGGGGGATCGGCGGGAGCGAAGGACTGGCCGGCGAGTTCGGGCACATGACCATCGTCGCGGGCGGGAAGGTTTGCCGGTGCGGGAACCGCGGCTGCTGGGAGATGTACGCGTCGGCGGCGGCCGCCTCGTCGCTCTACACGGGCGACCGCGTGCAGTTGGGCG
>JBEVKV010000315.1:0-6668 GCA_040509515.1 Pyrinomonadaceae bacterium | reverse complement strand
CTTCCCGCTGCCCGCCTACTTCATGTATCGCTACTTCACGGCGACCCGGAATCCGGGCGAAGAGCTGCTCGTCGCGCTCTCTTCGCTCGGCATCTTCGCGGTCTTCGGGATGGTCGCGGCGCTCGTCGTCTACATGTACCGGCGCTTCTGGGAGAAGCGTCTGCGCGAGCGGCTGGCCGCCGACGGCGTGACCGCCGACGAGCTTTCCCTCTTCGCCGACGAGCTTTCGCCCGCGCAGCGCCGCGCGCTCCGCGAGATGGAGGCGCGCCAGCCGCTTCTCGCCGACGCCTACCGCGAGACGCTCGCCGCGCGCGTGACGGCCGCCCGCGTCCTCGCACGCGCCGGTGGCGACGCCGAGTTGGTCGCGCGCCGTCTGCAAAGCGCCTCGGGGCTACGAGCCGCCGGACGCGCCGAGCTTGAAGAGGATTTGCACAAAGACCGCCTGCGGCTCGAACGCGTGTGGAGCGAGGCCGACGAGCACGCGCGCGAGTTGGACGCGCGACTGCAAATGATCGAGGCCATCGCCAGCCGCGACGCCAGTCAGGCCGAAACGGAACTGGCGCTCAAACGCCTCGGCTCCGTCCGCGAAAACCGCCCGCTCACGCTCGACCGGCTCCGGCAGGAGCAGGAATCGCTCGAAGAGATCGAGCGCGAGATGCGCCAACTCCCGACCCCGCCGCCCGAGGAGCGCCCCGGCGTCTGAGCCGGCCGGAACGTCGCTACAGACGCTTCAAACGCTCCTCAAAATCCGCCAGACGGTAGACGCCCCGCTCGACGCGGACGGCGAAGCCCTCGTCAACCAGCGCGTGATTCCCGCGCCCCGCGTCCACGCGCGAAAGCCCCGTCACCTTCGCTAACTCGCCGAGCAGGGTCACGCCAGCGCCCTCAAGGTAAGCCCGCGCCACCTCGCGCAAAGCCTCGTCCCGCTTCACTTTACGCGACAGGTGCTCGGCGAAGCGCCCTTCGGCGAGCGCCCAGATGTATGTGAACCAGGGCTCGTACAAGACCTCCTGCGGGATGACCTTCAGCGACCGCTGCAACTCGTCGAGCGCGCGCGTAAAACGCGGCCGCTCCGTGACTTTCGACGCCTCGCGCAGGTCGCAGGTCGCCATCTCCCACTCTTTGCGCAGAACCTTCAAGACCGCTCGCGCGTCGTCCGAGAGCGCCTTCGCCTCGTCCCTGCGCGCGACGCCCCACAGCGCGTTGAAGTGCGGCACGAGGCGCGGCGCGACGAAAGTCGCCCGGCTTTTGCCCAGTTTCGCGTAGTAGACGCGCCCGCGCCGCATCACCTCGTCTTTCAAAACCCACGTCAGGCTGCTCTCCGGGTCTTTCTGGACGTTGCGCGGCATGTGCGCGTCGCGGCGACCGCAGACCGCGACGTAGAGCGAAGCCCCGGGACGCCGAGAATCCGTCATCGTCGCGCAGAAGCCTGCGGACTCAACGAGTTGCTCGGCCTCGACCGCCGTCTCGACGCGCGCCTCGGGCTCGCGCCGCCAGGCGCGGTCGCGGAAGGCTTCGACCTCTTCTGGAAGCGTCTTTAACATTTCCAGAAATTAAGTGAATATCCTTGACAAACTGCCGCCAACCTTGTTTAATCCTTATGCCTTCTCAGAATTTTCTGAGCAAAGGCGAATATTTTCGAGCCCGTTCGTCCTTTTCCGCGCCGCCCGACCGAGCGCGACCCTTCGTCCGGGTGCCACCCGCCCCGACCCCATCCAGCCCTTTCCGGTCGCACGGATTCCCGGAGGTGTAATTTGGCCGGCAGCATACCAGAACGACCCACGCGGCGCACGACGCTTCGGCTGGTCTCCGCCCTGCTCGCGCTCTGCCTGCTCGCCCCGTCGGCGGCGGCGTGGTCGGGCAAGGGGCAGAAGAACTTCAAGCAGGGGCTCAAGCACGAGGCCGCGCAGCAGTGGGAGAAGGCCGCCGAGGAGTTCTCGCTCGCGGCCGCGGCCGACCCCGGAAACAGCGAGTACCAGCTACACCTCCGCCGCGCGCTCTTCAACGCCTCGCAGCAGTTCTCTCAGCAGGGCGCGGCGCTTCTGGAGCGCGCCGACTACCTCGGCGCGTACAACGCCTTCCGCCGCGCCTACGGCTACGACCCCGCGAACGAGCTTGCGCGCAAGATGATGGAGCGCGCCTTCCGTCTTCAGACCGGCGAGGGCGACAAGCAGGACGCCTCGAAGCCGGTGCCCGCCGCAAGGCCGCAGTCGGAAGCGCGGCTGCGACCGACCTCCTTCGACGCCACGGTCGGCAACCTGCCCGCGCCTTCGCGCGGCGACGGGCGCGCGCCCCGGGACGAGGCGCTGCCGGCCCCGCGCAACGAACAGTTGCAGACCATCCAGTATAGCGGCGACCTCGAAAAGTTCATCAAGTTCCTCTCGCGCCAGATACGCATCAACGTCGTCTTCGACCGCGACTTCCCGAAGCGCGAGGTCAACGTCGACCTTCTCGACGTGACGGCCGCGCAGGCGCTCGACTACATCTTCCTGACGCAGGGTCTCTTCTTCCAGAAGCTCTCCTCGCGCACCATCGTCGTCGCCGATCAGGTCAAGCGCCCGCAGTACCAGCAGCTCGTCCTGCGCACCTTCTACCTCTACAACGTAGACCCGGCGGACGCGCGCACGCTCATCACCGCTTCCATCCCGCCGCAGGCGGGCCGCCAGCCGGTGATTACCGCCAACAAGGCGACCAACTCCATCACTGTTCGCGACACGCCCGAGAACGTGCGGCTCGTCGGCGAACTACTCCGCTCCATCGACAAGGAGCGCGCCGAGGTCGTGATGGACGTGAACATCTTCGAGGTCTCGCGCGAAGACCTCATGCAGTTCGGCAACCAGATCGGCACGGGCGACTCGCTCACCAACCTCGGCGGCATACAGAAGGGACTGAGCGTGCTCGGCGGCAGCCGCGAGGTCGTCACGCAGGCGCTGGCGTCCGTCCCGACGGCGCTGGGCGCGGCCTTCATCGTCCCGCCCACGGCGCTCTCGGCCTTGCAGCGGCGCGACAACACGCGGCTCGTCGCCTCGACACAGGTTCACGCCTTCGACGGCGAGAAGTCCACGGCGCACATCGGCCAGCGTGTGCCCGTGCAGACCGCTTCGGTCACGCCCTACGGCTCGGTCGCGACCGGCGGCGACGGCAACAACGCGCAGCAGGGGGCCACGCAGGGGCTCTTCGGCGGCAACGGCTATCCGGTCATCCAGTACGAGAAGACGGGTCTGACGCTTGAGTTCACGCCGCAGGTCTTTCCCAACCTCGACGTGCAGGTGAAGATGTCGATTAAGTCGAACGACGTGACGCGGACGGCGGGCGCGGCGGCGCTCACCCCGACCTTCACCGAGCGCAACATCGAGGGCACGGCGCGGATGCAGAACAACCGCACGCTGATGATCGCCTCGGTCGCGCAGAACCAGCAGTCGCGCGGCCGTCAGGGCCTGCCCGTGCTCGGGCTCGTCCCCATCCTCGGCAACCTCTTCAGCGCGCCGCGCCGCGAGGACTCGCAGACCGACATCGTCATCGCCGTCACGCCGCACGTCATGCGCGCCTCGACCGTGACGCCGGAGGACGAGGAGATGCACCCTTCGGGGACGCTCCAGACGCCGACGGCCGGCACGCTCGAAGCGATGCTCAACGAGGTCACGCGCGAGGAGCAGCTCGCCGCCGCGCGCTCGCTCCCGACGCACGCCAGCGTCGAGGTGCCCACGCGCGCTGGCGTCGCGGCCGGCGTCACGCCTCGCCGGACGGACGCGAGAATTGAGCCCTCCAACTCGCCGAACGACCCGGCGGTCGTCTCCACCGCCGCGACAAATCCAACGCCCGCCGAGACGCAGGCGGCGGAGACTCAGGCGAACGGCGTGACGTTCGTCCCCGCGCCTAAGGAGCTGATGGACGGCGTCGTCAACCGCCCCGAGGCGCGGACGGACGCGCACGACGCCGTGCTCACGTCGCCGTCCGACGGCGCGCCCGCCGAAGTCGCAAAGCCCGAACACACGAAGCCCGAGCCGTCGAAGCCCGAAGCCCCGAAGCCCGTCACGCGCAAGCGCGTGGCCGGCAATTCCCTCTTCTCTTTCGACCAGCCTTCGCAGCCGGCGGCGCGCGCCCGCGACGCCTCGCTGACGACCGAAGCGCCGGCGGCCGTCTCGGTCATCACGGAGAAGCCGCTGACCGACCGCGCCGCCGCGGCCGCGTCGAGCGCCGCCTCGCTCCGCCTGATGTCCGAGCCGCGCCCCTTGCGCGTCGGCGAGCGCCGGCAGCTCAAGGTTCTGCTCAAGACCGACGCGCCGCTCGGTCTGCTGGCGCTCACCTTCCGCCTCGACCCGCGTGTGCTGGCCGTGCGCTCGGTCGGCGCCGGACAGCTCGCCGCCCCCGGCGACGCGCGCGTCACGCACACGGTCACGCCCGAGGGGCTGCTGCTCGTCACCGTCGCGCCCGGGCAAACCTCTTCGCCGCTGAGCGGCGCGGGCGTGCTTCTGGTCTTCGACGTTGAAGCCCTGTCGGCCGGCCACGAGCCTCTGCGCTTCGACGCCGACGACGTTCACCTCGTGGCGACCGACGGCCGCAAGGTGCTCGTCAAGGTGATGACCGACCGAGTCTCGGTCGGCGGGTGACGCCGGCCGCGCCCAATGAAGTCGTGCCCGCTGCCCGTCAAGAGTCTTCCGACCAAAGCCGCACGTTTGAACACGAACGGATGAGCAGGCAGAGTCTCTTCCCGACCGTCGCATGGAGTGTGACCGCCGCGGGCACGGCGGCCGTGGTGTGCGCCGCCGCCCGTCTGCCGCTCGGCCAGCTCGACCTGCGCTTATTCGTGCTGGCGACCGTGACGCTCTTCGTCACCTCGCGCGTCACGGTCGTCATCCCGCGCGTCAAGTCGTCCATCTCCGTCTCGGACACGCTCATCTTTCTGACGATGCTGCTCTACGGCGGCGAGGCCGCCATCCTGCTCAACGCGGCCGAGAGCGCGCTCACCTCCTCCCGCCACAGCAAGTCGAAGCTGACGATGGCCTACAACGTCGGGGCGGTCGCCGTCGCGACGTTCGCCACCGTCTCGGCGCTCCGACTCTGCTACGGCGGCGAGCTGTTCACCGAGTGGGGAAACGGGGGCCACTTCGTCACGGGCATCTGCGTGATGGCGCTCGTGCAGTACGGGGCCAACTCCGGCCTCGTCGCGCTCG
This sequence comes from Pyrinomonadaceae bacterium, assembly GCA_040509515.1. Classification (GTDB taxonomy): domain Bacteria; phylum Acidobacteriota; class Blastocatellia; order Pyrinomonadales; family Pyrinomonadaceae; genus QHXN01. Next base: position 1,494 of record JBEVKV010000315.1, on the reverse strand, counting down.
GCTACGCGCTCAAGAACCGCGAGGCGTTCTGGCCGACCTGGCACCGACACTACCTCTGGACTTCGATCACGTACTTCGCCGGCGCGTCGGCCGCGGCGCTCATCGCGCACCTGATGCGCACGGTCGGCGCGACCGCGCTCATCTTCGCCACGCCCGTCGTCCTCATCACCTACTTCACTTACCGCACCTACCTCAAGAACGTCGAGACCTCGAACGCGCAGGCCGAGCAGGCGCGCCGTCACGTCGAGGAGCTGTCGCACTATATCGCCGAGCAGGAGCGCATCCGCGAGCAGTACGCGCAGATCGAGAAGCTCTCGGCGCTGGGCGAGCTGGCGTCGGGCGTGGCGCACGACTTCAACAACACGCTCGCCGGCATCCTCGGCCGCGCCCAACTGCTGATGCGCACGCACGACCCGGAGAAGATTCGGCGCGGGCTTGAGATCATCGCGCGCGCGGCGGAGGACGGCGCGCACACCGTCAAGCGGATACAGGACTTCGCACGCCAGCGGCGTGACCACGACTTCCAGCCCGTCTCCGTCGACCAACTACTCTTGGACGTGCGCGAGATAACGCGCCCGCGCTGGAAGGACAGCGCGGCGGCGGCCGGCGTGCAGATTACGCTCGACCTGCGCCTGCGTTCGAGCGCGACCGTGATGGGCGACGGCTCGGAGCTGCGCGAGGTTCTGGTCAACATGATCTTCAACGCGGTGGACGCGATGCCGCGCGGCGGCACGCTGACGCTCACCTCCGACGAGGAGGACGGCCGGGTCGTGCTCTCCGTGAGCGACACCGGCACGGGCATGATGCCCGAGGTCAGCGCGAAGGTCTTCGACCCGTTCTTCACGACGAAGGGCAAGGCCGGGATGGGGCTCGGGCTCTCGGTCTCCTACGGCATCATCCGCCGCCACGAGGGCGCGGTCGAGGTCGAGTCGGAGAAGGGGCGCGGGACGACGTTCCGCATCCTGCTGCCGGCGGCCGGGAACGGGCCTGCGCCGGCACGCGAAGCGGCCCCGGCGCTTGAGACCGCGCCGGCGGCCGAGCCCGCGCGCAGGGCCGGCCCGCGCCCGATTCGGATTCTCGTCGCGGAGGACGAGCACGACGTGCGCGAGCTTCTGTGCGAGATACTGCGCGCGGAGGGGCACGAGGTCTACCCCGCGGCCAGCGGCGTCGAGGCGCTCGAACTCTTCCGCGCCTCGGACTTCGACGCGGTCTTCACGGACATCGGGATGCCGGGGATGAGCGGTTGGGAGCTGGCGCACGCGGTGCGCGAGACCGACGGGTCGGTGCCGCTGGCGGTCATCACGGGGTGGGGCGACGCCGTCGGCTCGGCCGAGCAGCGCGCGGCGCGCGTGGACTGGGTCGTCACCAAACCCTTCGACGCCGACCGCATCGCCGAACTCGCTGCCGACGCCTCGCACCGCCGCCACGCCTCGGGTCACGAACTCGCCTTCGTCATGTGAGCGCCGAGCCGGTACGGAATCAGCCACGGAGAAG
>JBEVKV010000314.1:0-9883 GCA_040509515.1 Pyrinomonadaceae bacterium | reverse complement strand
TGCAAAGTTCAAAGTCAGGGGCAGACCCGTTGCCTCCGACTTTGAACTTTGCACCCGGAACTTTGAGCTTAGAAGCGGACGTGCTCGACGGGGGCGTCGCCCTTGCACTCGGCGCAGGACTCCCCGTCGTCGTACCACTTGGCGTCGAAGTCCACGAGCGAGAGGACGGGGACGGGGTCTGTGTCGGGGACTTCGATCTGCGCGGGCGAGTTGCTGAAGCGTACGATGACGCCGCAGCCGATGACCTGCGCGCCGAGCTGGCGGACTAACTCGACCGTCTCGGAGAGCGCCTTGCCCGTGCGCGAGATGTCGTCGACGATGACGCACGGGTTGACCTCGCCCGCGTTGACGTACTGGCGGAACATGCGCTTGCCGTCCTCGCGCTCGGCCCAGTAAATCTGCTCGGCGGTCAGCGCCTCGCGGACGGCGAAGGCGACGGGGATGCCGCCCGGGCTCGGGCTGATGATCGAGACCTTCGGGAGCGCGCTCGACACGTCCTTCTCAAGCCGGAGCTTGCGCGAGAGCGCCACCGCCAGCACGCGCGCCGTGTCGTAGTAGCGGAAGGCGAGCGGCATCTGGAAGTAGTGCGGCGTGTGCTGCCCCGAAGGGTAGACGAAGTGCCCCTCGCGGTAAGCCCCCGACCTCTTCAGCATCTCCAGCACCTGAGCTTGCTCTGGTATCAGTCGCGGCATCGTCATCGTCATCGTTCTCCTGAAAAGAAGTGGACAGTGGTCGTTAGACGGTAGTCGGTAGGGGAGCGGCCCGTGGCGGAGCGTTCAGGTGCAAGGGTCGGCTTCCGCCGAGCGGAGCACTGCTGTCTACCGGCCACTGTCTACTGACTACTTTTCCTCAGCATATCATTACTCGGGGGCGTTTGCGCTACCGGCCGCGTCGAGCGCGCGCCGGATGAGCCCGCGCTGGTCGCGGCCGACTCCTTCGGGCAGCGCGTCGAGCGCGAACCACTCGGCGCGGTCGATCTCGAAGTTCTTCGAGAGCGCGGAGAGGCGCGCGGCGCTCATCCGCGCGCGGAAGATGACCTCGACCTGCCGCACATGTGTGAGCGTGCGGACGAAGGCCAGCTCGACTGCTTCGAGTTCGAGCCCGGTCTCTTCGCGCAGCTCGCGCCGGACGGCGTCCTCGGGCTGCTCGCCCGCGTTGAGGAAGCCGCCCGGGATGCCCCACCCGCTCCCCTTCCGCAGCGTGTGGCGCAGCAGCAGCACGCGCCCGCGCTCGTCCGAGATGACGGCCCCGGCCGTCACCGCGAAGCGCGGCTGCGTCAGCCACACGCCCGCCCTCTTCACGAACCCCGGCGACCCGCGCCACACACCCGCCAGCAGACCCTTCAACATGCGCGCATGTTAACAGCAGACGGTAAGCAGTAGACAGTACCGTCCGCCGCCCACTTCTCTTCCCCGTTGCGTTCGGCGCGCGTCGCGCGTAAGATTCGTGGCAAGCCACGGCCGACGCGAGCCGAAGACCCGCGCCTTTCACAAACCGAAGTTTTAGACCGAAGCACAGAGGAAGCCGACCCGAAAACCATGTCGAGCGAAGCGAACCAGACTGGCAAACCCGAGGCGGTCGCGAAGCAGGCTCCGACCGAGCAGCAGGAGTCGAGACCCGGCGTGCCCAAGCGCTTCGCGCCGGGGCAGACCGTCTGCAACGAGAAGAACGAGAAGGGCAAGCTCTGCAACGGCCACCTCAAGGAGCTGAACACGCAGCACCCCGCGCGCGCCTTCCTGCGCGGCGACGATTCGCTCTACCGCTGTCAGACGTGCGGCGCGCTCTACACGGGGCCGCCGATGGGGCACGTCCGCGACGGCTCGAAGCAGGCGCGCTACGTCGAGCGCGACCTCGCCGCCATCCTCAGCGCGGCCGGCGGGACGCTTCCCGCCTACGAATACCCGACGCCCGCGTGGCGCGGCCGACCCAAGCCGAAGAGGGTCTCGGCCGCGAAGCCCGGCGCGCCCGAGGGCGAGACGCCCGAGCAGAAGAAGGCGCGCCTCGTCGCCGAGCACAAGGCCAAGCTCGCCGCCAAGTCCGCCGCGCCGGCCGCGGACGCCGTGAAAGCGGAGGAGACGGCCGCGACGACAACGCCGGCCGACTCTTCCGCGTCGGCCGACGCGCACCGCCCCGCCGCGGAGGCGCAGGCCGCGACCGGACAGGCTTCGGCCGCGCCTTTGAGCCCGACGGCCGCCACCGCCTCGCCCGCCGCCGGCGCGGAGACCGCCGCAGACCTCGCGCCCGAAGCCTCGACCGAGCTGACGCCCGGCGCGCCCAAAGACGAGAGGCCGAAGGCCGAGGCCGCCACGACGCCCGCCGCAGAGGCCAAGCCGAAAGCGAAGAAGGGCGGCGGCGGTTTCAAGTTCGGCCCAGAGTTCCGCGAGCAGCCCGGCGAGACGCCCGAGCAGAAGATCGCGCGCCTCACGCGGCTCGTCGAAGAGGCCAAGCGCGCCGCCGGCAAGCTCTAACGTCTGGCGAGAGATCAACCACAGAGACGCGGAGACACGGCTTCAGGAATTTGAAATTTCAAATTTGAGATTTCAAATTTCTTTGAGCCGTGTCTCCGCGTCTCTGTGTTGATTTGTCCGAAGCGGGCCGCTGTTTTGCCGTCGCGTCGCCGTGTGCTTAAATGCTCGGACGAACGAGGGGACTCCGATGCCACACGAAAACATTCTCGACCCGACGCGGACGGCGCTCGCCGTCATCGACGTGCAGGAGTCCTTCCGCCCGCACATCCCGGGCTTCGCGGAGCTGGCCGCGCGCGTGGCGCTCGTCGCGCACGCCGCGCAACTACTGGGCGTCCCCGTCGTCGTCACCGAGCAATACCCGAAGGGACTCGGGCACACCGCCCCCGAAATCGCCGCCGTCCTGCCCGCGGGCTTCGAGCCGGTCGAGAAGACCGCCTTCAGCTCGTGCGGCGCGCAGGCGTTCGTCTCGCGTCTCGAAGCGGCCGGCGCGCGCCAGATACTACTGTGCGGCATCGAGGCGCACGTCTGCGTCAACCAGACCGCGCACGACCTGCTCGCGCTTGGGCTTCAGGTGCACGTCCTGACCGACTGCGTCTCGTCGCGCGCCGAAGAGAACCGGCGGGCGGGGCTCGACAAGATGTTCCGCTCCGGCGCGCTCCCCTCCTCGACCGAGCTGGCGCTCTTCGAGCTGATGCGCGACGCGCGACACGAACAGTTCAAGGCGATACAGAAACTCATCAAGTAGGAATGAACCAATTACTCGACTCACTCAACGAGCGGCAGCGCGAGGCCGTCGAGGCGTCCGAAGGGCCGCTGCTGATTCTCGCCGGCGCGGGCTCCGGCAAGACGCGCGTCATCACCGTGCGCATCGCCTACCTCATCGCGGAGAAGAATGTCGCGCCGCACAACATCCTCGCCGTCACCTTTACGAATAAGGCCGCGCAGGAGATGCGCGAGCGCGTCACGCGCCTCATCGAAGGCCGCCGGCTTGAGAGCGCGCCGCTCGTCTCGACCTTCCACAGCTTGTGCGTGCGGATGCTGCGCCGCGACATCGAGAAGCTCGAAGAGGGCTACACGCGCGCCTTCACCATCTACGATCAGGACGACTCGCAGCGCGTCGTCAAGGGCTGCATCAAAGACCTCGGCTACGACGACCAGCGGCTTGCCCCGCGCCAGACGCAGAGCGCCATCAGCCACGCCAAGAACTCCGGCCTCGACGCCGAACAGTACGCCGCCCGCGCCGAAAGTCACGACGAGAAGCGCGTCGCCATCGCGCGCGTCTTCAAGCTCTACGAAGAGAGGCTCGTCAACAACAACGCGCTCGACTTCGACGACCTGATGATTAAGGCCGTCCGCCTCCTGCGCAAGCGCGAGGACGTGCGCGCCCACTACAACGAGCGCTTCCGCTACATCCTCGTCGACGAATATCAGGACACCAACGCCCTCCAGTTCGCCCTCATCAACTTCCTCACGCAGAAGCAGCAGAACATCTGCGTGGTCGGCGACGAGAGTCAGAGCATCTACCGCTGGCGCGGCGCGGACATCTCGAACATCCTGAACTTCGAGCAGCACTACCCGGAGGCGCGCACCATCAAGCTTGAGCAGAACTACCGCTTGACGCAGACCATCCTCGACGCGGCCGACGCCGTCATCAAGCACAACACCGAGCGCAAGGAGAAGACGCTCTGGACGGCCAACCCGGCCGGCGCGCCCATCCGCTACTATCAGGCGATGGACGCCGAGGGCGAGGCGCGCTTCGTCGCCGCCAAGATTGAGGAGCACCGGCGGCAGGACGCGAAGGCGCGCGCCGCCGTGCTCTACCGCACCAACGCGCAGTCGCGCGTCTTTGAAGAGGCGCTGAGGCGCGCGGGGCTCGGCTACAACATCGTTGGCGGCTTCTCCTTCTACGAGCGCGCGGAGGTGCGCGACATCGTCTCGTACCTCAAGCTCGCCCTAAACCCGCACGACTCGGTCGCGCTGATGCGCGTCGTCAACACGCCGACGCGTGGACTCGGCAAGCAGACTTTGGACGAACTCGACCGGCGCGCGAAGGACTACGGCGTCTCGCTGTGGGAGGCCATCGGCATCATCACCGAGCAGCCCGACGGTTTTAGCCCGCGCGCGGCGGCCGCGCTCAAGCGCTTCCAGACCATCATCGAGGGGCTCGTCACGCACGCGCAGAAGGAGTCGGCCTCCGAGGTCGTCAAGGCGGCCATCCTCGACACGGGCTACGCCGATTCGCTCAAGGCCGAGAACTCCGACGAGGCCGAGAGCCGTCTTGAGAACTTGCAGGAACTCGTCAACGCCGCCGTCGACTACGACAAGGACGAGGGCGGCGGCCTGCGCGACTTCATCGACGCCGCCGCGCTCGTCTCCGACACGGATCAGTACAAGGGCGACGCACCCGTCACGCTGATGACGATGCACTCGGCGAAGGGTCTGGAGTTCCCCGTCGTCTTCATCGTCGGGATGGAGGACGGGCTGTTCCCGCACTCGCGCGCGGCGGCCGATCAGGCGGAGATGGAAGAGGAGCGCCGGCTCTGCTACGTCGCCATCACGCGCGCCGAGCGGTTCCTCTACCTCTCGCACGCGATGCGGCGGCGCGTCTACGGCGAGGAGATGGCCGCCGAGCCTTCGCAGTTTTTGAACGAGCTGCCGCTCGACTCGGTCGAAGACCTCTCGCGCGGCGCGTCGTGGCTCTCGTTCGCGCGCAGCTCTTCGGCGCTTGAGTCGCGCCACGCGGCGCGCGTGCTGCGCGGCGAGACGGCGAAACCCGAGCGGCGCTTCGAGGGCAAGACTTACGACAGCGCCGACTCAATCGCGGAGTTCTTCCGACAGCGCGGCGACCAGATACGCCGCAACGCCGACGCGGACACGCGCCGGCAACCGTCGCCCGCGCCGCCGCCGCGCCCCGCCGCGCCGCAGGGCGGCGGACGCCCCGGCGGGGGACGCTCGTCGGCGGCCTCTTCATCATCCTCCGCTTCGGCCGCGGGCTTCGCGCCCGGCACGCACGTCAAGCACCCGAAGTACGGCCGCGGCCTTGTGCTCAGGCGCGAGGGCGTCGGCGACGCCGCCAAGCTCCTCGTCAGCTTCCCCGGCTTCGGCCAGAAGAAGCTCGTCGAAAAGTACGCCGGACTCGAAAAGGCGTAAAGACATGAAGTCCCCGCGGGACTTCTCAAACCGTCTTCCGGCGCTCGCTGTATCCTTCATCCTTTATCCCTTAACCCGGAGCCCCTCGATGACCAAGCCCCTTCTCGCGCTCTCCTTCTTTCTGCTCACGCTCCTGACAATCCAACTCCCCGAGGCATCGGCGCAAAAGTCTAAACAGGTGAAGCCCGCGCCCACGAAGCCCGCACAGGCGAAGCCCGAGCCGGCGAAGCAGTCGATGCGGCTCGTCGTGCAGCAGGGGCAGCGTAGGGTCGCGAACGGCTTCGCCATCTTCTCGCACGACGGGCGGCTGGTGGCGACGGGCGACAACGGCGGCGACGTGGTCGTCTGGGACGTAGGCAGTGGGCGCGAGGTGCGGCGGCTCACAGACAACACCGGCGACCCCGGCGCGCAGGACATCGACGGATGGCTGTGGGGCGCGTTCTCGCCCGACTCGCGTCTGCTCGCGACGAGCGTCGGGCCGAACCTGCGGCTCTGGGACTTGTGGACGGGCAAGCGCCTCTGGCTCGCCACGAACGGCGACAACGCCTTCTTCGAGCCGGACGACGGCACGCGCCCGCCCGTGGCGTTCGCCGCCGCCGGCACGCGGGTCGTCGTGACGGGCAACGACGCGCGCCTGACGTGGGACGCGCGCACCGGCCGCCTACTCTCGCGCGCGGGGCTCGGCCGCCCGAAAAAGGAGGTGGAGTCCTTCGACATGCGGCCGCCGCGCGCCGCCGTCTCGCCCGGCGGGCGCTTCGTCGCGAGCGCGAAGGACGGGCTCGTCACCGTCGCGGAAAAGGCCACGGGCAAGACAATCGGCAGCGCGCGCTTTCTCGTGCTGCGCGAGGGGCGCACCTCGTCCTACCCCGGTCAGGTCTGGCACGACGAGCTGCACGCGCTCGCCGTCTCGCCCGACGGCGCGACGCTCGTCACCGCCGACGCCGGAGACGATGACGACGACGACTACCTCATCCGCCTCTGGGACGTGAAGACCGGCGCGCCGCTGCGCACGCTGACCGGCGCGTACGGCGCGCAGACCACCTTCCGCTTCACGGCGTCGGGCGGGCTGCTCGGGCTCTCGCAAAAGGACGGCGCGCACGAGGCGCGCGACATGTTGTCCGGCAAGACGGCGACGTGGCAGGCGGCGGGCGACACGACCGCGAGGCAGGACATCTCGCCCGACGGACGCTTCGTCGCGACCGGCGCGGGGCTCGTCGGCGAGGTCTGGGACGCGCAGACCGGCGCGCGGCTCGCGCGCGTCGAGGGGAAGCTCAACCCGGGCGAGAAGGCCGACGCCGTCGGGTGGGACGTTGTCCGCTTCACGCCGCTCGACACCGTCACCTTCTTCCGCGACTCGGCCTACGGCGAGCCGCAGTCGGTCACGCTCGGCACGCGCGATTGGAAGGAGACGAAGCTCGCCGTCGAGCTGCCGCTGGCCGACACCGACCACAAGTTCGTGATGTCGCGCGACGGCCGCGCCGCCGCGTGGGAGACGGTCGAGGGCGGCGAAGACGGCAAGGCCGCAGTCCAGCGCGTCAACGTCTGGCGCGCAGACCAGCCCGCGCGCGTGCGCTCGTTCAAGGTCGACACCGACGAGGCGTACACGGACGCCTCGCACCTTTTGCTCTCGCCCGACGGGCGGCGCGTCCTCGTCGCCACCTCGAACAACGGCGGGAGCCTCCCGCAGATGTTGGTCAAGGTCTACGACGTGGCGATGGGCTCGCCGCTCGACACGCTCAAGCGGCCGGGCTTCCGCGTCGACTCGTTCGCGTGGTCGCCGAACGGCGAGCTGATCGCCACGGGCGCGGGCAGCGGCCCCGGCGAGCGCGCGACCGTCTGGAGCGTGGCGACGGGCGAGGCGCTCCGCAAACTGGACGGCCCGCAGGACATGGTCGAAGACTTCTCGCCCGACGGGCGCTTCCTCATCGCCTACGGTCAGGACGGCTTCGAGCGCGTCTACGAAGTGGCGACCGGCAAAGAGCTGTGCCGCTTCATCACGCGCGCCGACGGCAGTTGGGTCGTCGTCGACCCGGAGGGGCGCTTCGACACCTCCGACCTCGACGAGATAGAGGGCGTCCACTGGCTCGCGCCCGACGACCCTTTGAAGCCGCTGCCGCTCGAAATCTTCATGCGCGACTACTACGAGCCGCGGCTGCTCGCGCGCATCATCTCGGGCGAGCGGTTCGCGCCCGTCCGCGCGCTCGCCGAGGTCAACCGCGCGCAGCCGCAAGTCCGCATCGCCTCAATCGAACAGGAGAAGGCGCGGCCCGAGTACGCGCGCGTGACGGTCGAGGTCGCGCGCGCGGAGGCCGGCGCGGGCTCCGGCGCGCGCGGCACAGGCGTCTACGACCTGCGCCTCTTCCGCGACGGCCGGCTCGTCGGCTACGCGCCCGAGCGCGGCGGCGAGCTAAGCACCGACCCGCAGACGGGGCGCGCCAGCGTCTCCTTCGAGGTGCGACTGCCGCGTCCACGCGCGGCGTCGTCGTCGGCCGACGCGGGCGGGCAGGGCGCGCGTCGCGTCGAGTTCACCGCCTACGCCTTCAACGACGACCGCGTGAAGAGTGTGACGGCGCGCGCGGGCGTAGAGCCGCAGGAATCTTTAACGCCCGCGAAGGGGCGCGCGTACGTCGTCTCGGTCGGCGTCAACGCCTACGAGAACGAGGCGTGGGACTTGCGCTTCGCCGCCAACGACGCGCGGCGTTTGCAGGAGGTCGTCGCCGCGCGCGTGCGCGAGGGCGGCGAGTACGAGGAGGTGGTCGGCGTCCCGCTCATCTCGGACTACGAGTCGGAGGGCGGCAGGAAGAAGCTCCCGCGCGTCTTGAAAGAGTCGGCGGCGACGCGCCGGAACTTCAAGGCCGTGCTCGACGTGCTCGCCGGCCTTGAGCCGGACGCGGAGGCGCTGAAGAACGTCCCCAACGCGTCGAAGCTCAGAGCCGCGACGCCCGAAGACCTCGTCATCATCTCCTTCTCAAGCCACGGCTACGCGGACGAGCGCGGGAGTTTTTACCTCTTCACTTCTGACGTGGGGGGCGGCGTGGGCGGCGCTTCGCAGATGCGCGACGCGCTCGCACGCGCCGTCTCTTCGGACGAGTTGGGCGCGTGGCTGAGGGGCGTGGACGCGGGCGAGCTGATTCTCGTCGTGGACGCCTGCCACTCGGCGGCGAGCGTGCAGGGCGGCGGCTTCAAGCCCGGCCCGATGGGGAGCCGCGGGCTCGGGCAGCTTTCTTACGACAAGGGGATGCGGATACTGACTTCGACGCAGGCGGACGACGTTGCGTTGGAGAGCGCGCTGGTCGAGCAGGGGCTGCTGACCTACGCGCTGACGCGCGACGCGTTGGAGTCGGCGCGCGCGGACTTTCAGCCGAAGGACGAGCGCATCACCGTCGCCGAGTGGCTCGCCTACGGCGTCGAGCGCGTGCCGGCGCTCCACGCCGAGGTCTTGAAGCGCATCGCGGAGATGAAGGCGGCGGGCTCTGCCTCGGCTTCGACCGGGGTGGGCGTTGACGGCGGCGCGCGCGTCGTCGTCCTCCCGGCGGGCGAGGCGAGAGACGCGGGCGACGGCGAGCGCGGCCTCAGGCTCAAAGTCTCCGGCCAGCACACGCGCACGCAGCAGCCCGCGCTCTTCGACTTCTCGCGCCGCCGCCGCGACGCGCTGCTCGCACGCGCGCGGCCGTAGGCGTTTTTGATTTCCGATTTTTGATTCGCGGATGAGTGATGACAAGTCCGAGTCAAAAATCTAAAATCTGAAACTTCTATGACGAACGAAGAGCTGGCGCGGAGGTTCGAGAGGCTGGCGCTGCTGATGGAGATACGCGGCGACGACCGCTTCCGCGTGCGCTCGTACCGCAACGCGGCCGAGACGCTTGAGACGTGGCCCAGTTCAGTCGAGCGGATAGCGCGCGAGGAGGGGCAGAAGGGACTGCAATCCCTGCCCGGCGTCGGCAAGGCCATCAGCGGCAAGATCGTCGAGCTGCTTGAGCGCGGCACCTTCGACGCGTGGGAACGTCTGAAGGAGGAGACGCCCGAGACGGTGCTCGACCTGCTCGAAGTCGAGGGCGTCGGCGTCAAGACGGCGGCCACGCTCCACCAGCAGTTCAAAATCTCCTCGCTCGAAGACCTCCGGCAGTTCGCCGACGGCGACGGCCTCGACCTCGTGGACGGCGTCGGCGAAAAGACCGCCGAGCGCATCGCACGCAGCGTCCGCGCGTTAACGAGTAGACAGTAGTCAGCAGGTTAAACCGACTTCGGCGGGCGTTCGGGTGTTT
>JBEVKV010000313.1:0-8842 GCA_040509515.1 Pyrinomonadaceae bacterium | reverse complement strand
GCGCCGTTGCCTTCGGAGTTGTCCGAGCCGTTTTCTTGGGTCTCGATTGTCTCGGCCTCCCAAGCCCTCTGCGCCTTCGAGAGGTGCGCGCTCATGGCGTGGCGCGCGGCCTCCGGGTCGTGCTCGCGGATGGCGCGGTAGACGTGGCGGTGCATCTCGGCCGACTCCTTGAGGTCGGTGGCGCGCTTGACGGTCTTGATGCGCGTGTCGAAGAGGATGGTCGCCACCATGTTCATCAGCGAGGTCAGGATGCGGTTGCCCGAGGCCGCCGCCACCGTCTGGTGAAAACGCATGTCGTGGACGAGGAACTGCTCGGGGTCGTCGAGCGAGGCGAACATCCCCGCGACCTCCTCGGACATCGCGGCCTGCTGGTCGCCGGTCGCGCGCTCGGCCGCGAGCCCCGCGACGGCCATCTCAAGCGACTGCCGCGCCTCGAACATCTCGGCCGAGGTGAAGCCGTGGAGCGAGGCCATCAGCCGCAGCGGGCTGCTGTCGAGCGACGGCGGGCCGTCGGCCTTGACCACGAAGGTGCCCGCGCCCTGTCGCGACTGGAGGACGCCGACCGCCGCCAGCGAGCGGATGCCGGCGCGCAGCGTCGGGCGGCTGACGCCGAGCAGCTTGGCCAAATCGCGCTCGGGCGGGAGACGGTCGCCGGGTCGCAGCTCACCGCGGTGAATCATCTCGCGGAGCTGCGAGATGACCTCTTCGGAGGTCGTTCCGCGCCGTTCCGGATCGATAGTTTTGAAGATGTCGCTATTTAAATCGGTCATACCATTTCTCCGGCCGGTATTTTTTGTTGACCACGGGCGCAAGGGAGTTTACGTCTCGGGACGGCCAATTTCGACCGCCAACTGTTAAGGCGACGGCATTCTAACTGTCTTTTCTGTTTTTGTCGAACATATTGTTTTGGTTTAACGTCGAAAGGTCTAACCATTGCCGGCTCTATTCATAGTCGGACGGAGATTGCGCAGAACATTTTACGCGGATTGGTCAATTTCACGGCTCAGACTCCCGGCCCGCGGCCGGGGCGAGAATTTTACGGGGGTGCGATTTTGAGATTCACTGCGAAGGCAATTCTTTCTCTACTGATGCTGGCGGGGCCGGCCGCGACGCCGGCGCGCGGGCAGGCCGCCGCGCCCACGTCCGAGCGGATGGCGGCGACGGTGATGACGGTCTGGAAGGACGCGGTCAAGGAGCCGGAGCGACCCGACAAGTGGACTTACGAGCAGGGCGTGCTGCTGACGGGGATGCAGGCCGTCTGGCTCAACACGGGCGACGGGCGCTACTTCGACTACATCAAGCGGCTCACGGATCGCTACGTCGAAGAGGACGGGACGATTCGGACTTACAAGCAGGCCGACTACAACATCGACAACGTGCAGCCCGGGCGCATCCTGCTGCTGCTCTACAAGGTGACGGGGCAGGATAAGTATCGCAAGGCGGCGGCGAGTCTCCGCGAGCAGTTGAAGAACCACCCGCGCACGTCCGAGGGCGGCTTCTGGCACAAGAAGATTTACCCGTCGCAGATGTGGCTCGACGGCCTCTACATGGGCGAGCCGTTCTACGCCGAGTACGCGCGCCTGTTCGGCGAGCCCGAGGCGTTCGACGACATCGCCAAGCAGTTCGTCCTGATGGAGACGCACTCGCGCGACGCGAAGACCGGGCTGCTCTACCACGGCTGGGACGAGTCGAAGGAGCAGCGCTGGGCCGACAAGACGACGGGGCGCTCGCCACACTTCTGGGGGCGCGCGATGGGCTGGTACGCGATGGCGCTGGTGGACACGCTCGAACACTTCCCCGCCGGGCACCCGCGGCGCGGAGAGTTGATCGCGATACTCGGGCGGCTGGCGGCGGCGGTCGAGAAGTATCAGGAGCCGAAGTCGGGGCTGTGGTGGCAGGTGTTGGACAAGGGCAACGCGAAGGGCAACTACCTCGAAGCGTCCGCCTCGGCGATGTTCGTCTACTCGATTGCGAAGGCCGTCAAGCTCGGCTACCTGCCCGAGTCTTACATGAAGGTCGCGCGCAAAGGTTGGGCCGGCATCGAACGGCAGTTCGTCGAAGAGGCCGCGGGCGGCGGCGTCAACTTCAAGGGGACGGTGAGCGTCGCGGGTCTCGGCGGGAACCCTTACCGCGACGGCAGCTACGAGTACTACCTGAGCGAGAAGGTCGTGACCAACGACGCGAAGGGCGTGGGCGCGTTCCTGATGGCCGCCGCCGAGATGGAGGCCGCCGCCGAGGGCCGGCCCGGTCGCGGCAAGACCGTCATGCTCGACGACTACTTCAACCACGAGGTGAAGAAGGACGCGTCGGGCGGCTCGACCGTCTGGCACTACAAGTGGGACGAGTGGCCGCACCCCGGCTTCTACGTCCTCGGCCACGTCTTCAGGAACTACGGCGCGAAGACCGAGACGCTGAGCGCCGCGCCGACCGCGCAGAATTTGAAGAACGCGTCCGTCTACGTCATCGTCGACCCGGACACCGAGAAGGAGACGGAGAGACCGAACTTCGTCGAGCCGCAGCACGTCAAGGCGGTTGCCGACTGGGTCAAGTCGGGCGGCGTCCTCCTGCTCCTGCACAACGACGCGGGCAACGCCGAGTTCGACCGCTTCAACACGCTCGCGAAAGCGTTCGGCATCCAGTTCAACAAGGACAGCAAGAACCGCGTGCAGGGCACCAACTGGCACGAGGGCAAGATCGGCGTCCCGGCGGGGCACCCGGTCTTCAAGACCGCGCGCACTCTCTACCTGAAAGAGCTTTCGACGCTCGCGCTGACGAAGCCCGCGTCGCCGGCGCTCGAACACAACGGCGATGTCGTGATGGCCGTCGCGAGGCACGGGCGGGGGACGGTCTTTGCGGTCGGCGACCCGTGGCTCTACAACGAGTACGTTGACGGGAGGAGGCTCCCGCCCGAGTACGATAACTACAAAGCGGCGAAAGACCTCGCCGCGTGGCTGCTGGGGCAGAGCCGTTGACGCGCAGAGTCGGATGGGGGCTCGTCGGGTGCGGTGACATCGCGCGCAGGCGCGTGGCCCCGGCGCTGCGCGACCTCGGGAACTGCGAGCTTGTGGCCGTGAGCCGCGCCGACGCGGCGCGCGTCGCAGACTTCGCCGCAGAGTTCGGCGCGAGGCGCTGGCACGCGGACTGGCGCGACCTCTTGAACGACCCGGAGGTCGAGGCCGTCTACATCGCGACGCCCGTCCACCTGCACGCGGAGCAGGCTGTGGCCGCTGCCGAGGCGGGCAAGCACGTCCTCTGCGAAAAGCCGATGGCGCTGAGCGGCGCGGAGTGCGAGCGGATGCGCGCGGCGGCCGAGGCGAACGACGTGCGTCTGGGCGTCGCGTACTACCGACGCTTCTATCCTGCGGTCGAACGCGTCGCGGAGATTCTTAAGTCGGGCGAGATTGGCGCACCCGTCATCGCGCAGCTCAACGCCTTCGAGCGTTTCGACCCCGCGCCCGACCACCCGCGCCGCTGGCTGCTCGACAGGAGACTGTCGGGCGGCGGGCCGATGTTCGACTTCGGCTGTCACCGCATAGAGGTGCTGCTCAACCTTTTCGGCCCGCCGGCGCAGGTTCGCGCCGTCACGAGCAACGTCCTCTTCAAGCGCGAGGTCGAAGACACGGCCTGCGCGCTCTTTCACTTCGAGAGCGGCGCGCAGGCCGTCCTCTGCGTCACGCACGCCGCGCACGAGCCGCAGGACACGCTGGAAATTTTCGGCACCCTCGGTTCCGTCCGCGCCGACGTGCTCAACGAGGGGAAGTTGAGGGTGAAGACCGCCGCGGGCGAGCGCGTCGAGTCGCACCCGCCGCACGCGAACTTTCACCAGCCGCTCATCGACGACTTCGCGCGCGCGGTCGTCGAGGGCCGGCCGCCGCGCGTCGACGGACGCGACGGGCAGGCGGTCTCGGGCGTGCTGGATTTAATCTACGCGGTCGCGGCCCCGGCGGCCTAAGTCGGCACACATTCACTCAGGTTCCGCACGAAGCGGGAGGGAGACGCATCATGAAATTTCGCTCTGTTAACGTCGCGTACGCATTCGTCCTGACGGCGTCGCTCGCGTGCGTGGCTTCGGCGCAGACGGCGGCCGGCGGCACGACGACGCCGACGCGCGGGCCGAGCAGCCCCGCGCGACCGTTCGTCGTCATGACGGCGCAGACGGTGGCCGATGTCGAGCGCAAGCTCCACCCCGAGAACAAGACGGAAGAGTTGATCGGCGGCGAGGGGATGGAGTTGCGCGTGGCCATCCAGCACGAAGCCGGCCGCCCGGCAGCGGCCGCCGAGATTCACGACGCCTCGGACGACGTTTATTACGTGCTCGAAGGGACGGCCACGCTCACGCTCGGCGGGCGGCTCGAAGCGCCGAAGGAAATCGAGCCCGGCGAGTGGCGCGGCCCGCGCATCGAGGGTGGTAAGAACTTCGACGTGAAGAAGGGCGACCTCGTCATCGTCCCGCGCGGCACGCCGCACATGCGCAGCACCGCCGGCAAAGACTTCGCGATGATTCTCATCAAGGTCTTCGACAAGCCCCTGCCTGCGCCCAAGCCCGCGCCGGCCGCCTCAACTCCGCAGAAGCCCTGAAGCCTTTTTCAGATTAGCTTGAGCACCTGCTCCCAGACGGCGGGCTCGACGGGGATGCCCCGCTCCATGTTCTCGCGTCGGATTTGGAGCGTGCGCTCGCCGGGGTACCTGACGCCGTCGCCGCCGGCCGTGTGGAGGTTTTCGATGATGTCGTCGGCGACGCGCTCCGCGTACTCGGGGCCGCCGAGGGACGAGAGGTCGAAGGCGACGAAGACCTGTGAGACGCGCGTCTCCTGCAGAGGGTCGGCGGGAATCTGGTGTGAGGCGAGCCCGCCCGAGAGGAGCGCGGCCGCCATGTCGAGCACGAGCGCGAGCCCCGAGCCTTTCCAGTAGCCGATGGGGAGCGGACGCCCCGACTCTTCGACGGCGCGCGGGTCGCGCGTGAGTTGCCCGTCGGCGTCGAAGCCTCCGACGACGGGAAGCTGTTCGCCGCGCTCTCTGTAGGCGGCGAGCGCGCCGTAGGAGAATTGCGACATCGCCATGTCGAGGACGACGTGAGCACCCGGTCGCGGCACGGCGATGACGAGAGGGTTGTTGCCGAGCAGCGGTCGCGCGGAGCCCCACGGCGGGAGGTTGGGCATCGTGTTCGTCCAGCAGAAGGCGAGCGCGCCCGCGTCGGCCGCCTGCCAGCCGTAAGTCCCGCCGCGCATCCAGTGGTTCGTGTTCCTCAGCGCGACGCAGCCGACGCCGAACTTTGCCGCAAGCTCTACCGCTCTGGTCATCGACTCGTGAGCGTTGAGATTGCCGGGGCCGGAGCGCCCGTCCCATCGCTCAAGCGCCCCGTGTGCCTCGTCGAGTTCGGGGCGAGCGTTCACGTCCACGATTCCCTTTTCAACCATCTCAAGGAAGCGCGGGAAGCGGTTGAGGCCGTGCGTGTGTACGCCGTCGCGATCCGTGTCGGCGAAGAGGCGCGCGCACAGTTCGGCGCGCCCTTGCTCGAAGCCGACTTTGAGCAGGGCGCGCCGGAGTGTCCCGTAAAGCTCTTCGTAGCTGACTCTCACCTAGTGCGGTTCGACCAGATAGAGGTCGCGGCCGGCGCGCTCGACGACGAGCGTGTCGGGGTCTCGGTCGTAGTCCTCGCGGCGGAACTCGCGGTGGTCGAGGAAGCCGAGGTTGACGCGGCGGCAGGTCGCCTCGTCGAGCGCGGAGGCCATCGTGATTTTGTAGCGCGGGACGACCTTGCCGGTCTCGTCGCGCGAGCCGGCGTAGGAGACGTGCGCGAGGTGCGCGGCGACGGCGAGGTTCGAGCGCAGCTCGGTCGAGAGCGCGACCATCTCGCGGACGCGGTCGATGGGGGCGTAGCCGTACTTCTCGATGAGCAGGCCGTGCGTCTCGGAGATGGCGCGCAGGTGCGGCGCGTAGATGATTAGCTCGCCGCCCTCCTCGATGATGCCGCCGAGCTTGTAGCTCGCCTTGCCGCCGACCCAAAGCTCGTCGTAGTGCTCGTCTAGGAGCGCGACGACGCGTTTGTACTTCCGTCCCGTGTACTTGATGTGAACCTGACGGCTGACCTCGGCCGCGCGGCGGAAGGCTTCGCGGAAGTCGCCGCAGAAGAGCGCGTGCGTGCGCAGGCGCTCGTCCTCAGTGCGCGTGACGACCGAGTTGACCGAGATGACGCGCGCGGGGACGAGGTCGGCGGCGGCCTCAATCATGTGGCGCGTGGGCGTCTCGACGCGGCCGATGATGTTCTCGATGGAGGCGAGCGCGCCGAGCCAGTGCGTGGCGTGCGTCAGGTTGGGGCCGGCGACGCCGGGGAAGAAGTACTTCGCGCCGCCCGCGAAGCCCGCGACCTCGTGCGGGACGGTCGCGCCGAAGATGAGCACGGTGTCGTACGTGCCCGGTGCGAGCAGGCGGTTGAGGTTGACCTTGACGGACTCCGTGATGAGGCCGCCGGTCAACTCGCTCACGCGTTCGGCCGAAAGCTCGCCGAGGTCGACAAGCTCCTCGGGGCGGTTCCACTGGTGGTCGAAGACTTGCCCGAGGAGCGGGAGTGACACGCCTTCGGTCAGGCCGAGTTTGGCGCGCTTCTCATCCTCGGTCATGGGCATGTGCGTGCCCTGCGCGACGAGCGCGTCGAACTGTTCCGCGCCGCGCGCGGCGAGGATTTCGGCCGCGAAGGGGAAGAGTAAATCCGTGTTGTCGTCGCGCGTCTTGTCGGGGACGATGGCGAGGACGCGCGCGCCGGGGCCGACTGTGAGCAGCGCCTGCTCGACTATCGTGCGAAGCTCCTCGGGCGAAAGGTCGAGGTCGGGCGCTCCCTTCCCCACAACGGAAGGCGCGGGCTTGGTGCTCATAAAATTTCTCCCTGTGCGGACATTAGATAAAGACCGCCGGGGCAGTCTGTCAACTAACGCTGGATGCGCGCGGAGCCGCCCTTCGCGAAGGCGCGCACCTGCTCGACGGTAGCCATCGTGGTGTCGCCGGGGAATGTCGTCAGAAGCGCGCCGTGCGCCCAGCCGAGCTTGAGCGATTCTTCGGGCGACTCGCCGTTGAGCAGGCCGTAGAAGAAGCCCGAGGCGAAGCCGTCGCCGCCGCCGACGCGGTCGATCACGTCCAGCTCGGCCGTCGGCGACACGTACGTCTCGCCGTCGACCCACGCGACCGCGCCCCAACTGTGGCGGTTGGTCGTGTGAACCTCGCGCAAGGTCGTCGCGACGACTTTGACCTGCGGGTGCATCTTGACGACCTTATCGATCATGCCGAAGAAGGCCGTCGGGTCGAGCTTCGAGGTCTTCGTCACGTCCTGCCCCGGGATGCCGAGCCCCTTCTGCAAGTCCTCTTCGTTGCCGTCGATCACGTCCACGTTCTCGACGATGCGCGCGACCGTCTCGACCGCGCGACCCTCGCCGCCCGAAATCTTCCAGAGCTTCTCGCGAAAGTTGAGGTCGAACGAGGTGACGGCGCCCGCGGCCTTCGCCGCCTTCATGCCCTCGACGATCAGCTCGGCGGTCGTCTCGGAGAGCGCCGCGAAGATGCCGCCCGAGTGGAACCAGCGCACGCCGCCCTCAAAGAGTTTGTTCCAGTCGAAGTCGCCGGGCTTGAGTTGCGCGGCGGCCTCGTTCGAGCGGTTGTAGAAGACGACGGGGGCGCGCACGCCGTGGCCGCGGTCGCTGTAGACGGCGGCGATGTTGGGGCCGCGCACGCCGTCGTGCCCAAAGGTCTTATAGAAGCCGCGCACGCCCATCGCGCGGACGCGCTCTTGCACCAGCTCGCCGATGGGGTAGCTGACCATCGCCGAGACGACGCCGGTCGAGAGGCGGAAGCAGTCGGCGAGGTTGGCGGCGCAGTTGAACTCGCCGCCCGAGACGTGGATGTCGCAGCCCGTGGCCTTGCGGAAGGGGATGACGCCCGGGTCGATGCGGTGGACGAGCGCGCCCAAAGAGACGAAGTCGAGCGCGCCCTCCTGCTTGATGTTCAGACCGTTACTCATCTGTCGATTCTCCGTGATTCAATCTTTACTTAAACGCCGCCGAAGGCCGAGAAGCCGCCGTCGACGGGGACGACCACGCCGGTGACGAAGCCGGACGCGGGCGACAGCAGCCACAGGAGCGTCCCCAACAAATCCTCGGGCTCGCCGAAGCGACCCATCGGCGTGTGCGCGATGATGCTCCGGCCGCGCGCGGTCAGGTCGCCGGTCTCCTTGTCGGTCAGCAGAAAGCGGTTCTGCTCGGTCAGGAAGAAGCCGGGCGCGATGGCGTTGACGCGTATCGAAGGGCTGTACTCGGTGGCGAGGTGGACGGCGAGCCACTGCGTGAAGCTGTTGACGCCGGCCTTCGCCGCCGAGTAGCCGAGCACGCGCGTCAGCGGCCGCATCGCGCTCATCGAAGAGACGTTGAGGATGACGCCCTCACCCTGTTCGGCCATCAGGCGGCCGAAGACCTGACTCGGGATGATGGTGCCGAGCATGTTCAGGTCGAAGACGAAGCGCAGCGCGTCTTCGGGCAGGTCGAAGAACTTCTGCTGCGGGTTCGTCGTCGCGCCCGGGTGGTTGCCACCCGCGCCGTTGAGCAGACAGTCCACGCGGCCGAACTCGCGCACGACCTCTTCGGCCGCCGCGCGCAGCGCCGCCGCGTCGAGCACGTCGGCCTCGAAGACGACGGCGCGTCCCGGCCCTTCAAGGGCGGCAATCTGCGGCTCGGCCTTCGCGCGATTGCGTGCGACGAGCGCGACGTTCGCGCCGCAGCCCGCAATCGCGCGCACCATCGCCTGCCCGAGCACGCCCGTCCCGCCCGTCACGACCACCGTGCGGCCGGCGAAGTCGTAC
>JBEVKV010000312.1:0-14542 GCA_040509515.1 Pyrinomonadaceae bacterium | reverse complement strand
CTACCGGCAAGTAAGGCTGTGTCTCCGCGTCCGCAGTGGTTAACCCTTAACCGGCGGCGAGCCACGCGGGCGCGCGCAGGTCTTCGCGCCGGGCGCGCGCGGCCTCCGATTTTCCCGACCCGAACCATTCGAGCACGAAGCCGACGGCCGAGAACCCGAGCGCGGCGTCGAGCGGGAAGAGCGCGCGCGAAAGCTCGCGGCGGACGGCCGTCTCGAAGGCGCGGCCGATCTGCTCGCGCGCGCCGCCGAGCCCTTCGACGACCGTCGTCTGCAAGTCCCTCCCGCCGCGCGCGCGCCGCCACGCGAACTCGTAGAGCCTCAAGCGCCCCTCGTCGTCGGCCGCGCCGGTGACGACGGCGACGAGGTGCGTGGCGTCCGCGCCCTCGACGATCTCGGCGACGCGGCGCGCGAAGGCCGGCGTCAGGTCTCCGTCGCGCGTGACGACGATAAAGGTGTTGCCCGACACGTCGGCCGCGAGGTACGACTCGCCGTGCGGCGTGGGCGGCCCCGTCGAGATGTCGCTCTCGGGGACGCCGAGCGAGCGGACGATGCGGTAGACGCGGTTGGCAAGCCACCCGCCGTCTTCGAGCAGCGCGACGGCGAGCCGCGTCGGGCTGAAGGTCTCTTCGACGACCTCGTCGGCGACGGGCGCGGCGCACAGGCTGCAACGCGCGCGGCTGATGGTGACGGCGGCGAGCGAGTCGGGCGACGGCAGATCGAAGAGCGCGTGCCCGGACTTGCGGCAGCTCACGCGCAGCTCGCGTTCGAGCAGACCCGCCTCCAACATACTCTCGACCGAGACCGCGCCGAGCGCGCCCGCCTCCGCGAGCAGCCGTCGCGGCGTGTAGCCCTCGCGGCGCAGCTCCTCGACGCGCCGCAGGAAGTCGCGCACGCCGCGCTCCTCCAACAGCTCGGACGCGCGCGCCAGCTCGCGCCTCCCGCGCAACGTCGCCGCCGCGCGCACGAACTCGGGCGGCTGTGCGTTGACGAACCGCGCGAGCCCCTGCGGCGTCCTCCCGCCGCGCGCGCGCCAGAGCGCCTGTTCCGACGGCTGCGCTTCCGCATCTGCGGGAGCTTTCACGCCGACTGAATCCAGCGCCGTCTGCACGTCCGCGCAGAAGCGTTCGAGACGAGGCAACGGCTCCGCCGTGTCGAGGTCGTAGACGATGCTCGCGGTCAGAGACCCGCCCGAATCATCGCCGCCGAAGACGAGAGAGAACAAGCAGTCGCCTTCGCCGAAGAGTTCGCCGGGCGCGTAAGAAGCCTCGCCCTCGGCGACGGCGCGCGACGCGCACGCGCGCTCAAGCTCCGCCGCCGCGCGCTCGGCCTCGACGCCGTCGAGCGCCGGCCCGACCAGCGAGCGAAAGAGCCGACGCCGCGCAGAGAGCATGAGAGGTTCGTGCCCGGCCGCCGCCAGCGCGTCGAGCAGGCGCAGCCGCTCGCCGGCCGCCAGCCGAATCGCACGCGTGTTGCTCTGGATGAAAAGCATCTCTACGGCTTGACTCTTATCCGAAGCCGCTCGCCGCCGGTGAAGCCTTCGGGGTAACGCCGGTCGCGCGCCATCTGGAGCGCGACTGCCTCGTAGGCGCTCGCGCCGGGGCGCGGGTTCCAGACGCGCGCGTCGGTCACGCGCCCGGCCTTCACCTCGACGAGCACTTCGACGACGTACTCGCGGCGCGGCGCGGGCGTGCCCTCGAACCTGCGCGAGCCGACGACGGCCGCGGCCGACGGCACGGGCGGCGGCTCCGCGTTCTCGGTCGCGCCGGCGGCGGCGGGCGCGTTTGTGTTCTGCGTGGCCGCGCCCGCCGCCGTGTTCGACGTGTTCGCGGCCTGTCGGACTTCGACGGTCGCCGCGTTCGTGTTCTGCGTGGCCGCGCCGCCCTGCGCGTCAGACGCGGGGCGCGCGACGGCGGCGGCCGCGGCGTCGGACGAGGGACGCGCGTTGAAGAAGGGGCCGTAGAGCATGTTGAGCGTGGTGATGAAGCTGAGGCCGACGAGGAAGCCGATGACGACGGCGTAGGCCAGACGCTCGCGCGAGAAGCGGCGCGAGGCCGTGTCAATCGCGCCCTCGACCGCCGACAGACGCTCCTCAAGCGGCGCAAGCAACTCTTCGGGCGCGGGGCCGAGTTGGAGCGGCGACTGCCGCGGCGGCAGCGTCGCGTAGTCGCCGCCCTGCGCTTCCGAAGCGCCGCCCGCGACTCGCAGCTCGGCCGGCGCGTCGCGCCTTCGAGACTCGACGAGGTCGCGTATGAACTGCTGCCCCTGCCGGTCTATGTTCCGCTCGGGCGGGCGGACGAGCGGGTTGAAGTTGAAGGACGCGCCGCCGAGCGCGAGCGCGGCGTAGAGCGCCTCGACCCCGCGCAGCTCGCCCAGACGCGCGTCGACCATCTGCCCGTCCTCGAAGAAGAAGGAGCCGGGCCCGTCCTTGTACTCCACCTGAAGCCGCCCGGACTTACGCTGCACGCGCAGCCGCCTGACAAGCTCCGGCAGCGGTTGGTCGTCGAGGTGGCCGGTCAAGACCACGAACTGTGTGCGCTCGATGTCGATGTTTTCCACTCGGAAGCTTCCTGACTCGGAGAAGGGTCGCCCGCGGGCAAGCAATTTATAACACCCGCCCGATTTCCGGTAGTCCTAATCTCGGGCGCGTCCCTTTTGGACATCGCGCCCGCGCTGAAATATAATCCGGCCACCCTCGGTTCGGCTCGACGACTCTCTCCCGCTAAAGTCGTAACGACCCCCATTTTAAGGAAGCCCGTCGGAGACGGATGCGAAAGAACGGATGCAAGACCCTCGCGCCGTCATCGCCACGCCCCGCAGGAGCCCGCGCGGCTACCTACGACCCGCCGTACGTCTGACGCTTCCACGTTTCCCGCGACGCTTCACGGAACTCCCTATGAAGAAGATTCTCATGTTCGGCCTGCTCGTGTGCGCCGTCGTCGCGCCGCCCGCGGCCGCGCGCGCCGCGACGCCGCAGGACGGCGCGCCGGCCGACACCTACTATCGCGACGGCGCGCGCTTCGCGCTCGAAGGCCGCCTGTCGGAAGCGGCGAAGGCTTTCGAGCAGGCCATCGCGCTCGACCCCGCCAACGGCAACGCGCACTACGCACTGGGCAACGTCTACGCCGAGATGGGTCGCTGGGCCGACGCCGTCAGGGCCTATCACCTCGCCGTCAATCTGAACCGCGAAGACGTGGAGGCGCTCAACAACCTCGGCGTGGCGCTCGGCATGCGCGGCCAGCATGTGCAGGCGGCGGCGGCCTTCGAGCGCGCCGTCAAAATCTATCCGAAGTGGGCCGAGCCGCACTACCACCTGAGCACGGAGCGCCGCGCGCTCGGGCAGGAGAAAGAGGCGCGCGAGGCTTACGAGCGTGCGCTGCGTCTGCGACCCGACTACGCCTCGCGGCCGCCGCGCCCGTTCGCCAACGCGGCCGCGAAGATCGGCCCCGCGGCGCCGCCCTCCGGGCAAGTTCTAAAGGCGATGAACGCCGTCGGGCTCGGCGGCGTGCCCGAAAGAGTGGCCGCGTCAACGACGCCCGCCGACGGCGCGACGGCCGACTCCGGCACGCGCGCGCCCGCCGCCACCACGCCCGCCGAGCCCGCCGTGACCGAGCCGAACGCCGGTGCGGACACGACGCGCGCCGACTCGACGCGCGCCGCGAACGCTTCGGCGACGCCGTCGCGCCCCGCCGCCGCGCCCGTCTCGCCTTACGAGACGGGCTTGAGGGAGGCGCGCGCCGGGCGTCAACGCGAGGCGGTCGCGGCCTTCCGGCAGGCCGTCCTGCTCGAACGCGGGAACGCCGCCGCCTACCGCGCGCTCGGCGACGCGTACGCCGCGCTCGGCGAGTGGCGCGAAGCCGTCGACGCCTACGAACAGGCCGCGCGGCTCGCGCCCGACGACGCGGAGACTTACCAGAAGCTCGGCCGTTCTTACACGAGGCTGCGCGAGACGGCCGCCGCCGAAGCGCCGCGCGAGACGGCCGCCCCGACGCCGTCCGGCACGTCTCCCACACCGCCCCGCGCCGAGTCCAATGCCGGGGCGAACGCCGGGGCGAACGTCGGACGTGACGCAGACCCGACGGCCGTCTACCGCATCGGCGCGGGCGACGTGCTCGACGTGCGGCTGCTGCGCGGAGCCGACCCGCGCACGACCAGTTACAAGGTCACGCCCACGGGGCTGCTCGACCACCCCGCGCTGCGCGAGCCGCTGGCGGTCGAGGGGCTGACGCCCGACGAGGCGGCCGCCCGTCTCGGCGCGGCGTTCAAGCTGCGCGCCGACGAGGTCGCCGTCGGCGTGCGCGAGTACGCGAGCCACGCCATCATCGTCGGCGGCATGGCCCGGGAGCCGGGGACGAAGATTATCCAGCGCGAGGCCGTGCCGCTCTACGTCGTCGTCGCGCACGCGCAGCCGCTCCCGGGTGCGGGGCAGGCCGTGGTCGTCTCGCGCGCCACGGGGCGGACGACCGAGGCCGACCTCTCGGACGCGGCCGCGATGAAGACGCTCGTGCGCCCGGGCGACGTGGTCACGCTGCGCGAACTACCCAAACGCTTCGTCTACGTCGGCGGCGGCGTCAGCCGTCCCGGCCAGAAGGAGTTTCACACGGGGCTGACGCTGACGCAGGCGTTGCTCGCCGCGGGCGGCGTGTCGCCGCAGGGCGGCCGCGCGGTCGCGGTCGCGGTCACGCGGCAGGGCGACGACGGCCGCCTCTCGACCACAAGGTACGTCCTCGCGGAGATAGAGTCGGGGCGCACGCCCGACCCCGTGCTCAGGCCGGGCGACCGCGTCGAGGTTCTTCGTTAGCTCGGAAGTGTTCCGGCCGCGCCGGGAGTTTTTTTGGCAGGAGACGCTGAATGACAGACGCTTCGACGGCGCACGGCAAAGAGCCGACCGAGCCGATTAAGCCGGAGCCGCTCTTCCCCTCGGAAGGCGACTTCAGCACGGTCGTGCCGCTCTCGCAGGTCGGCCGCGCGCACTACACGGCCGAGAGGAGCGCGGACGACGGGCGTCCGGCCGAGGCCCGCTGGGCGCGTGAAGACCGGCGCGGCACCGCCGTCGCGAAGGCCGCCGAAGAGGAAGAGACGCTCGTCCCCGCGCGCTCCGGCAGAAGGCGCGTCGCGGGTGTCGGCTCGACGGCCGGCGCGGGTCGGAGGTCGTGGCCCGTGACGGCGGCGGCCGTCCTGCTCTCAGTCCTCGCGGGCGTGGCCGCCGGCTCTTATCTCGTCTGGTCAAAGCGCCCGGTCGTCTCGGACGCGCCGCCCGCCGCCGACACCGCCGCGACAGAGGTCGCGACCGACATCCCGCCGCCCGCGCCCGCAGCGCCGACCGCCGCAGAAGCCGAGCCGGTCGCGCCCGCAGCGCCCGCGCGCGCGGCGGTGGCGACGGAAACGAAGCCAGAGAGGTCGGCCGAAACCCCGTCGCGCGCCGAGAAGGTCACGCCGGCGGCGGCGGAGCCGGCGACACGCGCGAACGCGCAGCCGCGCCCCCGCGTCGAACGCCCCGCGCCCGACGCGACGGCCACCACGCCCGCCCCGAGACCCGCGCGCAACGACGCGCCGGCGCGACGCGCCGCGACGAACGCCGCGCGGCCTCCGACCCGTCCCACAACTTCGGCGCGCCAACTCCCGGTCTCCGCGCCGCCGCCCTCCTCCAGACCGAAGACCGTCATCCAATGGCCCTGAGTCCGGGTCGTTAACGCAGCCGGCTTGAAGGGTCGCCGAAGAAGACCCATGTGCGGCGCACGTCCCGGTCTGCGGTCGCGTGCTTGGCGCGCCTGACCGCGTCGCCGAGCCTCACGTCGCCTTCCGAGAAGATGATGCGGTACAGCTCGCGGTTGGCGGCGGCCTGCGCGAACGGCTCGGTCATCCCCGTCGAGGCCCAGACGGCGTATGCGCCGCCGCCCTCCGCCTTCAAGACCGACTCGGCGAGGCTGTCGAGCCCCGTCCCCTCGTAGTAGCCGTTCAGACACGTCATCATCACGAAGAGCGGCAGCCGGCTCCCGTTCGTCAGGGCCGGCGCGTCCGCGCCGCGCAGAAGCCCCTCGCCAGTCCACACGTCAACCGAGCCGTGCCCCATCCAGTTGACGACGAGCGGCCCGGCGTTGACGCCCGCGACTATCTGCGCCCTCAACACGCCCGCGTCCTGCCCGCGCCGGTTGACGCGCGCGACCCGCGTGCCCGCGGGCAGGAGGCTTCGCAGACCGTCGGTCGCCGACTCGAAGCTGTAGCCGTCCGCGCCGTCGCGGTCGGCCACGAGCAGCGCCGCGGGCTCCGACTCTTCACGCGTGCGCGTGAGAATCTTGCCGACGACCGTGGCCGCCTCGGCGCGCGTCCGCACGGGAAGGCGTCCGACGGCGAGGTCTGCGACGCCGTCGTCGTCGAAGTCCGCGAACCAGTCGTCCGAGGCCGTCTCCATCGCGCCCGCGTCCAAGAGCTTCGACGGCACGAGGTCGAAGCGTCCGCGCCCGAGGTAATCGCGCGGGTCGTAGCTTCCGTCGCCGACGAGCAGCACGTAGCCGGGCGGCCGCTCCCAGTTCGCGCGCGTCCACGCGAGGAAGTCGCGCACGGCCTGCGGCGTGTGCGCGCCGTAGGCGAACTCGTCGAAGATGTCTTCGACGAAGACGACGCGCACCTCCATCCCCTCGGACGCGCGCGCGGCGACGAGCGGCGCGACCTGTTCGGCGAACTCTTCGCGCGTGATGACGACCATGTCGGCGCGCTGCCCCGCGTCCACAGACCAGCGCGACGGGGTGTTCGGCGCGACGGACGCCGGCCTCGACACGCGCGCGCCGGTGAGCGCCAGCAGCTCGCGCGTGCCCGCGCCCGCGACGCCGACACGCACGCCCCAGCCGCCGCGCGGGTCGGGCGTGACCGCGCCGGCCGTGGGAAGTTCCTCGGGCGCGTAAGGGTCTGTCACGTCGAAGACGCGCACGTCCGGCGTCGTGAAGCCGCCGACGCCGACGACGCCGGCCGGCGCGCCGAACCGCAGTCGGTCGCCGTCGGCGCGCATCGCGTGGAGGTAGTTCAACCGCAGGTAGTCCGTCAGGCTCACGTCGCCGGGCGCGGCCGAGACGAGCTGCACTTGGTTGTCGCCCTCGCGCAGCAGGTGCGAATCGACGGGGAAGACGGCCGCACTCTTCGTCTGCCCCGCGAAGTCGAGCGCGCCGAGCGTCACGCCGTTGAGGGTGACGTTAACGTGGTGCCGTCCGAGCGAGACGCCCTGCACGGAGACTTCGAGCGTCGCCGTCTGCGCGTCGAGCGGGTAGACGCTGCGCGCCGCGAGCGTCTGCGCGACCGCGCCCGTGTTGACGACGCGGCCGAAGAAGTTCTCCGCCTCGCCGTTCTGGAGCGCCGAGAAGTAGACCGTGCGCTCGCGCCGCTCGGCCGTGTAATTGAAGTAGAGAGTGGACGGCGGGCCGACGGGGACGACCGTGACCGCCTCGGCCGCCGCGGGGTCGGCCGCGCGCTTCCCCGCAGACGAAGACGCGCGGCGCACGCCCGTCCGCAGACCCCGCCGGTCGCCCTCGACCAGCCAGTAGACGCGCGTGTCGGTCGAGGGCACGTCCAGCCCCTCGCCGTAGAACTCGACGCCGCCTTCGGGCGTCAGCCACGCCCCCGCGTCCACGCTCATCGGCACCTCGACGCCGCCCGCGTAGAGTTGCAGACGCCTCGGGTCGGCCGCGTGGCTGAGGCCGGCCGCGATAAGCTCGTCGCGCGTGACCTTGTACCAGCCGCCCGCGCGCACCGAAATCTTCAACGCCGCCTGCGACGCCAGCCAACGCTGCTTCTCGCGCGCGGACTCCGCCGCGTCCGCGCCAGAGGCCCGCGTCAACTTCTTCGCACGCGCGGCGTCGGAAGCACTCACCTGATGCTGCGCCTCGCCCGCCGTCGAGCCGCCGTCGCTCAACTGCGAGATGAGCGGCGAGCGCACGCCTTTCGCCGCTCTCCTCAACGCGCCGCCCGCGCCCCTCGACGGGTGAAACGGGCCGTAGGTCTTGCTCCGCCCCGCGAGGTCTATCTCTTCGAGCCAGTAAGCGGCGTCAGACCCCGCGCCCGCGTCCGCCCACGCGTAGGAGTTGCCGGCCGTCAGCGCCACGCCCGGCCCCGCGACGAGCGCCGAGCCCGCGATGAGCGACGCGTTGAGCCGCGCGCGCCGCCCGCCCGACTCGCGGTAGAGGTTGAAGCCGAGGTTGTCCACCTCGTAGCCGGTCGCCCAGTCGAGCCGCGTCACGCCGTCCTGCTCGACGGCGCTGAACTCGACGAGCCGCGCCAGCGTCGCGACGATGACGTTGCGCGCGCCCGAGAACTCCGAAGTCCTCCCCGCCGGGTCGGTCGCCGTCGCCGAGACGTACTGTCCGGCGGCGACGGTCGCCGCCACCGTGTAGGTGAAGGCCGCGTTGCCGGCCGCGTCGGTCGTCACGCCGGTCGAGTCGAGGAAGTTCTACCCCTCGCCGCTGCCCGTGGGGTCGGCCGCCGGGCGTGAGAATAACTCGACGGTGAAGGTCGGCGAGGGCGTCGCGTTGAGCGTGCCCGTGACGACGGTGCTCCCCTGCACGGCCGTCGTGATGAAGGGGAAGTTCTGGAGGTTGTTGCCGCCCGCGTCGGCGTCGCCCGCGTCGTTGGGCGTCACGCCGTCCGCGCCGAGGTCTATGCCGAGCCCCGCGTTCGAGTGAATCGAGTTGCGTCGGACGGTCGCGAAACCCGTCGGGACGAAGACGCCGTCGCCGCCGTTGAAGGCGATGGTGTTCCCCGCCCCGGCCGTCGTCCCGCCGACGATGTCAGCGGTCGTGTTGGTCGCCGAGACGTGGACGCCGTGCGCGGCGTTGCCGAGCGCGGTCGTGCCGTCCGTCCGCGTGCCGATCAGGTTGCCCTGCACGGTGTGGCCGCCGCCCGCCATCTCGACGCCGTCGCCGCCGTTGCCCGAGATGACGTTGCGCGCGCCGGCGGCCGCCCCGCCGACGGTGGTCGTCGCCACGCCCGTCTCGACGTGGACGCCGTCGGCCGCGTTCGCGAGCGCCGCCGTGCCGCCGGCCGCGAGCCCGACGAGGTTGCCGCGAATCGTGTTGGTGTTGCTGCCGGCGCTGACCAGCTCGACGCCGTCCGAGTTGTTCCCCGAGATGACGTTGCCGGGGGCGTCGCCCGCGGTCGCGGCGAGCCCGCCGACAGTAACGCCGTCGCCGCCGTCGATGCGGACGCCGTCGGCCGTGTTGCCGAGGTCGAGCGCGCCCGTGATGTCCGTGCCGACGTAGTTGCCGGCCACCGTGTTGTTGTCGAGCGGCCCGGCCGAGCCCTCGTTGACGAGCACGCCGTTCGAGCCGTTGCCGCTGATGACGTTGCGCAGGTCTGCGGTCGCGCCGCCGACGTTGCAGAGGCGCGCGGTGTTGAGGTGGACGCCGTTCGTGCCGTTGCCGAGCGCGGCCGTTCCGCCGGGCCGAAGCCCGATGAGGTTGCCGTTGACGTTCACGGAGTCGGCGGTGATACCGACGCCGTTCGCGCCGTTGCCCGAGATGACGTTGCCTAAGCCCGTGCCCGGCGTCGCGGTCGAACCGCCGACCGCGTTCGTCGCCGCGCCGACGAGGACGCCGTTGGCCCCGTTGGCGTAGGCGGTCGCCCCGTTCGCCTGCGTGCCGACGAGGTTGCCGTGTACGGCGTTGCCGGTCGTGCTTCCGCCCGTCATCTCGACGCCGTCGGAGCCGTTGCCGGCGATGAGGTTGCCGGGCGCGCCGCCGGGCGTCGCGGCGTTGCCGCCGACGGTGTTGTTGTCCGGCCCGCCGGAGATTCGCACGCCGTCGCCGCCCGCGCCGAAGTCCGCCGCGCCGCCGTTCACGCCCGTGCCGTTGATGTCCGTGCCGATGTAGTTGCCGGCGACGACGTTGTTGTCCGAGCCTTCGGACTGGATGTCCACGCCGTCGGCGGTCGCGGCCGAGCCGCCCGTGATGACGTTGCGCGCGGTCGCGGTCGCGCCGCCGACGATGTTCGAGGCCGCGTTGCTGATGAAGACGCCGTTCGAGTCGTTGCGCAGGACGGCCGTGCCGCCGGCGTTGAGGCCGATGAGGTTGCCGCGCACCGTGTTCGAGCTTGAGGTCGTGCCGGTTATCTCGACGCCGTCCGAGGCATTGCCGCCGATGACGTTGCCGGGCGCGGTGCCCGGCGTCGTGGTCAGTCCGCCGACCGTGTTCGACTGCGCGCCGGCCGCGATTCTCAAGCCGTTGACGGCGTTGCCGAGGTCGGCCGTGCCATTGCGATCTGTGCCGACGTAGTTGCCGGCGACGGTGTTGCCGGTCGCGCCCGTCCCCGTGATGTCGATGCCCTCGCCCGCGTTCGCCGAGATGAGGTTGCGCGCGGCGGGCGTGGGGCCGCCGACGGTGTTCGACGCGACGCCAGCGACGTTGACGCCGTCGCCCGCGTTGCCGTTGGTCGCGCCCGCCCCGGTCGCGTTCGTCCCGATGAAGTTGCCGGCGACGATGTTCCCGCCGTTGGTGTTGAG
The DNA here is from genome assembly GCA_040509515.1 of Pyrinomonadaceae bacterium. GTDB lineage: Bacteria > Acidobacteriota > Blastocatellia > Pyrinomonadales > Pyrinomonadaceae > QHXN01. Next base: position 4,062 of record JBEVKV010000312.1, on the reverse strand, counting down.
GTCGATGCCGTCGCCCGCGAATTTGTAGACGGCCAGCCCGCGCACAGTCGAGCCGCCGGCCGAGATGTTGAGCCCGTCGGCGCCCGCGCCCGCGCTCGTGCCGTTCAGCTCGACGTTGATGACGGCGTCGTCGCCGACCGCGAGCGTGTTCTGCGAAGAGCCGGGCTGCGTGTAGCCGTCGATGGTCAGGGGGTGGACGACCGCGGGCAGCGCGCCGAGAGAAGTACTTCCGACGTTGATGGTCTGCGTGCCGAGTCCGACGATGAGGAAGTTGACGGCGTCGGCGGAAGGGTCTGCGTTCGCCTGCTGGATGGCGGCGCGCAGCGAGCAGAAGCCCGCGGAGTCGAGACACAGTCCGTCGGCAGTGTCGGCGTCGTTCGTGTCGGCCGTCGTGTCGACGACGTAGGTGGCCGCGGGCGCAAGCTCCTGCACACCCTGAGAGAACTCGGAGGTGTCGTCGGCGTCGGGCGTCGCGTGCCGCGCCCCGGAGATGGTGGCGACGTGGAAGAGGGCGGCCGACAGCAGGAGCGCGAAGAGGGACGCGCTGGCGAACCTGAGCTTGGGTTTCTTCATGGCGTTCACCTGAAGGCTCGGCCGAACGAGCGGCGAAGTTTTCAAAGGAAGTGGGGCGCGCGGCGCGACTCGGCATTCACGCGCGCAAGAAAGGCGGCCGTCCGCGAGAGGCCGCACGCGAGTTGGAACGGCAGCCTCGGAAGCGCGTTGAAGGGGCCGCACACGTCTACGGTCGCGCTGATCGGGTTCGGCCAGCGTTTGCGCAGGTCGCCCAGAATCCCGCGCGGACGCCGCAGGTACTTTCGCATCGGCGCGCGGTGGCTGAGCGGCGGCTGGCACGCGGCGAAAGGCGTCTCCCACTGCTTCGAGACGCCGCGCAAAAGCCAGCGCGGCAGACTACGGGCGGCCGGCGCGAGCGGCGTCCCTTCCAGACGCGCGCCGAGCAGACGAGCCGCGAGCCCCGCGGCGCAGACGACCCAACGCTCCCGCTTCACGTCCGCGCCGAGGAGCCGCCGCCAGTCGAAGTCTTCGGCGCGCGACTCAATCGCCGCTGCCACGTCGCACAGCCAGAGCGGACGCCACGCGCCGTGGCGCAGGAGGTGGAAGCAGAGCAGCCGCAGGTGGTCTTCCTCCGCCAGCACGCGCACGCGCGACGCGCCGAGCGGCAGCACGCGCGAGCGCCCGAAGAGTTCTTCCGCGCGCCCGTCGAGCAGCGTCGCGAAACCTTCGTGCAGGTCGACCCAGAAGCGACGCCCCTCGGGGCTCGCCAGCACGTCTTTCGCCTTCACGAACTGGGCGGGGCGCACGCACAGGTCTATGTCGCCGGCCGGTCGCAACCCCGGCTCGGGGTACGCGCGCGCGGCGGCCCAGCCCTTCACGAGCACGGCCTCCACGCCTGCCGCGTCGAGCAGCGCGAACAGGCTCTCCACCTCGCGCTCGCGCACCGCGTCTTTGAGAGCTTGCAGTCGGTAAGACTGTTTGAACTCAAGCGCCTCGCGCGTCTCACACAGACTCGAACGCCGCAGCTTCCACCACGCGAGCGCCGACGCGCCCGAGCCTGAGAGGAGCGGCGCGACGCGCGCGAGTCGTTCTTCCGAGAGCGCGGGCGGCGGAGGCTCGCGCCGCCACGCGCCTTCGAGCGCCGAGGCGATGAGCACGACCGCCGAATCTGCACGCGCGTCCGCCACTTCCCCTCCCGCGTTTAAGTGCAGGTGTCGCCGATGCAGGTGCTCCCCTGACAGCACTGCGCGCTGTCGGCGCAGGGGCCGCCCGACGGCACACAGCTCGCGGCGTCGGCCGGCGTCGGCGCGACGATGGACGCGACCGCCGGGAGCGCGAGGCCGGCGGCGAGCCCGACGCGCCGCAACATCTCACGGCGCGAGAGACCGGCGAGCGCCGCCGGGAGTTCCGCGGGCGCTTCGAGCAGGCGCTCGCGGCCGAGCTGTTCGAGCGCGAGCCACACGAACTCTTCGGGCAACGCTCCGCGGGCAGTCTTCTCAAGCTCGCGCCTCATCTCCTCGGGCGTGCGGCGTCCGTCGCAGAGCCGCCAGACCTCGGCGGCCGCGCCGTTCAGACAGACGGCCCTGTGCGTTTCGAGGTCGTAGGCCAGAACCTCTTCTCCCAGCGCGCGCACGACGACGCCCTCCGCGCGCGCCTTCGGCCTCGGCGTGACTGTTCTCTCTCGCATAAGCTCTCCGAACTTCACCGGGCCCTTTCCAGAATCTTCAAAGCGACCTCGGCGGCCTCGCCCCTCGCGCCGCGCAGCACAATCGCGCCGCGCACGACGCGCTCCAAGGTCGCAAGAACTTCCGCCGGCCTGCGGCGCGCGGGGACTGTGTTCGCCAGAAGCGCCAGCGCGCCGTGCCCCATCGAGAGCGCGCGGGGACGCCAGCGCGCGCCCTCCCTGAACTCGCTCACGACGACGAGCCCGACCGGCAACGGCCTCGTCGCGTGGGTCGCGGCGCGTCCGCCCAACTCTTCGGCCGCGACCTTCGTCTGCCGCCCGTCCCGGCCGCGCATCGCGAGCGGCTTCGCGTAAGGGTGGACGCGCCCTTCGGCGTCGAGGACGGCGAACTCGTCCGAGAAGTACGTCGCGCCCGCGCGCACGAGCGCGGCCGTGAGCGTCGTCTTGCCTGTGAAGCTGCGGCCGGGGACTAAGACGGCGCGCCCCTTCCACCCGACCACGCCCGCGTGGACGAAGACCCTGCGCCGCGCGGCGGCCGCGACCGACAGTTGCAGGTCGGACTCGAAACGCTCGAACAACTCGCGTGCGTCGAGCGTGCGCGCGAGCCGGACGTGGTCGGCGTAGAGCAACTGAAAGCGTCTGAGGCCGCGACGCGCGCGCTCGCCCTCGCCCGTGCGTATCGAGTAGAGCCGCTCGACGAAGCCGGGCACAGCCTCCTTCGTCCCCGGCGGCAGGAACTCCGCGAGGCGCGCGAGCGCGCGCTCCGAGTCCGCGCGCACGCCGAAGCGCACGCCGTAACTCGTGAAGGTGAGTCCAGCCGCCCAGCCCGGACGGTCGAGCCTCCGCATTCAGACGGAAGTCGTCCGCAGGCGCGGCAGACGCGAGTCTTTAGCTGTCACAGACTTTCAGAACGTTTGGGTCGGGTGCGATGAGCGGGTTACTGACTGTTGCACTCTCGCGCGTGGGTGGAGAATTCACCCGTTTGGCGGTCGCGTCGAGAATGGCCGGGAGAGTATCACCCAACGCCCCGCACGGTCAACGAATAAAAAATCGGGGTAGTGGGTCATTTACAGCGTTGAACAGTCAGGCGGTAGATTAGCTTGAAATCTCCTCGGAGCCTTTGGCAAGGGTAGCCTTCAATAAATCCAAGAATACCTGGTCGGCCATTCGCTCGATGTCCTGAAACGATGTCGCCTTATTCGCGTGCACGGACAGATTTACCGTTAGTGTTAAGGCCGTTGAACGGAAGTCCGCACCAAAAGCAAACTCGGCCACTACGTGCTCGCTGAAGGCGGTCATTTTAACAAGGTGTCGCCTTACTGATTCAGGCTTTTCCATTTACTTAACCGTTCCTCTCATTGAAGCAGGGCAGTTATATCATCAATGCTCTGCGGCTTCTTACTCACATCAGCCATAAAAGCTAACGTGTGACTAATCCTCATCACGTCTCACGTACTTCTGATTATCCGCAAAATCTGTTGCATTCTAGCCCGCGCCGGTTTACTCTTCCGCGCGTGGGTCGCCTCTGCTTTCCGACCTTCACGATAGAATAAGCACACGAATACTAGGCCGCCGGTAGGCAGCTTGCCCCGTCTACGGTGGCGCGTGACTTAGAGCAGCGACGGCAGGAGCGCGAGTAGGTCTAACGTGGCTTCCGTCAGGATGCCGGGCGCGTCGTTCTGTATCTCGCCGTTAAGCGTCGCGTCGTCCGTCGGCTCTTGCACGGTGTTAGTCTGTGGAGGCGGGGGTGGAGTGGGCGAACCGTTTTGTATCCACCCCGCCTGTGCGGAGCAAGCGAGTAGAAGCACTAACACGGAGGCTCGGATAGCTTTAACCATCTCCTTACACCTTTCGCTTTTATGAGG
>JBEVKV010000311.1:0-3972 GCA_040509515.1 Pyrinomonadaceae bacterium | reverse complement strand
GGCGCGCGGCGGTCGGTTAAGATTCGCTTAGAAGAAAAAGGAGTTATCAAGAGATGGCCACGACCGAGGCGGGGCTCCCGCCCGCGAACCAGCAGGGACTAGACATCCGCTCGACGCCGCGCGAGGAGATGCGGCTCTACCCGCTCGACACCTTCCCGTACGAGTACGCCGGCCGCGAGATACGCATCCTCTTCGAGCTGCCCGAGTTCACCTGCGTCTGCCCGTTCTCGGACTTCCCCGACTTCGCGACCTTCCGCGTCGAGTACGTCCCGGGCGAGCGCTGCGTCGAGCTGAAGAGCCTGAAGCTTTACGTCAACTCGTTCCGCGACGTGAAGGTCTTTCACGAGCACGTCATCAACATCATCCTCGAAGACTTCGTCCGCGCCTGCGACCCGCTCGAAGTCAACCTCGAAGGCGACTTCAACGTCCGCGGCAACATCAAGACGACCGTCCGCGCCTCTTACAAGAAGCAATAGATGGAACTAGCAGCCATCATCGCCGCCGGCCTCGTCGGGTTCTGGCTCTTCTTCGTGGTGCTGAAGCGCGTGCTGCGGATGGCCGTGCGGGTGGCGGTGGTCGGCGCGCTGCTGCTGGCGCTGCTCGTGGGCGCGGTCGGCTGGTGGTGGTACGACCCGCTCGGCGGCGGCCCGTCGAACGTCAACCGCCCCCGGCCTTCGCGTCCGGCGCGGCCGGCGCGCTAGAGGGGCCGGGCGAAGCGCATGGGGGAGACCGACACCGACGCCGCAGACCAGTTCGACGCGCGCGTGAGCGCCGGGCGGATGGACGAATCGACGCGGGGGCTGTGGCGGCGCGTGTGGAGCCTGCCGCGCAACGTCGTCGCCATCAGCGTCGTCAGCCTGCTCAACGACGCGTCGAGCGAGATCATCTACCCGATGCTGCCCGCCTTCCTCGCGCTCGCGCTCGGCGCGAGCCCGAAGGCCATCGGCGTCGTCGAGGGCGTGGCCGAGTCGGTCTCAAGCCTCCTCAAACTCTTCTCCGGGTATCTCAGCGACAGGACGGGTCGGCGCAAAGGGCTGGTCGTCTTCGGCTACGGGCTGGCGGGCGTAATGCGCCCGCTGCTGGCGTTTGCGACGAGCTGGCTCCATGTGCTCGCCGTGCGCTTCACGGATCGCGTCGGCAAGGGGCTGCGGAGCGCGCCGCGCGACGCGATGATCGCGGACGCCGCGCCGCCCTCGGAGCGCGGGCTCGCCTTCGGCTTTCACCGCGCGATGGATCACGGCGGCGCGGTGCTCGGGCCGCTCATCGGCCTCGGCCTGCTCTGGCTCTTCGCCGCCAACCCCGCGACGCCGACCGCGCGCGACTACACGACCATCTTCCTCTTCGCGTCCGTGCCGGCGCTGCTCGCGATGCTCGTGCTCATCTTCGCCGTGAAAGAGACGCCGCGCGCCGCCCCCGCGAAAGAGAACGCGAAAGAGAACGTGGGCGTCGCTGCGAGCGCGACAGGCGCGGACTTGCCCGGCGTGGGCGTGACGGCCGCGCCCGCCGCCGCGCCGCGGCTGACGCTGCGCGGCTTCGACTCGAACTTTAAATGGTTCCTCGTCCTCGTCGCGCTCTTCACGCTGTCGAACTCGACCGACGCCTTCCTCATCCGGCGCGCGCAGATGGCTGGCGTCTCGACGGGACAGGGGACGCTTCTGCTCTGGGCGGCGCTGCACCTGAGCAAGGTCTTAAGCTCAATCGTCGGCGGCGACCTCTCCGACAGGCTCGGGCGCAAGACGCTCATCGTCTCGGGGTGGCTGCTCTACGCGGCCGTCTACCTCTGCTTCGCGCGCGTCTCGACGCCGGGACAGGCGTGGGCGCTCTTCCTCGTCTACGGCGTCTACTTCGGGCTGGCCGAGGGCGCGGAGAAGGCGCTCGTCGCAGACCTCGTCCGCCCCGAGCAGCGCGGCACGGCCTACGGCCTCTACAACCTCGCCTTCGGCATCACGGTGCTGCCGGCCTCGCTGCTGATGGGCGCGCTCTGGGACAACTGGAGCCCCGAGGCGGCCTTCGTCACGAGCGCCGCCATCGGCACCACGGCCGCGCTCCTGCTCGTCTTCCTCGTCCGCCCGGGGCCGAGGCCGGAGGCGAGAGTCGAGCGGCGAGTTTGAGCCGGCAGAGGGGGCCGCCGCCTCGCCTTTGACTCCCGCGTTGACAGCCTCTCGGCGCAGGCTGTATACAGCCTAATTGTCGAACGTCCGCCGCGGCGGCCGGAATTGCCGCCGGCCGGCGTCTCCCACTTCCGAAACCCCAGTCACAGAAGAGTCCAGTGCGGGCAGGAGTCCCCGCGTCGCCATGAGCTACGACTACGACCTTTTCATCAGCTACGCGCACATCGACGACCTGAGCCCCTTCGGCGGGGAGAAGGGCTGGATCGATCTGCTCCACGAACGCGTGTCCGTTCTGCTCGCGCAGGCGCTCGGCTACGAGCTAAAGATTTGGCGCGACGGCCACAGCCTGCGCGGCAACGACGACCTGAGCGGGGCCATCGGCGAGGGCGTCACGCGCTCGCTGCTGCTGCTGCCCATCATCTCGCCGCGCTACGTCCAGTCCGACTGGTGCAACCGCGAGATGGCGACCTTTCACGCCGCGCCGCCGCCGACGACGAACGGCGTCGCACCCTCCTTCCGTTCGCGCGTCTTCAAGGTCGTCAAGACGCCGCTGCCCGACCACCTCAAAAACCGCGAGCCCGAACACATACGCGACCTCATCGGCTATCAGTTCTACGGCGAGGACGAGTCGAGCGGCGTGCTCACGGAGTTCAGCCCGGACGCCTCTGACAAGCAGTACTGGAAGACGCTCAACCGCCTCGTCGCCGACATCAAGCGCACCATCATCGAGCTGAAGCACGCGCCCGGCTCGGCCGCGCCCGCCCCGCACGTCTCGACGCAGACGCCCGCCGCCGTCGCGCCTAACGCCGCCGCGCCCGCCGCCGTCACGCCCCGCGCGCCCGTCGGAGCGTCCGCCGACGCGCAAGCGCCGCCGTCGGAGTTCGTCTTCCTCGCAGAGACGACGGGCGACCTCGCGGGCGAGCGCGAGGCGCTGCGCGACGAGTTGCGGCAGCGCGGCTACGGCGTGCTGCCCGAGCAAAGACTCCCGCTCGACGAGCGCCGCCGCGTCGAGGATGTCGTCCGCGCAGACCTCGCGCGCTGCCGGCTCTCCGTCCACATGGTCGGCGCGCGTTACGGCTCGACGCCGGAGGACGACCCGGCCTCGGTCGTGCTGATACAGGAGCGGCTCGCCGCCGAGCGCGGCTCCGCCGACGCGTCCTTCCAACGCCTGCTCTGGATGCCCCCGGGGCTCGCGACCCCCGCGCTCGAAGTCTCGGACGCGCGCCAGAAGACCTTCATCGAAACTCTCCAGTCGGGGCTGACGGCCGGGGCCGAGCTGCTCCAGACGACAGTCGAAGACCTGAAGACGCGCGCCGTCGAGAAGCTCTCGGCGAAGCCGCAGGCGGCGCCCGCCGGCGGGCGCGGGCACAAGCTCAAACAGGTCTACCTCATCTGCGAGAACCGCGACCGCGAGTTCATACGCCCCATCAAGCAGTACCTCTTCCGAGAGCAGTTCGAGGTCATTACGTGGCTCGAAGGCGAGGCCGGCGCGGAGCGTTTGACGGACTACCACCGCAAGAACCTGCGCGAGTGCGACGCGGCGCTCATCTACTTCGGCAACGGCGACGAACCGTGGGTGCGCAAGAACCTCGAAGACCTTGAGAAGGCTTACGGCTACGGGCGCGAGGACGACTGGACGGCGAGCGCCGTCTACGTCGGCCAGCCGCCGAGCGAGCAGAAGGAGGACTTCCTCACGCACATGGTGCCCTACGTCATCCACAACCTGAGCGGGTTCAACCCGGAAGACCTGCGCGACTTCGTGACCGCCGTGCGCCTGGCGGAAGGAGTGAAGCCGTGACGAACGCCAACAGCGGGGCGGCCGCCGCCCCCATCACGAACCCGTTCCCCGGGCTGCGCCCCT
>JBEVKV010000310.1:0-11394 GCA_040509515.1 Pyrinomonadaceae bacterium | reverse complement strand
ACGGCCGCCGCCTCGACGGCCGCCGCGCCCGCGAACCCCGCCGACAACAAATCGACCAGCGACGCGCCCGCGAAGCCCGGCTCCGAGACGGGCGTCCCCGTCGGCGCGCCCGTCAGGAACACCTCCGGCGCGGAGGGCGCGCCCGAGTCGAACAAGTCCGCGCAGCCCGCGCCCGCGGGCGTGCCCCCGGCAACAAATCCCAACGCGGCTCCGGGCTCGACGTCGAAGCCCGTGACGCCCGCCGTCTCGCCGACAGAGGTCTACCGCATCGGCATCGGCGACGTGCTCGACATACGTCTGCTCAACGGCCAAGACCCGCGTCAGAACACGCTCTACTCGGTCGTCGCCGGCGGCGTGCTCGACTTCCCGCTGCTGCGCGACCCGCTGACGGTCGCCGGCATGACGACCGAAGAGCTGTCCGCCCAACTCGTCGCCGAGTTCCGACACCGCGGGCTCTACGAGCGGCCGCAGGTGAGAGTCAGCGTGCGCGAGTACGCGAGCCACGCCGTGCTCGTCAGCGGGCTGGTCAACGACCCCGGCACCAAAATCCTGCGCCGCGAGGCCATCCCGCTCTACGTCGTCGTCGCGGAGGCGCAGCCCAAGCCCGAGGCCGGCCGCGCCGTCATCTTCTCGCGCTCGTCGGGCAAGTCCGTCACGGTCGACCTCGCCGACCCGGCCGCCCTCAACACGCTCGTCCAGTCGGGCGACGTGGTGACGCTCACGCCCCGGCCGCCCGAGTTCTTCTACGTCGGCGGCGAGATCGGCTCGCCCGGTCAGAAGGACTTTCACGCCGGCATCACGCTGACGCAGGCGCTGCTCGCCTCGGGCGGCGTGACCAAGACGGCGGGCGACCGCGTTAAGGTTTCGCGGCAGGGGACGGACGGCCGGCTCGTCTCGACCGAGTACAGCCTGCGCGAGATCGAGAACGGACAGGCGCCCGACCCGGCGCTCCGCCCCGGCGACCGCGTCGAAGTCTCTACGGCGGCCAAGCGCAAGTGATGCTTGGCCGCCCTCTTTTTGAGAAGACGTTTGAAAGCCGCGGCTTTCGAGCGCCTTGTCCGTCGCGGCCTCGGGGCTGTATTATCCTGCGCGGCCGGACGAAGTTTCACACCACGAGCGCGACGCCCGTGCGTCTCTCGGCGATACGCGCCAGATCAGATGAGTCTTAGAACTCGCACCTGCCCGTCGGAGGAACATTACTTTGAGTAAGTGGAATCGAATCGGCGCGGCCGCGCTCGCCGCCGCGCTCGTCCTGTCGCCCTTTGCGTCGCCTGCCCGCGCGGCAACGGCCGCCGCACAGCAGGAGGACGCCCCCTCACAGGCCGAACAGGAGACCTTCAACCGCGGGCGCGCGCTCTTCGCCAAAGGGCAGTACGAGCAGGCCGCAAACACCTTCCGCGACTTCCTGAAGGGCAACCCCAACAGCTTTATCGCCGACCTGATGCTGCTCTGGATGGGGCGCTCCTACATCGAGCTGGGCCGATTCGACGAGGCCGCGCAGGTCGTGCAGCGCCTCCGCGAAATCAAGGACACGCCCTTCACGGACATCTTCGAGACCGAGCTTCAGACCGCCCGCACGGAGGCGGCCAGCCGCCCGCCCGCGCCGCGCCCGACCGCGACGCCCGCGACCGCCGTCGCGCGCGCGACGCCGACGCCGACGCCCGCGCGCCCGAGACCCACGCCGCGCCCGACACCCACGGAAGTGGCGGCGACGCGCACGACGCCCTCGACGACGCCCTCGACGACTCCCCCGACTACACCGGGACTCGCCGTCCGTGGCGGCGGCGACGCCGAGCGTCCGCGCACCACGGGCGGCCGGCGCGGCCGTAACCCGCGCGGCAACGCGGCAACCAACTCCACCGGCAACGTCGCGCAACCGGCCGCGACGCCTACTCCGCAGCCGACGCCCGTGAGCAGGCCGACGCGCACCGAGACCGCTTCCGTCCCCGCCATCAATCGCACGACGCCCGCGCCCGCCGTCACGCCGACGCCCGCGCCGCGCGCCGTCGAGACGCCCGCGGTCATCACGCCCGCGCCCGCCCCGGCCGACGCGCAGACCGGCGGCGGCTTCAGCATCACGGTCAGGCAGGTGCCCGACTTGAATCTCGCGCTCCGGCGCTCCGCGCTGGCGGCGCAGCCCGGTCAGACGATTCAGCTCCCGCTCGCCATCACGAACACGGGCAACAAGGAAGACCAGTTCCGCCTTGAGACCGACCTGCCGGCGGAATATCAACCGTCCTTCAGCCAGAGCGGCAACGACGTTGGGCTCCCCGTCTTCGTCACGCCGCAGATGCAGCGCGGCGCGACGCTCGAAATCATGCTCAACGCGCGCGTGCCCGAGAACGCGCCCGACAACCAGCAGCAGCGCTTTCTCGTCCGCGCCGCCTCGCAGGCCGACGCCGGCGTCACGAAGGTGACCGACGCCTCGCTGACGGTCGTCGCCGCCGCGCTCGCCGCCGCGTCGAACGCGCTACAGGAGACGGTGCAGCCCGGCGACACCTTCACGCAGCGCATCAGCGTCCGCAACGCCGGCAGCGCCACCGCGCGCCAGACGCGCGCCGACTTCGTCTTCAACCCCGACTTCGAGCTGGTGAGCGCGACGCCTTCGCCCATCTCCTACGACCGGCCGTCGCGCACGGCCATCTGGTCTCTGGGCGACCTCGAATCGCGCGACAACCGCGAGATAACCGTCACGCTGCGCGCCGTGGGCGAGGCGCTCGCCGGCGCGAACAAGCCGGTCGGGCGCGGCACGATGCGCACGCAGAGCCTCTTCATCCCGTCGAACTTCGAGGGGCCCGCCATCTCTGTGGGGCGCGTCGCGGGCGCGCGCGTCGAGGCCGTCTCGAAGGGTCTGACCGCGACGCCGGGCGACACGATGTACGTCCCGTTCATCGTCCGCAACCCGTCGAACTACCCCGAGAGCTTCGAGTTGAGAATCGTCGCGCCGGGTGCGCCGCAGGCGACCGTCTACGCCGACCTGAACGGCGACGGACGCCACCAGACGGGCGAGCCGGCCGTGACGCAGACCGCGGCGCTCGACCCGCGCGGCGGACAGTTCCCCGTGCTGCTCGGCGTGGACATCCCGCGCTCGACGCCCGACCGCACGCAGTTCGCCTACAACCTCGTCACGCGCGCCATGAACTCGGGCGGGCGCGTCGCGGGCGAGGACTCGACCGTGCTGACGGTGGCGACGCCGCGCGTGCGCGTGCGGGCCGAGCTTCCGAACACCGAGGTCAGGCCGGGCGACACGCTCTTCTACCGCCTCGTGCTCGTCAACGACGGCGGCGGGCTCGCCAAGAACCTGCAAGTCACGGAGTATCTGCCCGAGGCGCTTGAGTTCGTCTCGTCGTCGCCGGAACTGACGCTTCAGGACATCGGCGGCGGCGGGCGCGGCTTCGTCTGGCGCGTGGCGGAACTCTCGCCCGGCGACACGCAGGTCTTGCAGGTGACGGTGCGCCTGAGGCAGAACCTCGCCGCGGACGCCGTCATCACGCCGCGCCACACGCTCACCTATCAGGACTCGAACACGAACGCGTACCGCGGGCAATGAAGGACGCCGCCGCGCGCGAGCAGACGGACACGGAGACCGGAGCCGCGGGGCACGGTCTCCGTGTTCCTTTTTCCGACGACTTGAGCGGGCGAGGCTCTCTTGAAGAGCCGCGGCGCTCGCGCCCGTCGCGCGGGCGAATCGCCAAGCTCGTCGTCGCCAAACTCGCGCTCGACCTCGTCTTCGTCGGCGCGTTCGCGCTCTACACGCACGCCGTCACCTTCGGCCGAGACTTCGACGGCGCGCTCGAACACGCCGACGGGCGCGGCGCGCGCGGCTGGGTCGTAGACCTCGAACAACCGGGCGAGCCCGTCGAGATACAACTCTTCGAGAACGGGCGCTTCGTCGCTTCGACAATCGCGGACGAGCCGCGGACGGACACCGACCCGGGGACGGCACACGGCGCGGGCCGCCGCGGCTTCACTTTCAAGTTCGAGCGAGTCCTCTACGGCGAGCACGCGGTGAGCGTCTACGCCGTCCGTACGGGGCGCGGCGGCCTGCGCCGAACGCTTCAGGAAGTCGGCGGGGCCATTAACTTCGCGTGGAAATGACCGAGCGTTTCACGGCGGAAGACCGCGCGCTGGCGGGTTGGGAGATCGCGGCGGCCTCGACCTCCGCGCTCGTCGCCGAGTGGGTCGTCTACGCGCTCGCGGGCGGCGGGACGCTGCCGCTGTTGTTCCCCGTGGCGACCGCCGTGGCCTTCATGCTCCTCTCGCACCGCGCGCGCGGCGAGACGGCGCGCGATGTCGGCTGGCGGCTCGACAACTTCTGGCGCGCGGCGCGTCTGCTGCTGCCGGCGATGCTCGGCGTCTCGGCCGTCCTCGTCTCGGTCGGCTGGTACGCGGGCACGCTCGACTTCCGGCGCTGGGAGGGAGGGCAGTCGATTCTCGGCGTGCCGGCGCTGAGCCTTTTTTGGGGGCCGCTACAGCAGTACGCGCTTCAGGGCTTTATCAACCGGCGCGCGCAGATGTTGCTCGGGCGTGGCCGGCTTAGCGTGCTGCTGGTCGGACTCCTCTTCGCCGTCTTCCACCTGCCGAACCCGTGGCTGACGCTGGCGACCTTCGCGGCGGGACTTTTCTGGGCGTGGGTTTATCAGCGCGCGCCGAACATCCTCGCCGTCGGCTTGAGCCACGGGCTGATGACGTGGGTGCTCATCTCGTCGGTGCCGCCCGCCGCGCTCCAAAACCTGCGCGTGGGCTACAAATATTTTGGCTGAAAGCTCCCCGTCGGCTTCGACGATCGCCGCCCCAAACAGTCAATCCCGTCCCGAAATCATCAAAGGTTGAACAGTAAACGCCTTCGGACTGTACGTGTTCAACGGTGCTTTGCTATAATCCGCGCGCCGCGGATTTGAGAACAGGTCGGGCGGTCGCCGCCGCAAACCCTTCGGGGGGCGCGGGGGAGGAAAGTCCGAACACCGTAGGGCAGCGAGCCCGCTAACGGCGGGGCGCTCGCCGGTTAAAGGCTGCGAGAGCAGACGCTTGACCGCCGGGCGACGACAAGTGCAACAGAGAACAGACCAGCCAGCGGGCCGGCTCCTCGGAGACTCGGCAGCGGGTGATGGGTGAAACGGTGCGGCCCTCGCGGGCTTAAAGTAAGAGCGCACCGGCGCGTCTGGTGACAGGCGCGGCCAGGCAAACTCCTCGCGGTGCAAGACCAAATAGGGAGGCGGGCAAAGGGCGGCCCGTCCGAATTCGCGCCCGTTCGCGGGCGCGACACGCCTCCGGGTAGGTCGCTTGAGCCGTGCGGCAACGCACGGCCTAGAGGAATGATCGCCCAACGGGGACTCGTCCGCGAGTTCCCCGTGGACAGAATTCGGCTTACAGACCTGTTCTCAAATTCGCGGCACCCCAAAGCTCTTTCACCTCGGAACCAGAGCCGTCAGCCTCACGGGACTCGGGAGAGTCTCAAAGGCCGGAGGAGAACCCGAGAATGGCGAACCGTAAAGGCGTCTTCATCGGCGCTTACGTTCCCGCTGAACTGAAGCGCGCGCTACAGGAACGCGCCACCAGCGAACACCGCACGCTCTCGCAGGAGATCACGCGCATACTCGAAGAGGCGGTCAAAGGCCCGCGGCTGCCGCCCAACTTCGTCGAGCGCCGCGCGCCGGGGCAGCGCCCGCGCCGCCGCGACTCTGACCCGCTGCCGCGCCGGCGCCGCGACGACCTCCCGTTCAAGGGGACGGACAATCGCGGCGAGGAGTGAGACGGACGACGCCGCGCGCGTGAGCGGGAGATTCTCGACGCCCCCGGGGCCGCCGACGCCGTAGAGGCGCGGCGGCCCGGGGGCATCTGTCTTTTCGGCGTCGGGCCGGCGTCGCCATCGCAAAACCTTTCTGCTAAACTTTCGCCGCCAACACGCGATTCTCAGACGATGCCGGACAACCCCACGCTCAGCGCAAAGACACTCGCCGTCGGCGCGGCGTGTCTCGTCGTAGGGTTCGGCGCGGGCTTCTTCGTCACCAACGGCATCAACCGCGCGGAGCAGGAGAAGCTGCGCTCCGAGGTCGCTTCGCTGCGCGCTGGCGGCGCGGGTTCCGGCGTCGGGAAGACGCCTGCGCAGTCCGGCGACCAGCCTCCGGCCGAGGGCGAAGGCACTTTCCCGACGCTCACCCCAGAGCAGTTGGGCAACGCCGTTAAGCAGGCGGACGCGAGCCCCGGGGACGTAGAGTTGCAGCACAAAGTCGGACAGGCGCTCTACTTCTACGCGTGGGAGAAGGGGAACGCGCAGATTCTCCCGGACGTGGCGCGCATCCTGAAGCGCGCGCACGCGCTCGACCCGAAGAACTACCGGACGGTCGTGCTGGCGGGCGACGCGCACTTCCTCATCGCGAGCAGCGGCGGCGACACGAAGGCGCTCGCGGAGGCGCGCAAGTTCTACGAGGCCGCGCTCGCCATCCGGCCCGACGACGCGCAGGTGCGGACGAACTTCGGGCGCACGTACTTCTACGACAAGCCGTCCGACGCGCAGCGCGCGATACGCGAGTACCGCCGCGCGCTCCAGTCCGACCCGACGCAGGAGCTGAGTGTGCAGAGCCTCGCGGCCGCGCTCATCGAGACCGGCGGGTTCGACGAGGCGGCGCGGCGGCTCGAAGAGCTTGAGAAGCTGAACCCCTCGAACGCGGAGCTGGCCAACCTGCGCGCGCAGCTCGAACAGAAGAGGAACGCCGCGAAGGAGAAGCAATGAAGTACCTCTTCGTCCTCGCCCTGTTCGCGCTCGTCGCCGGCTACGCCTACTGGCGGCTGCGCCCCTACATACGCGGCGCGCGGCGCGTCTTTGCCACGCTGCGCGAAGTCAAACGGATGCAGCAGGCCGCGCGCCCGCCCGACGCGCAGGGCGAGTCGAAGCCGAAGGCCGTCGGCAACGAGCGTCTCGTCCGCTGCGCCGCCTGCGGCACATGGACGCCCGCCTCGCGCGCCGTCAGGCTCGGCGGCGGCGGCGCGACCTACTGCTCACACGCCTGCCTCGAACGCTCCGCCGACTCGCCCCATCACGCGCGCAAGTCAGCATCTTAAGGAAGTGATGAGTGATGGGTGATGAGAGAAGGCAAGTCCCGTCTCTTCCTTCTCATCACTCATCACCCATCACTTTTCACTTCTTCCGGAAGTCGATTGCCGGCGTCGTGGATGGCGCGGGCGGTGTTGGTGAAGAGCAGGAGCAGCAAGCCGGAGACGAAGAAGACGACGAGCGAGAGCAGCGCGTAGCGGAACGAGCCCGTGCGCGCGACGACGATGCTGAAGACGAGCGGCCCCAGCCACGACGTGCCGCGCTCTGAGACTTCGTAGATGCCGAAGAACGAAGCCTCGCGCCCCGCCGGAATCATCTGCGAGAAGAGCGAGCGCGAGAGCGCCTGCGACCCGCCGAGCACGACCGCGATGAAGCCCGCCATCACCCACGCCTGCGCGCGCGTCTGGAAGAACGCGAAGGCGTAGACCACGATTCCCAGCCACACGACGAGCGAGACGAGAATCGCGCGCTTCGTCCCCACCAGCCGCGCGATGCGCTCGAACAGCAGCGCCCCGCCGATGCCCATGAACTGCACGAAGAGGAAGATGCTGAGGACGAAGGTCGGCGCGTCCGGATTGTCGAGCCCGTCCGGGAACAGCTCGGAGGCGATGAAGAGCGAGGCCGAGCCGATGACGGTCTGGATGCCGTCGTTGTAGAGAAGGTAGGCGACGAGGTACTTGAGCGTGTGCGGCAGACGCCGCAGCTCGCGCACGGTGCCGGCGAGCTGCGCGAACCCGGCCGTCAGATAACTCTTGCCGGCCGGCAAACGCTTCCTCGACTCGCGCACGCGCAGACGCCTGAAGGAGAAGAAGGCGAAGAAGCCCCACCAGACGCCCGCCGACAAAAGCGAGACGCGGACGGCGAGACCCTGCGCCTGCCCTTTGGCGTAACCGTAGGGGGCGAGCAGCGCCGGCGCGACGGCGAGGAAAAGGAGGTTGAGCGCGAGCAGCAGCCCGCCGCCGAGGTAGCCGAGCGCGAACCCCTGACTCGAAACTTTGTCGCGCCGGTCTTCCGTCACAATCTCCGGCAGGAAAGAGTTGTAGAGGACGATGGCGCCGCCGTAGCAGAGGTTGGCTATGACGAAGAGGACGCCGCCGAGCAAGTACAGCTTCCCCGTCACGAAGAACATCAGGCACGTCGCCGCGACGCCCGTGTAACAGAAGACGGCCATCAGCCTCTTCTTCAAATTCGAGTAGTCGGCGATGGCCCCGACTATCGGCAGCAGAAGGGCTTGCGAGCCGACGGCGACGGTGACGAAGAGCTGGTAGAAGGACTGCGCCGTCACCGCCCCGAGGAACCCGAGGTCGAGGACGACGCCCGTGCGCCCCACGTCGGACTGCGCGAGCGCAATCAGATAAGGGCCGAGCAGCGCCCCGACGACCGTCGTGTAAAAGGCCGAGTTGGCCCAGTCGTAGAGCATCCAGCCGAAAATCTCGCGGCGGTCGTTGACCGGGGCCGGGGTGCCCGTCTCGGCGGCGTCGGCGTCGGGCGCGTCGTGTTCGCGGGGGAGTTTTTCGTCTCTCGTCAAGCTGCGGCCTCTCGTGCGGTCAGGGTTTCGACAATCGTGGGCGTGATGTCGGCGAGCGTGCGGACGCGACCTTTTACGACTTCGCGCGCCGGCCCCCACGCGAGCGTGGGGACGAAGCTGAGCGTGTGGTTGCGCGTCGAGAGGTCTTCGACGTTGCCGTGGTCGCTCGTCAGGATGACGGTCGTGCGCGCGAGGTCGACGCGCGCGAGCACCGCGCGCACGAAACGCGCCAACTCGCCGAGCACCTTGAAGGCGAAGTCGAAATCCTGCTCGTGCCCGGCGCGGTCTGCGATGAAGTGTTCGTAGAGCGTGAAGCGGTGCCCGGCGGCGAGCGCGGCCAGAACGGCGGCGGCCTCCTCGGGCGTGCGCTCGGGAACGTCGGCACCGAACTCGACGAGAAAGCGGTTGGTGAAGTCGTGGTAGACGGCGCGGCCCGCCTTCAGGTCTTCGAGCGTGCGGAAGGGAAGCCCGGCCGCCTCGACGGCGACGGTGGTGGCCGCGACCCAGCGCGGGCGCTTGGCGAAGAAGTGCGGCGCGTACGCGTTCGCGAAGAGGTTCGGGCCGACGCCGAGCCGCGCCAGTCGCAGGAAGAGCGAATGCTCGCGCAGAATCTCGCGCAGACGCTCGTTCGGGAAACCCTGCTTGTGATGCCCGAGCGCGGCGGGCGCGTTGACGCCGGTGAGGATGGTCGTCTGCCCCGAGGCGCTCTGCGGACGGCCCTCGACCCCGAGCCGTGCGTCCGTGCGCGCGAGCAGGCCATCGTGTGGCAGGCGCGGCTCCTCGCCCTCGAAGACGGCGAGCGGCGCGGCCTCTTCGCCGAGCAGGTGGAGCGGGTTGTGCGCCCCGCGCGTGCCGACGCCGAGGCCGTCCACGAAGATGAGAAGAACAGACATCGTGAGGATACTAAGATTTGAAATTTCAAATTACAAATTTGAAATTCTGAATTCCCGCGCGCCCGCCGCGTTAAAGCTCCGCCCGCTTTGAACTCAAAGTTGAATTGAACGTATATTCGACGCCGGTTGATAACTGCCATTCCAACACATCGGCTTTCGTCCAAAACTTCGGAGGCATCATGTCCAACGCAAGGAACCCGTTTGTCTGTCTGCTCGCCGCGCTGCTCCTGCTCTCGGGTCTGAGAGTCGCGCCGGCGCAAGTCACCGCGCCCGCGCCGACGGGGCCGGAGCCGCGCGCGTACTTCTATGAGCCGTCCATCTCGCCCGACCGCGCGGAGATCGCCTTCGTCTCGGGCGGCGACGTGTGGACGGCTCCGTCAGAGGGCGGCGAGGCGCGTCTGCTCGTCTCGCACCCGGCGACCGAGTCGCGCCCGCTCTACTCGCCCGACGGCCGCTCGCTCGCCTTCGTCTCGACGCGCACGGGCAACGGCGACCTCTACGTGCTCGACTTCGCCTCGGGCGACGTGCGGCGGCTCACCTTCGAGGATGGGGTCGAGCAGCTCGACGCGTGGTCGCACGACGGCAAGTGGCTCTACTTCTCTTCGACGGCGCGCGACGTGGGCGGGAGCAACGACGTGTACCGCGTCAACGCGTCGGGCGGGACGCCTTTGCAGGTCTCGGCCGACCGCTACGCCAACGAGTGGGCGGCCGCGCCTTCGCCGGACGGCTCGACGCTCGCCGTCGTCGGGCGCGGCTTCGCGCAGTGGTGGCGGCACGGGCGCGCGCACATCGACGAGTCGGTCATCACGCTGATGCGTGAACACTCGACCGCCCGTTACGAAGAGCTGACCCCGGCCGGAGCAAAAGACGTGTGGCCGATGTGGGGCGACGGCGGCCGCAGCCTCTACTTCATGTCCGACCGCGGCGGCGCGGAGAACATCTGGCGGCTCCCCGTAGGCGGCGGCGCGCGACCGGCGCAGGTGACGAAGTTCACCGACGGCCGCGTGCTCTGGCCGAGCATCTCTTACGACGGCCGCACCATCGTCTTCGAGCGCGGCTACGGAATCTGGCGGCTCGACACCGAGTCGGGTCGCGCGACGGAGGTGCGTCTGACGCGGCGCGGCGCGCCGGCCGGCCCCGCCGTCGAGCGCGTGAGGCAGACGGAACAGTTTCAGGATTTGGCGCTCTCGCCCGACGGCAGAAAAATCGCCTTCGTGGCGCGCGGCGAAATCTTCGCCGCCTCGGCCGCAGACGGCGGCGACGCGGTGCGCGTGACGACGACGCCGGCCCCCGAATCGCAGCCCGTCTGGTCGCACGACAGCCGCCGGCTCGTCTACGTCTCCGAGCGGCAGGGGGCGGGGAAGCTCTTCTCTTACGACTTCGGCGCGAACTCCGAGACGCAGTTGACGAACTCCGCCGAGCCCGACGACACGCCGCGCTTTTCGCCCGACGGCAAGTGGCTCGCGTTCCAGCGCGCGGGACGCGAGATACGCGCGCTCAACCTTGAGACGAAGCAGGAGCGCGTCGTCGCCTCGGGCGCGTTGCAGCGCCCGCCGCTCAGCCCCGACCGACCCTTCGCGTGGTCGCCCGACAGCAAGTGGATCGCCTACATGCCAATCGGGCAGAAGCTCTTTCGCAACATCCACGTCGCTCAGGTCGAGGGCGACGGGCGCGGCCGCCCCGTCAGCTTCCTCGCCAACGGCGGGAGCAACACCGTCTCGTGGAGCCCGGACGGCACCTTCATCCTCTTCGACACGGGGCAGCGGAGCGAGACGGCGCAGCTCGCGCGCGTAGACCTCATCCCGCGCACGCCGCGCTTCCGCGAAGACCAGTTCCGCGACCTCTTCAAGGAGGAGACGCCCAAGAACGTCTCGCCCACGCTGCGCCGACAGGAGAACAACCCGCAGAGCCCCCCCGCA
>JBEVKV010000309.1:0-6741 GCA_040509515.1 Pyrinomonadaceae bacterium | reverse complement strand
TTCTCGCCGCGGCCGGGGCCGGCGGGGCGCCCCCCGGCTTCGGGCTCACCCCTGCGCGCGCGCGCGCGGCGGTGCCGACTCTCGCCGAGGCATTTTGCGCCGCCGCCTCAGCGCTGCTCCTGCTGCTCGCCTTCCCGGACTTCGACCTCTGGCCGCTGGCGTGGGTCGCGCTCGTCCCGCTTCTCTACCGCGTCGCGCTGAAGCCCCGCGCGGCCGCCTCGTTCGTCTCGGGCTGGCTCGCCGGGACGATCTTCTTCTACGTCTCCTGCCACTGGCTGACCTACCCGATGATTCGTTACGCGGGCTTCCCCGCGCCGCTGGCGTACGCGCTGTTGCTGCCGGTGGCGGCGGCGGGCGGCGTCTTCGTCGGACTCTTCGCGCTCGGGCTGGCGCGACTGTGCGGGCGGTTCGGCGCGTGCGCGCTCTTCCTCGCGCCGGCCGTCTGGGCCGCGTGCGAATGGGCGAGGCTCGGCGTCATCGGTCAGTTGTGGAACGCGGTCGGCTACTCGCAGGCGTTCCGGCCCGCGCTCATCCAGACGGCGCGCTTCGGGGGCGTCTACGCGGTGAGCTTTCTCGTCGTAGCGGTCAACGCCGCGCTCGCTTACGCGCTCTTGAAGAGGAGCACGCGCGGCGCGCTCGTCTCGCTCGCGGGGCTCGCGGTCGTCGCGCTGGCGGTCTTCGCCGCCAGCCTGAACACAGCGCCCGGCGACGGGCGTAGCGCGTCGGCGTTCGTCGTCGCCGTTCAGCCGAACGTCATCCCGGACTTCGACCGGAGCGAGGCGGAGTACGACGCGCTGCGACGACGACACTTCGAGCTGACCGACGCGGCGCTCAAGGAGTTGGACGAGAGCGCGGCCCGCGGAAATGTCGTCGTCGTCTCGTCGCCGCGCGTCGTCGTGTGGCCCGAGTCGCCGATGAACTTCACGCTCGCGCGCGACCGAAGGCTGCGCGAGGAGGTCGCGCGCTTCGTCGGCACTCGCGGCGTCTCGCTGCTCTTCAACTCGCTTGAGCCGGCGGCGGGCGGCGGCGGCTACAACGCGGCGGTGCTCGTGAACGAAAAAGGTTTGCTCGTGGCGCAGTATGATAAGATTCGCCTGATGCCGTTCGGCGAGTACGTGCCGCTGCCGCGCTGGATGCCCGGCGCGGGATTGTTGGGCGGGGTCGTCGGCGACTTCACGCCCGGCGAGCGCTACACGCTCATCCCGCTCGGCGAAGGCGAGGGCGCGCCGCGCGCCGGCACCTTCATCTGCCTTGAGTCCGCGTACCCGTACATCACGCGCCGGCTCACGCGAGAGGGCGCGGACGTGCTGATTGAAATGACGAACGACGCGTATCAGGGGAACACCTCGATACTGCGCCAGCACCTCTCGAACGCGGTCTTCCGCGCGGTCGAGACGCGGCGGCCGCTGCTGCGCGTCACCAACACCGGCGTCAGCGCGCGCATCGACGAGCGCGGCGCGGTGACGGACGAGACGGGTCGTTTCGTCGAGGCCGTGCGCGCGTGGCCGGCCGCGCGCTCCGACGGCCGTCAGACTTTTTACGTCGAACACGGCGACGCCTTCGTCGCGGCCTGCGCGCTCCTGAGCCTCGCGGCGCTGGCGGCGACATTGAGAAGGAAACAGAGAGTTCAGTTTTAAACGGCTACAGTTTTGGAGGTTGGTTGAATGTCGAGAGCTTTGCAATTGAGTGACAGTGAAGACCGCGATTTGCGCCTGCGCGCCGACGATTTGCGCACGCGCGTCGAACAGCTCGGGAGGTTTCTTTGATGTAGCGTCGAAGCGCGAAGAGCTGTCGAAGCTCGAAGCGAGCGCGTCCGAGCCCGAGTTCTGGAACGACCAGGAGGAGGCGCAGAAAGTCCTCCAGCAGCGCAGCCGCATCGAGCGCGTGGTCAAGCGGCAGGAGGGTTTCGAGTCGTCGGTGGCCGACGCCGAGGTGCTCTTTGAATTCGCGGCCGAGGACGAGTCGAGCGCGAAGGAGCTGCGCGAGCTGGTCGCGCGTCTCGAAACCGAGGTCGCCGAGGCCGAGACCGAGATGCTGCTCTCGGGCACGCACGACGCGTCGAACGCCATCTGCTCCGTCCAGTCGGGCGCGGGCGGCACCGACGCGCAGGACTGGGCCGAGATGCTTCTGCGGATGTACCTGAAGTGGGCGGAGCAGCGCGGCTTCAAGGCCGAGGTGCTCGACATGCAGCCCGGTCAGGAGGCCGGCATCAAGGGGGCGACGTTCCGCGTCGAGGGCGAGTACGCCTACGGGCTGCTCTCGGCCGAGGCCGGCGTCCACCGCCTCGTCCGCATCTCGCCCTTCGGCACGGGTACGCGCGAAACCTCGTTCGCCTCGCTCTTCGTCTCGCCCGAGATCGACGAGAACATCGAGGTCGAGATTAACGAGAAGGATTTGCGCGTCGACACCTACCGCTCGACCGGCGCGGGCGGCCAGCACATCAACACGACCGACTCGGCCGTGCGCATCACGCACCTGCCCACGGGCATCGTCGTCGCGTGCCAGAACCAGCGCTCGCAGCACCAGAACCGCGCGGTGGCGATGCAGGTGCTGCGCTCGCGGCTCTACGAGCTTGAGCTTGAGAGGCGCCGCGCCGAGACGGCCGCCATCGGGGGCGAGAAGGCCGACATCTCGTTCGGCTCGCAGATACGCAACTACGTGCTCGCGCCCTACCGGATGGTCAAGGACGCGCGCACCAAAGTAGAGCGCGGCGACGTGGACGCAGTGCTCGGCGGCGACATAGACGACTTCATCAAGGCTTACCTGCTCGCGCGCCGCGCGGGCTAAAGGCCGGCCGCCGCGAACGTCCGCCGGCTGGTCTTGCGCGGGGCCGTCGAGTGGTACGCGGTCTTCGGGTTCCGCGAGGACGGGCGCTGGTATCGCACCGTCTTCGCGCAGTGTTGCGACTGAGAGTTTTGGCCGGTGCGGCGACTGACACTTATTCGGAGCGACTATGGCAACTGCACAAATTGACGCGCGCGCGAAGGCGTCGGGGGGCTCGCAGCCGCGCAACACGCGGCGCAACGAGATCGTCGCCATCGCGCTGTTCGCGCTGAGCGCGCTCTTGACCTTCTGCCTCGTCTCTTACAACCCGAACGACCCGTCGTGGGTCGCGGCCGGCGCGGGCGGCGCGCGCAACTGGACGGGGAGCCTCGGGGCGAACGTCGCCGCGGCGCTCTTCCAGACCTTCGGGCTGGCCGCCGCGCTCCTCCCGCTGCTCCTGATCGCCGCCGCGTGGCGGCGTTTTCGCACGCGCCGGATTCACGCGCCCCTCAGCCGCGTCGTCGGGCTCACGGCGCTCACGCTCGCGGCCGCGTCTCTGCTCGCGCTCTACGTCGAGGAGCCGCTGTTCGACCGCAGCTTCAACGCGGGCGGCTTCGTCGGCGTGCTCGTCGCCGAGAGCCTGAAGGGCGTGCTCAACACCGTGGGCGCGACCGTCATGCTCGCGGCGGCCGCCGCCGTCGGGCTCCTGCTCGCCACAAACTTCTCCTTCGTCTCCGCGTACGAGCGCACCGCCGCCGCGCTCGCCAACCCCTCGGGCGCGTTCCGCCAGAACTTCGACCGCTTCCAAGCCTGGCGCGCCGCCCGCCGCCAGCAGGCGCTCGCCCGCGCCGAGGCGCGACGCGAAGCACGCGCCACCCGCGAGGCCGAAGAACAGACCGCAGCCGAAGCATCCGCCGCCGCCGCGTTGGCCGCGCAGCAGGCGGCCGTCGCCGAACTGAGCGCGACGACCGGCAGCGGCCCCGTCAAGCGCGGCGCGAAGCCCGAGTCCGGGCCGGCCGCCGCCATCAAGCGCAACGCGGCGGCCGCGCCCGCGCAGGAGAAGCGCTCGCGCGAGGACGAGATTCGCGCGCAGCTCGCGCAGGCCGAGGCCGACCTCGCCTCCATCATCATCCAGCCCGCCGACACCGGCGCAGAAGCGCCGCCCGCCGCCGCGACCCGCCGTACGACGAGGGACGAGGCCGACGCGCCAATCGCACGCCGCGTCACGGCCGCGCCCGCCGAAGAGTTGGACGCACCCCCGGCGCGCAGACCCGCGCGCAACTCCGTGCCCGACGTTTCCGAGATGATGTCCACGGCGGCGGTCGTCCGCACCGAGCCGAAGGAGGACGACCCACTCCCCTTCGAGCGCAACATACCGCCGACCGCGGACGTGCCGGACGCCGCCCCACCGCGCCGCGCCAAAGTCAACGCGGCCGCCCCGCTGCTCGAATACGACTTCCCGACGATGGAGTATTTGAACCCCGCGCCGCCGCGCCGCGAGCAGGCCGACGAGGAGCTTCTACAGATCGCGCAGCGCGTCGCGGAGAAGTGCAAGGAGTTCAACGTCACCGGGCAGATCAAGCACATCTGCCCCGGCCCCGTCGTCACCACCTACGAGTTCAAGCCCGACCCGGGCGTCAAGTACTCGCGCGTCACGGGGCTCGTCGACGACCTCTGCATCGCGCTCGAAGCCGAGTCCATCCGCATCGACCGCCTGCCCGGCAAGCCGCACGTCGGCATCGAGGTGCCGAACCCCGAGCGCGAGACCATCTTCATGCGCGAGGTGCTTGAGTCGCGCCAGTTCCGCGAGTCGGAGTCGAAGCTCACGCTCGCGCTCGGCAAGACCATCGACGGCATCAACTACGTCGCCGACCTCACGCGCATGCCGCACCTGCTCATCGCCGGCGCGACCGGCACCGGCAAGTCCGTGTGTCTCAACTCGCTCGTCGTCTCGCTCCTGTATAAGGCGCGGCCCGACGAGGTGAAGTTCGTGATGATCGACCCGAAGCGGCTCGAACTGGGGCTGTACGCCGACATCCCGCACCTGATCACGCCCATCGTCACCGAGCCGAAGAAGGCCGCCAACGCCTTGAAGTGGGCCGTGCGTGAAATGGAGCAGCGCTACAAGAAGCTCGCGCAGTGGGGCGTGCGCAACATCGACGGCTACAACGCGGAGGTCGAACGCCGCAACAACATCCTCGACTTCGACGAGGAGGGCAACCCGCACAAGACGCTGCCTTACGTCGTCATCATCATCGACGAGCTGGCCGACCTGATGATGACCTGCGGCGCGGACGTGGAAGAGGCCATCACGCGACTCGCGCAGATGGCGCGCGCCGTCGGCATCCACCTCGTCCTCGCCACGCAGCGCCCGAGCGTGGATGTCATCACCGGACTCATCAAGGCGAACTTCCCTTCGCGCATCGCCTTCCGCGTCTCGCAGAAGGTCGACTCGCGCACCATCATCGACGCCAACGGCGCGGAACAGCTCCTCGGGCGCGGCGACATGCTCTTCCTCCCGCCGGGCACCTCGCGGCTGCTCCGCGTCCACGGCGCTTTCCTCGACGAGAACGAGGTCGCCAAGATCGTCGCGCACATCAAGGCGCAGGGCGGCGCGCCCGTCTACGACGAGACCATCACGCAGTCGGAAGACGAGTCGGGCTCGGGCGAGGGCGGCTCGGGCGAGCGCGACGAGTTGTTCGACCAGGCGCTCCGCATCTGCTGCGAGATGAAGCGCGCCTCGACCTCCGTCTTGCAGCGGCGACTCCGCATCGGCTACGGCCGCGCCGCCGCCATCCTCGACGGCATGGAGCGCGAGGGCTTCATCGGCCAGGCAGACGGCGCGCGCCCGCGCCCCGTGCTCGCGCGCGCCTTCGAGACCATCAACCACTGGGACGACCTGCAAGAGACCGGCTCCAGCGCCGACGACGACCTTTAATTTGAAGGGGCGGACGGTGACGCTCGCACCGCCGCCCGCCCCTCGTCGTCAGTTTTTGTTAACTTTTACGCCGCCCTCGCTGTAAGTATTCAGATCGTTTGCTAAATGGGACATAGCGGGGCATAGAGTGAGGCAGGAGGCGCAAGTATAGAGAAATAGGTTAGTTAGATAGTGCAGGGCGCGGGGCGTAAATTTTCATATTTTTCACTAAACGCGCTTGGTCTTTACCCCTCATCTTCACATCTTTTGCTAAACGTCTCTGAGTAGAAAACATGAGCGAACCTGATCACTTGCCCAAGCCGCCACCTGAATTTTTCCAGGCGCAATTCTCGAAGCGATCACAAGTTATTGATAGCGTTCGCTCTCCGCTCGGATTTTGTGCCTTAGTATTACTTATTGTTGAAGCTTTCCTAATAGGCACCATCGCATTCATACCTGAAATGCGTGTAGTAGCTTTCTTCGTCGGTATATTTCTTTTTTTGCTGGTATTTGGGACAGTTGTTTGGCTGGTAGTAAAACATCCAACGAATCTTATATTCGGGGAGAGGTCGCAGCTTGAATGGCAAGCTATGCAAATGTACGGACAGAGAGGAGCCCCCATTACTAGCGCAGAGCTTCAAGCGCTTCCGGTGATAAAAGCTACGGCAGTTGACCTTCCTCAATTACAAGAATCAGAAAGAGAGCCAAAAGAATGAGTTTCTACCCACCATCGGCCGAGAACTATGGCCTTGGCTCCTTCTTAACAAAGAAGCCACAGGCTTATATTGTTAGCTACGACCTGAAGGCAGCTTCGTGGAATTACAATAAACTCTTTGACGAGCTAAAGCGATCTATTACCTGGTGGCATTACTTAGATAGGACTTGGATTATCATTAGAACTGAGCAATTATTTGAGTTGCAGGAACTATTTCTACCGCTAATTTATCAGAATCTTAACGATCTAATTCTAATAATGCCTGCGAAAGGACCGGCGGCCGGGGTGCTGCCTAAGGAGGCTTGGGACTGGCTTACTACGAATGTACCAAATTATTAGACATTCC
>JBEVKV010000308.1:0-5949 GCA_040509515.1 Pyrinomonadaceae bacterium | reverse complement strand
GAACGAATGGGGAGGGCGGGCGTTTTTACATCGAGATTTGTGTGACTTATAATCGAAGCGCCCGTCGGGTTCCCGCCTGAAGCCTTTCCCTTTTGAAAGTCTGGACAGCGCGGCTCGGCGCCGCGGGAGGTTCGGACGTGCCCAAACGCAAGACTTCTTTATCCCTCTCCTCGCTCGCCCTCGCGGCGGCGTTGCTCGTGCCGCACGCCGGGCTCGGCCGTCCCTTCCCCGAGGGGATGACGGCCGCCGTGAGCGACGCCGGCGCGCCGGCCGTCAAGCGTCCCGAGGCGACAGAGGGCGACGCCAAAGCCGACGCCGCCGCGGCCGAGGCCGACGACGAGACACGGCAACCGAAGCGCAAGGGTAACGCCTTCGCGCGCGCCATCTCCGCGCCCTTCCGCGCGCTGGCGCGACTGTTCGGCGGCGGCAAATCCAAGTCCGAGACGGCGAAGAAGGCTCCCGCCCCGACGCAGCAACCGGCCGCCGTCCCCCAAACTACACAGGACGTAGAAGCCGCACGGAACCTCCCGGCGGAAGACTCGAATCCGGGCAAGGGCGACGCCGCGCCCGCTTCGCCGTCACAGGCGGCGGTGGCGGCTCAGCCCGCGCCGGTCGAAGCCCCGAACGTCGAGCCCATCACGACGACGCCCGCACGCGAGACGGTCGAAGCCACGCGCGACTCAGCCGGCACCTCGCGCGCGCCGGAAGGCGTGCGCCTCGTCCGCCCGTCCGAGGGCGAGGTCGCGCGCGAGCTTCAGCCGAAGATGTGGATTCCGAAGATCGTCGGCGTCCCCTCCGACCCCATCTCGCAGGGTCGCGCTCTGCTCCACCACGGCTACGTGCAGGAGGCCATCGCAGAGTTGCAGACCGCCGCGACGACGGGTCTGCCCGAGCAGCTCGCCGAGGCGAACAACCTGCTCGGCCTCGCCTACGACCGCCTCGGCTGGCACCGCATGGCGGCCGAGGCTTACGGGCGCGCGCTCGCCTCCTCGCCGAAGGACTACGTGGCGCTGACAAACCTCGGCTACTCGCTCTACCTCGCCGACGACTACGTGGGCGCGCTCAAGCGTCTCAAGCAGGCGGCCCGGCTCGCGCCGAACGAGCCGGTCATCTACAACAACCTCGGGGTCGTCAACGCGCGCCTCGGCCGCCACGGCGACGCCTTCAAGAACTTCGTCAAGGGCTCGAACGAGTACGAGGCGCACCTCAAGCTCGCCGGCATCCTCGAAGACCAGCGGCGCGACAAGGATGCGGTCAGGCACTACGAGGCCGCGCTCAAACTACAGCCCGGCGCGAGCGCCGTCCTCGAACGCCTCGTCGCGCTCTACGAGCGCACCGGCGCGCGCGACAAGGCCGACACTGCCCGCCGCGCGCTCTCCCAACCGCAAAAGAACCCCCAGAAGACCGCCACCGGCGGCGGGGGATGAGGGAACAGTAGACGGAAGTCAGTAGTCAGTAGTCAGCAGATGAAAAGCGGGCGGCGCGTCTCAGTTATCAACCGGGACGCGCCGCCTTAAGTTTTTCTACTGACTTCTGACCTCTGACCTCTGTCTACTGTTTACTGCCTCTTCGTCAGGTTGTAGTCGCGGAGGCGGCGGTAGAGGGTGGAGGGCGAGATGCCGAGCATGTCGGCGGTCTTGCCGCGGTGCCAGCCGGTCTGTTCCAGCGCGGCGAGGATTTGCTGGCGCTCGACCTCGCGCAGGGGGGGCGGGACGCCCGGCGCGGCCGGCACGCCTTGCGCGCCCGTGTCGCCCGTGGGCGCGGAGGACGCGGGGCGGAAGACGGCGACGGGGCTGACTATCTCGGGCGGCAGCTCCGAGGTCGTGACGCGGCCGTCGTTGGCGAGCAGGACGGCGCGCTCAAGCGTGTTGCGGAGTTGGCGGACGTTGCCCGGCCACGCGTAGGACTTGAGCGCGCTGAGCGTCTCGGGCGTCAGCTCGGGCGCGGCCGGCCCCGCGAGTTGTTTGAGCAGGTGGAGCGCGATGGGCTCCACGTCCTCGGGGCGCTCGCGCAGCGGCGGCAGGTTGATTTGGAAGCTGTTGATGCGGTAGAGCAGGTCGGCGCGGAAGCGGCCGTCCGAGGTGACCTCGTTCACGTCGCGGTTCGTCGCCGCGACGACGCGGACGTTGACCTGCACCTTACGCACCGCGCCGACGCGGTAGAACGAGTTGGTCTCAATCGCGCGCAGCAGCTTCGACTGCAACGGCGGCGGAAGCTCGGTCACCTCGTCGAGAAAGATGGTGCCGTTATCGGCCAGCTCCCACAGGCCGAGCTTGCGACCCTTCGCGCCCGAGAACGCGCCCGCCTCGTAGCCGAACAGCTCGGACTCAAGCAAAGACTCCTGGAACGCCGCGCAGTTCAAATCTATGAACGAGCCCTCGCTGCGCAAGGAAAGGCGGTGGATGGCGTTGGCGACCAGCTCCTTGCCCGTGCCCGACTCGCCCGTGATGAGCACGCTGGCGTCCGACGGCGCGACGCGCTCGACGAGCCGCATCACCTCGCGCATCGCGTCGGAGACGAAGACGATCTCGGGCGTCGCCGTCCGCCGCTCGACCAGCGTGCGCAGGCGCGCGTTGTCCACGCGCAAGCGTCTCTTCTCGGCCGCCTGCTTGACGAGCGCGTCGAGTTCCGCGATGCGGTAGGGCTTGGAGAGGTAGTCGTATGCGCCGAGCTTCATCGCCTCGATGGCCGACTCGACCGTCGCGTGGCCGGTGAGCATGATGACCTCGGGCGGGTTCGGCCGCTGGTGGACGCGGCGCAGCAGCTCCATGCCGTCCATGTTCGGCATCGAGATGTCCGAGAGCAGCACGTCGACGTTGCTCTCTTCGAGCAGCTTGAGCGCCGCCTCGCCGTCGGGCGCAACGCGCACCTCGTGCCCCATCCGCTGGAGTTCCTTCTGGAGGACGAGGCGGAGGTTGGCTTCGTCCTCTGCGACGAGTATGCGCGCGGGCTGTCGGTTTTCGCTCAAATGGGCAGGTCTCCGTCAGAGGATTTAGCCGCCGGCAGCACTATGCGGAACGTGCTGCCGAGGCCCACGGCCGACTCCACGCCGATGCGACCGCCGTGCTCGGTAACAATACCATAACAGACGGCGAGTCCTAACCCGGTGCCGCGCCCGACCTCCTTGGTCGTGAAGAAGGGGTCGAAAATCCGCTCGCGTATCTCCGGGGGGATGCCCTGCCCCGTGTCGCTCACTTCGACGACGACGGCGGGCTCGTCCTCTTCGTCGGACTCGCGCAGCGTGCGCATCGTGAGCGTGCCGCCCGAAGTCATCGCGTCGATGGCGTTCTCGGCGAGGATGATGACGGCCTGCTGTAGCTGCCCCATGTCGCCCGAGACGAGCGGCAGGCTCTTCGCCAGTTCGACTTCGAGCTTGATGGGCGCGCCGCGCTTCTGGTGCGCGAGCAGTCGCGCCGCCGACTCGACCACCTCCGACACGTCTACGGGCGCGGGCTCGACGGCGCGCGCGCGGCTGAAGTCGAGCAGCCCGTTCGTGATCTGCTTGCAGCGGAAAGCCTCGCCGCGGATGAGTTGCAGGTATTCGCGCAGGTCGTCCACGTCCGCGCCCTCGCCGTAGACGCCCTCTGCGACGCGCGACTCAAGCGCCTCGGCGCAGGCCGAGATGGTCGCCAGCGGGTTGTTAATCTCGTGGACGACGCCGGCGGCGAGTCGCCCGACCGCGGCCAGCCGCTCGGTGCGCGCCACGGCGCGGTTGGCCTGCACGCGCGCGGTGATGTCCTCGCCGACCGTAATGACGTGCGAGACCTCCTCGCCGTCGATGCGCATCGGCACCTTGCTGACGAGCCAGTGGTGCGTCGAGCCGTCGCGCGCGCGCGACTCCTGCTCGATGCGCTGTATCTCGCCGGTGCGGAAGGCCGACTCGAACTCGCGCTCCATCGCCTCGCGCGGCTGGCGCTTCAAGACCTCGAAGATGTTGCGCCCCAGAACGTCGCGGCGCGGGATGCCCTGCCCGCCGAGTTCGCGGTTGCGGTTCCACGCGACGACGCGGTGGTCGCGGTCGATGGCGTAGAGCGAGACGGGGAGGCTGTCGATGATGGCCTCGGTGAAGCGGCGCTGGCTTTCGGCCTCGGCCGTGCGCCGCTCGACCTCGCGCGCGAGGTGGACGGAGGCCGAGCGCGCCGCCTCGTACAGCGTGGAGATGCGCGCGGCGAGCGCGGCCTGCTGCGCGGCGGCCTCGACCAGACGCTCCTCGGTCTGGCCGCACGCGCCGCGCCGGTCGTAGCCGACGACGAGCGCGCCGATGGCTCGCCCCTCGAAGCGGAGCGGCGCGGCGAACTCGACGACGTGCGCCTCGTCCCTGAGAAGGAACCGCTCGCGGTCTTCCGAGCACTTGGACGTGGACGGGGCCGAGGCGAGCCACGAGCGCAGGCGCGTGACGTTGACGAGCGAGGCGTCCTCCTCGGCGCTCCCCTCGCGGTCGAAGACGCAGACGGTCAGCCCCTCGTCCGGCCGCGCGTCGTGGCGCGGCCTCACGCCGCCGTCGCGCAGCAGCACGGCCGCCGCGAGCGACGCGTCCGCGCCCTCGAAGGTCGCGCCGGCCACGCGGCGGACGACCTCGGCCTGACTCAAGGCGTGGAGCAGCCCGCGCCCGAGGTCGGCGATGAAAGATAGCTCGCGGTTGCTCCCGCGCAGCAGGCGCTCGCGCTCGGCGGCCTGCAGGTGCGCGCCGACGCGGGTGAGCAGCTCGCGCGCGGTCACCCCCTTGACGACGAAGTCGTCGGCGCCGGCGGCGAACGCCTCGACCTTGTACTCCTCGCGGTCGTGCGACGAGACGATGATGACGGGCAGCCGGCGCGTCGCCGCCTGCGCGCGGAGCAGGCGGCAGAGCGCGAGTCCGCTGACGCCGGGCAGCTCCACGTCGAGGACGATGAGGTCGCAGCCCACGCGGTGCAGCTCCCTCAGCGCCTCGGCCGCGTCGCCGCAGGCGAGGACTTTGTGACCCTCCGACTCGAAGGCGCGCGCGAGCCCCGCGCGCACGCGCGCGTCGTCCTCGACGACGAGGATGGTGGCGGACTTCTGCGAAACCTGGGAAGAGACTGTCATCGTCTTGTGTCGAACGGAACTTGTGCGCGGGGTCGGGGGGCTTCTCTTCCCGCGCGGCGCGGAGCTTTGAGGCTGTGCTAACGGGGCAGCGGCGCTCCGACCCTCCGGGACACGCCCGAACCGGAGCGCCTGATTCGATTGAAAACGACCGGGCGGGGGAAAGTCAAGAAGAGGGAACGCGGAACGACGAAGGATGAGTTGAAGGCGGGAGGCTTTCAGCTCGTCCTCCGTCGTTCCAGATGCGTTCCCATCCCCGACGCCGCGCGCTAGAATGTGTGCACGGGCCGCCAACCGTAGAGAGGAATCCCAAAATGGAAACAGCCAAGAAGTTCACTTCCGCCGATCTCTTGCAGATGCCGGACGACGACGGCATGCGCTACGAGATCATCGAAGGAGATCTCTACGTGTCAAAGATGCCGAGTGTTGAGCATCAGTACGTTTGCAGCCGCCTCGTCGGCCTTCTCGCTGATTGGAGTGAGGAGGGTGGAACCGGGATAGCGCTCATCTCCCCCGGGCTAGTGTTCTCCGACGACGACGACGTTGGGCCGGACGTGGTGTGGGTCAGTCACGAACGCATGGCGGGCGCGCTCGACAAGGCGGGGCATTTCAACAAGGCGCCCGAGCTGGTCGTCGAAGTGCTCTCGCCCGGGACGAGGAACGAATATCGCGACCGGCAGGCCAAGCTTAAGCTCTACTCGCGGCGCGGCGTCTCGGAGTACTGGATAGTTGACCCGCTGCGCCGTTTCGTCGAAGTCTACCGGCGCGCGGGAGAAGCGTTGCGGCTTGAGGCGACGCTTCGCGCGGACGACTCGCTTGAGTCACCGACGCTGCCGGGCTTCTCCTGTCAGGTGTCGAAGCTTTTCTTCACGCGCCCCTCTTCGTAAG
>JBEVKV010000307.1:0-4942 GCA_040509515.1 Pyrinomonadaceae bacterium | reverse complement strand
CGTCGGGCCTCGTCTCGCTGAGCTGGTTGTCGCGCGCGTCGTAGGTGCGCAGCGTGACGCGGCCGTCCGGGTCGGTGGTCTTGACGACGTTGCCGCGCGCGTCGTACTCGTGGACGGTCACCTTGCCGAGGCGGTCGGTGACGACCTGCTGCCGCGCGTTGAGGTCGTTGCTGTAGACGACCTCCTTGCCGAAGGCGTCGATGTGTTTGACGAGGCGTCCGGCGGCGTCGTACTCGTTGCGCACGGGCTGTACGCCCCGCGGGTCTTTGACGGTCAGCAGCCCGTGGCCGCTGTTGTAGGTGAAGGTCGTGGTGTTGCCTTCACGATCCCTGACGCTGACGAGGTCGCCGCGCGAGTCGTAGCCGTAGACGAGCGAGTTGCCCGCCGGGTCTACGATCTGCGTGATGCGGTTCTGGCCGTCGCGGACGAAGGTCAGGCTCTTGCCGCTCGAATGGACGACGCCGTTGGGCGTGACCGTCAGCGTGTTGCCGTTCGAGTCGGTCAGGCTGCGGACGCCGCCCGACTGGTCGATGACGTAGACCGAGCCGTCCTCGGTGGTCAGGCGGAACTGCGTCGGGTTGTAGGGGACGAAGTCGTCGTTGAGCAGTTCGCCCACGCCGGGCAGCGGGCCGCTCCAGATGACCTCGGTGCCGTCGAGGGCTTCGAGGCTGCCGAGCGTGCCGGGCTGCGGCTGGAAGGCGACGCTGGCGAACTGGATCGGGAAGAGCACCGAGCAGCCCGTCGCGCTGACGGCCTCGAACGAGTAGACCTTGCCGCTCGGGAACGTGGCGCTGACGATGTGTGGCTTGCGCGGGCGCAGGCAGAAGAACGGGAAGAAGCCGCCCGTCAGCGTCTGCTCCCAGTCCTTGCCGACGTCCATGTTCTTGTCGATGCGCACGTTCTGGAGGTCGAGCCTCCAGCCGACGCCGAAGTCGCCGCCGCGCTTGTCGCGGCTGTCGTAGGTGCGGCGCACCTCTATCGGCAGCCCGGCTACGGGGACGCTGAGGTCGTTGAACCCCAGTGAGAAGTTGCCGACCTTCTGCTCGCCGGTGGCGACGGCCGTCACCGTGTTGACGGTGGTCTGCCCCGCCGCGTCGGTGGCGACGAGCCGGACGAGGTAGAGGCCGTTGAGCAGCAGCGTCGGGTCGAAGACCCCGAGGACGCCGTTCGTCACGGGCGTGTTGCCCGAGCCGATGACCGTCCAGACCTGATTGGGCGTGCCCCGCTCCGCGGCCGGGCTGTATTCGAGCCGCCATGTGGTGCCCTGACTGATGGTGCCGACGAAGGCCGTGCGCCCCGTGACCTCCGCGCCGTCGGCGGGGCTGGCGATGGTGGCGGTGGGCGGCGGCACCGCCGGGTTGACGGTGATGCTGACGCTGTCGCTCGTGCTCTGCGCCGTGTCGTTGGCCGTGAGTTGCAGGACGTAGGTGCCGGGGGCGCTGAAGGTGGCGACCGCCGCCGCCTGATTGGCCGGGTTGAAGGTGACGTTGCCGGGGCCGCTCAACATGGCCCACGAGACGGAGAGCGTCGAGTTGAGCGGCAGCCCGTCGTCGGTGGCCGTGGCGACGAGCGTCGCGCCGGCGGGCAGCGTCACCGTCAGGTCGGGGCCGGCGTTGACGACCGGCGACTGGTTCGGGCCGTCGAGGCTGACGGTCACGTCGTCGCTGCCGGTCAGTAGCGTGTCGCTCGCCGTCAGCCGCAAGACGTAGACGCCCGGCTGCCCGAAGGTCGCCGTCGTCGCGCGCTGGCCCGCGTTGCCGAAGGTGACCGCGCCCGGGCCGCTCACCTTCGTCCAGACGGTGGTGAGCGGCGCGCCCGACGGGAGCCCGTCGTCCGTGACCGTCCCCGAGAGCGTGACCGAACTCGACGGCGGCGTGATGCTCTGGTCGGCCCCGGCGTTGACGACCGGGGCGCGGTTGGCCACGTTCCAGCGCACGGACACGACGTTCGAGTAGGCGATTGAGCCGCCGACCGGCGCGGACACCTGTAAGCCGTCCGTGCCGACGTTGCTCCCCGTGTAGGTGAAGGCCGCGCGGCCGTCGGCGTCCGTGGTGGCGCTCAACTGCTGCAGGTTGGCCCCCGCGATGTTGAGCAGCAGCGGCAGGCTGGCGATGGGGTTGCCGGCGGCGTCCGTCGCCTTGACGTTGAAGGTCTGCTGCTGACCCACGTCGCGCGGCGCGACCGTGTTCGGGCTGAGCGCGAGCGAGCCCGTGGGCGGCACGCCGTGGTTGCCCGAGCCGGCGGTCGTCATCGTCAGCGCCAGCTCGCCGGCGCAGCACTCAGAGTAGTCCACCTCGTAGGGGTAGCTGCCGGCGGCGGGGAAGAAGACCGTGATGCTGTTGGCCACCGGCCCGGTGGGGTTGTTGAAGGAGCCCATGACCGGCAGGTCTTCAAAGGGCGTGCGCCCCGACGCGGGCGGGTTCGAGAGCGCGCCGCCGACGCGCGTCGCGCCGCCGCCGACGCCGAAGATGAAGCCGTCGTCGCTGAAGAAGTTGAAGGTGATGTTGCCGGCCCGCGCCACCGTGAAGGTGCCGGTGAAGACGGCGTTGAAGTCAAAGAGCACGTCGACGCCGGCCGTCAGGCCGTTGCCCTGCGCCGGGATAACGCCGGTGAAATTGCCGTTCACGTCGGTCGTGACGTTGGTGAACGGGCGCGTGTTGACGCCCACGCCCGAGGTGTTGCCGGGGACGGTGCCGTTCGGCGGGTTGAAGTTGATGGTCGGGAAGAACTGCGAGAAGGCGGGCTCCTGCGTCGGGGGCGTGCCGAAGACGCCCGAGTGGTTCGACGTGAAGAAGCGCGCGTTGACGGTCGTCGTCGAGATGACCTGAACGGGCGTCACCCAGCTCACGGTCGCCTCGTTCGATTCGAGGAGCGTGAGGCCGCTGCGCACCGTCGCCCTGACCGTGTCGCCGCCCGTCGTCGCGCCCGTGTAGGTGAAGGCGGCCACGCCCGAGGCGTCGGTGACCGAGTTGCCGCTCGTCGTGTTCGTCCCGCTGAC
Source organism: Pyrinomonadaceae bacterium (assembly GCA_040509515.1). Taxonomy (GTDB): domain Bacteria; phylum Acidobacteriota; class Blastocatellia; order Pyrinomonadales; family Pyrinomonadaceae; genus QHXN01. Next base: position 1,944 of record JBEVKV010000307.1, on the reverse strand, counting down.
GATGAACTGAATCGTCTGGTTGGCGAGGGGGACGTTGTTCACGTCCTTGAGCGCGGCGCGGAGCGTCTGCGACGTGCCGGTGACGTTCGGCCCGGCGGCGGACGGCGAGAGCGCGAGCGTCGCGCCTTCGAGCGGGACGACCGCCGGGTTGGCGACGACCGTCACCTCGTCCGCGCCGGAGAGGACGGAGTCGCTGGCCGAGAGGCGCAGGACGTACGTGCCGGGCGCGCTGAATCGCGCGGTCGTGACGGGCAGCGCGGGGTCGCTGAAGGTCACGGCCCCCGGCCCGATGACCACGCCCCACGCGTACGTCAGCGCGCCGGCGGCGGGACGGCCGTCGTCGGTCACGACGCCGTTGAGCACGGCCGCGTCCGGCTGCGTCATGATTTGATCCGGCCCGGCGTTGACGACGGGCGGCTGGTTCGGCGCGTTGACCGTGACGGTCATCTCGTCGGCGGCGGTGAACTCAGAATCGTCCGCCGTCAGGCGCAGGACGTACGCGCCGGGTTCGAGGAAGGAGGCGGTGGTGACGGGTCTCGAAGCGTCTGCGAACGAGACGGGGCCGGGGCCGCTCACCTTCGTCCAGTTGGCGCGCAGCGGCGCGCCGGCCGGCAGGCCGTCGTCCGTGACGACGCCGTTGAGCGTGACCGTCCCGCCCACGGACGGAATCTCCGCGATGCCGGCCGGGGCGAAGGTGACGTGCTCCCACTGCGAGACCTGCGCGAGCTGCGACTTCTCGAAGGCCGTCCCGTTCCAGCGCACGCGGTAGAGTATGCCGGGCGATTCCTGCGCGACGAGGATGTCGCCGACGATGCTGCCGAAGGCGGCGGCCGGCGCGCCCCAAAGCGTCTGGCCGGCGTAATCGACGCCGAAGAAGTTTTCGTTGGGCGGGATGATGTCGATGTCTTCGGGGTTGATGCCGAGTTGGTAAGAGGTGCTGACGCCGTCGGCGTCGACCGCGTACAGGCGACCCTGTTCCTCCGCGCCGATGAGAATCTTGCCGGCCCACGGGCCGTACTTCTCGGCGATGTTCGGGATGGTCGATAAGCCTTCGAGGTGCGTGTTGAGCTGCGCCACGCGGGAGGCGCGCCCGGCGGAGTTGACGCGCCAGACGCCGCCGCCGGTCGTCACCGCGATGAGGTCGCCGCCGAAGACGCCCGTGCGGTCGACGTAGAGGCTGCCGCGCATGAGCCCCGACTCGCCGGGGAGCGTCACCCACGGGTTCTGCACGGACGCGCCGTCGGGCGAGACGCGCGCGATTACGCCGGGCGTCCCCGTCCCGGCGAACAGCTCGCCCGCCCGGAAGCCGCCGCGGCTCATGCCGTTGCCCTCGTCGCGCGCGGTGGCGAGCTTGAGTTCTTCGGTCAGGCCGTGGATGCCGGAGAAGCCCGTGCGCGAGCCGTCTGCGGCGACCAGCTCGAAGTTGTGGGGCTGGCCCGAGGGGTAGTTGACCGACATCACGACCTTGCCCGTCGGCTGGTGGTAGTCGATGCCGATGGGGCTGTTGAAGCCGGTCGAAATCCTGCGCAGCGTCAGGTTCTCCAACGGAAGCGTCTGCGCGCTCAGGTCAACGGTCTGATCCGGCCCGGCGTCTGCCGACGGCGGCAGGTTGGACGGGAGGACGTTGACGGTCACCTCGTCGCTCGCCGTCAGCCGCGTGTCGCTCGCCGTCAGCCGCAGCGTGTACGTGCCCGAAGTGCTGAAGGTCGCGGTCGTCACGGGCGCGGAGGCGTCCGCGAAGACGACCGCGCCGGGGCCGCCGACCAAGCTCCACGTCGTGGTCAGGGCGCTGCCTACGGGGAAGCCGTCGTCGCTCGCCGCGCCGTGCAACCCTGCGCCGGCCGGCAGCCTGACGGTCTGGTCGGCCCCGGCGTCGGCGACGGGCGGTTGGTTGACGGGGTAGACCGTGACGACGAGCGTGTCGCGCGCCGTGAACTCGGTGTC